>DASWWP010000034.1:0-78235 GCA_036405915.1 Pseudomonadales bacterium
GACGAGCAGGCGCGTGAGCTCGGGGAACTCGATGTCGTAGCAGATCGCGATGGCGATGCGGCCGAGCGGTGTATCGAAGATGCGTACGCTTTCGCCGGGCAGGATGTTCCAGCCATCGCGTTCGGCCGGCGTGATGTGCAGTTTGTCCTGTGAATACACATTGCCCGACGGCGTGAAGAAGCGCGCGACGTTGTACAGCCCGCGCTCGCGCCGTACCGGCGTCGTGCCACCGACTATATATAGCTGATGCCGCTCGGCGGCGGATTTGAAGATCGCATCGATCTGCGGCGCCATGTCGGCGAGCTGGTTCACGGCGTCGGCCAGCGGAATGTCGCGCTGGAAGGTCGAGAACAGCTGCGCGGACACGTATTCCGGAAACACGAGGATGTGGCTGTCGTACACGGCTGCGGTGTCGACGAAGTATTCGATCTCGTCGGCGAAATCCTGCAGCGTGCCGATGCGGTGCTGGTCGTACTGCGTTGCGCAGACGCGCACGTGGCGCGCCGTGCGCCGCACCGGCGCGCCGGCTATCAGGCGTTTGCGCGGCTGGAAATCCGGATTTGGCAGCACGAGGTGCGTGGCCCAGCCGAGGCTGTCCTGGTCGTTCAGGTAGCCGAAGTGCACGCCGCGCACTTCGTAGCCGGCTTTCAGGTGCGCGTTCAGTGCCTGGTCGCGCAGCTCGCCGGCAATCACCTTGTTGACGTATTCCTGCGCACTCATCTTGCCGCGATACGCTGAATAACCCGGAATGCGACCGCCAGCGACCATCTCCTTCAGGTTGTGGCGTTTCAGCAGGTTCTTGCGCGCCTTGTACAACTTCGCCGAGACACCCTTGCCCTGCCACTCCGGATGCACGGCGATGTCGGCGCCGTACAGCGTGTCGCCGGCCGGGTTGTGCGTGCTGAACGAGCCATAACCGGTGATCTCCGCGTGGTTGTACCACGGACTCTCTTCGTCGAGTTGCACGATGAGCGTGTGCGCGTAACCGATCACGCGATCGCCCGCGAGCGCGACGAACTGGCCGGACGGGAACGTGCGCAGCTGCAGGCTGTAGCTGCGCGCGTATACGGCTTCGTCGATGCGAAAATTCGGATAGGCAGCGTGCGTGACGGCGACCATGCCGGGAATGTCGGACTCGAGGGCGAGGCGGACGGTGATCTTGTCGCGTGGCGCGGCGGGTTTGGCGGGCTTGTTCATGGGCCTGTCCTACGTAATCGCGGTGCTCGCTGTCGTTCGGACGTTCCCGCGCCGAACCGGGTCGGCTCCTGCACGGAGCGGACTCAGGGCGGCAGAAAACGCACGGTAGCCATCATACGCAATTTTCCGGACGCGTTGATTGCCGGCGTGTGGAGCATCCGCATGTCCGTCAGGTACAGGTCACCGGCGCGGCCTGTCATTTCGAGCAGGGCCAGGTCTTCGCGGCGCAAGGTGCCCGCGAGATCGCCGCCGTTACGCAGCAAGGCGCGGATGCGTTTGTTGTCCTGATCGTGACCCGTCACGCGATGGGAGCCCGCAATCGCCAGCGTGGCGCCGGCTTTCGGGGAAAGGTCGTCGAGCAGCATGAAGGCCTGGATGCCAGGTACCTGAGCGCCAGGCCGGGGTGTCACGTCGACGTGCCAGTTGAGGCGCTCGAGCGTCCATGGCTCGCTCGATGGCAACGTAAGCAGCAACTGGCTCTGTGCAGCGAGCAGCTCGCGGCCGGCCAGTTCCCGGACATCCGCCAGCAACACGGCGCTGACGAGTAGCGATACCAGATCATCCTGCGGAATGAGCTGCGACAGTTTGCCGATCTGCTGGAAGGTCGGGGTGGCCTTCAACGCGGCCAGCGTTCTTGCCGAGGACGGCTCACGCAGCTTGCGTAAACCCTCGGTGATGCGTGCGCGCAGCGGTTCGATCTGCTTCTTCGACAGCGCAGCGGGCAGGTAGAGATAACCATGCTCGCGAAATGCGGTGAGTTGTTCCGGTGTCATGGTCGCGGATTCTATCGCGATGATGCCGCGGCACGAGGAGCTCTTACCCTATCTCCCGCACAACCCGGCACGGATTGCCCACGGCCAGTACGCCGTCGGGTATATCTTTCGTCACGACGCTACCTGCGCCGATCACCGCGCGGTCGCCTATGTGCACACCGGGCAAGATCAATGCGCCAGCGCCGACCCACACGTCCGCGCCGATGTGGATCGGCCTGCCGTATTCCTGCGTGCGCCGCAACTCGGCGTCGAGCGGATGCAGCGGCGTCAGGATCTGCACGCCGGGACCGAACAGCGTGAAGTCGCCGACGTGCACGTCGCACACGTCGAGCACGATGCAGTTGAAATTGAAGTACACGCGCTCGCCGCAATGGATGTTCGTGCCGTAGTCGCAGTAGAACGGCGGTTGCATCCACACGCTGTCGCCACCGCTGCCGAATAGTTCCCGCAAAATACCGCGACGTTCTTCCTGCTGCGATTCGAGCGTTGCATTGAGCGCCCAGCACAGGTCGCGTGCTCTCGCGCGCGCGGCGACGAGCCCAGGATCGAGCGCGTCGTACAGGTCTCCAGCCAGCATGCGTTCGCGTTGTGTGCGGATGTCCATGTGCCGAAGGCTACGGCATCCGCGTCGTTGCATCCATCAGGTGCGGGTTTCACCTGCCGTGTCGATTTGTTAAGGTTCCACCGACTCCCGCCCGGAACCCCTGATGGAAAACCTCCTGCGCGACTGGCTTGCTTGGCTGCAGGCGCAGTCCGGATTCGAAACCGTCGCCGCGTGCTTCCTGCTGTTGCTCGCCGCGTGGCTGACGAACTTCCTGATGAAGCGCATCATCGTGCGCGGCGTGTTGCGCATTGCGCGCTCGATGCCGGTCGGCGCCGACGTGCAGATGTACCAGAGCGGCATCGTGCGCCGTCTCGCGAACATCGTTCCGGCGCTCGTGCTGATTCTCGGCGTGCGGCTGATACCGGAATTGCCACCGGCACTTGCACAGGTCGTCGCGAACGTCGGCAGTGCCTTCATCGTGCTCAGCGTGGCACTCGTGCTCGGCAAGGTGCTCGATCTCGCGCTCAGCCTTTACAACCGGCGGCCCGACGCGCACCTAAAGCCGATCAAGGGCTACCTGCAGATCGTCAAGATCGCGGTGTACGTGATCGCCACGCTGCTGGTCATCGCCGTGCTCGTCGACCGCTCGCCGCTGATCCTGCTATCCGGCCTCGGTGCGATGGCGGCGGTGCTGATGCTGATCTTCCAGGACACGCTGCTGTCGCTCGTCGCGAGCGTGCAGATTTCGTCGAACGACATCGTGCGCGTAGGCGACTGGATCGAAATGCCGCAGCTGAACGCCGATGGCGACGTGATCGACATCGCGCTGCATACCGTGAAGGTGCAGAACTGGGACAAGACGATCACGACGATTCCGACGAAGCGCATGATCACGGAGTCCTTCAAGAACTGGCGCGGCATGCAGCAGAGCGGTGGGCGCCGCATCAAGCGCAGCCTGCTGCTCGACCAGCAGAGCGTGCACTTCCTCAGCGACGACGAAAGCAGGCACCTCGCCGGTTTCCGGCTGCTCGACAGCTACCTGCGCGAGAAACTCGACGAGATCAACGCGTGGAATGCGACGCTCGAAGAGAGTGGCCGCACGCCGCTGAACACGCGCCGCATCACGAACATCGGCACGTTCCGCGCATACGTCGAGCGCTACCTGCGCAGCCACGGCGGCGTACGGCAGGACATGACGCTGATCGTGCGCCAGCTCGCGCCGACGGCGGATGGCCTTCCGCTCGAAATCTACTGCTTCACGAACACGATCGCGTGGGTGCCTTACGAGAAGACACAATCCGATATTTTCGACCATCTTTTCGCGATAGTGCCGGAGTTCGGCCTGCGCGTATTCCAGCATCCGGGCGGACAGGACGTGCGCGAGGCTGTGGGTGGACTCCGGATCGAGCACGCTGGGCAATCGGAACAGTAGGGTGTAGCCACCAGACGATTATGCGCCGCCTCCGCTCCCGGGGCCGCGGCGAATCATGTATCGTTGCGCCGCTCGTCACGACAACAATACTAACGATGAGGGGAACGCATGGCTGGCCTGCTGTCGAAGGAGCGCATCGTCGCGCATGACGGGTTCAATCGCTGGAAGGTGCCACCCGCTTCCGTCGCGATCCATCTGTGCATCGGCTCGGTGTACGCGTGGAGTGTGTACAACCTGCCGTTGACGCGTACGCTCGGTGTCGTGGCTCCCGCCGCCGCCGACTGGAGCCTGCAGGACGTCACGTGGATCTTCTCCGTTGCGATCGTCTTCCTCGGGTTGTCGGCTGCGTTCGCCGGGCGCTGGCTCGAGAAAGTAGGACCGCGCATGGTCGGCACCGTGGCCGCGTTGTGCTGGGGCATCGGCTACCTGATCGGCGGCGTCGGCATACTGACGCATCAATTATGGCTGGTCTATTTCGGCTACGGCGTCATAGGCGGCTGCGGCCTTGGCCTCGGTTATGTCTCACCCGTCAGCACGCTTATTCGCTGGTTTCCCGATCACCGCGGCATGGCGACCGGCATGGCGATCATGGGCTTCGGTGGCGGCGCGATCATCGGCACGCCGCTGAAGCGCTGGTTCATGCAACATTTCTACGAGGCACCGCAGTACCTCGGCACGATCGAGCAGGTCAACCTGGTCACGGACGCGGGCCGGCGTTTCGTCGAGCAGGCCGGCGAGCGCATCGAAGTGGTGGTCGTCGGTCCGAATGACGTCGCCGGCATGCTCGTGCGCGGCGCGGAAGGTGTCTATGCAGTAGGCACCGGCTCGGCAGGCGTTGCGCAGACCTTCTTCGCGCTCGGCGCAATCTACTTCGTCATCATGCTGGTCGCCGCCTTCTCGTACCGCATTCCGCGCGAAGGCTGGAAGCCTGCCGGCTGGACGCCGCCTCCCGAGTCGGCCGAAAAAACGAAGTTGATCACGACGCACAATGTCGACATCGACGAAGCGCTGAAAACCCCGCAGTTCTACCAGTTGTGGCTCGTGTTGTGCATGAACGTGTCCGCCGGCATCGGCGTGCTCGGCGTGGCGAGCACGATGATGAGCGAAATTTTCGGCACGACGTTGCCGGGGATCGTCGATGCGGCCTTCGCCGCCACGTACGTCATGATGATCAGCATCTTCAACATGTGCGGGCGCTTCATCTGGGCGAGTGCGTCGGATTACATCGGGCGCAAGACGACGTACTGGATATTCTTCGCACTCGGCATCGTGCTGTACCTGTCCGTGCCGTTCGCGGCGAACCAGGTCGGCGCGTATCCGAACGTCATCTGGCTCGTGCTGTTCTACGCGGCGACGATGCTGATCTTCACGATGTACGGCGGCGGCTTCGCGACGATCCCGGCCTACCTCGCCGACGTGTTCGGCACGAAGTTCGTCGGCGGCATCCACGGCCGCCTGCTGACGGCCTGGAGCACGGCCGGCGTCGTCGGGCCGCTCGCGATCACGTCGTTGCGTGAATCCGCGATCGCGCGTGCGATCGAGGACCTGGCCGCGAAAGTCGACCCCGCCACCTTCCAGCAACGCTTCGGCGCGGGCCTCGACCAGCTCGACCAGCTCGTCGCCGCGCAAACGGTCACGATCGCGCGCCTGATGGAAATCGCGCCACCCGGCACCCTGAACCCGACGTCCGGCGTCTACAACAGCACGATGTACCTGATGGCGGGGCTGCTGGCAGTGGGGCTCATCGCGAACGCATTGATGAAGCCCGTGGACCACCGGCATCACATGCAGGATTAAGTGGGTCATGACCGCGTTTAACTTCCATTTATTTTAGCCGGCAGGCCACCGAGACGCTGACGATGCTTTCGATCTTCTTTGCAGTGGCAATGGCAGGCATCGCGCAGCGGGACAAGCGCCGGCCCTGGCTATGGGGGCCATTGACCTTCATGTTATCCGCGCTGATCCAGATGACCCTCGTGCAGGGCTACTGGGGCGCCGTGCTCGGTCTGCTGGGTAGCTTTGCACTGATGACCTGGGCCAACATCCGGTATCCCGTGAAGCGCGGTCCTACGCTGCGTTGACGTCCACTGTGCATCAGGGTCCTTCGCATCGGCATGGGCCCGCTCGCGGCGCGGCGGGAATATCCAGAACAAGGAAGCTGGTCGTGCCGCAATGGGCGGCCGCCGCGTCCGGTCTGCAACGCAAAGGAGGTGCCACATGAAACTTTCCACATTACTGGTTGCGCCACTCGCCTGGCTGGCGCTGGATGTCCAGGCCCAGTCGATCACCGTGCTCAGTGGCGGAGGCGATGCAAGGTCCTGTTCGTCGGCGGCGCAGCTATCGGAACACCTGAATCCATCGCGCAGCGACCTCGATCCGTGCAATCGCGCGCTGGACGGCGTCCACCTGACACGCCGCGATCGTGCGGCGACTTACGTCAACCGCGGCATCCTGCAAAGCAAGCTCGAGCGCTACCAGGAGGCATTGAACGACTACAACGAAGCGCTGAAGCTGCTGGAATTGCCGCAGGCCTGGAACGGCAAGGGGAACCTGTACTACCTCGCGGAGCGCTACGACGAAGCGATCGCCGCGTACGAACGCTCGCTCGAACTCGAGCTGCCGATGCCGCACGTGGCGCACTACAACCTCGGTCTTGTATACGAACGCTTGAACGACGAGGCGGCCGCGCAGCGCAGTTACGAAACCGCGCTGCAGCTGATGCCGGACTGGCAGCCGGCGGCGGACAGGCTGCAGCAACTGCAACAGGATTGAGTGTCCCGCGCCGCGGAGCGAGATCGGGGTTCGGGCGCGGTCGAGGCGCTCCGCACTCAGTGCGTCATCGAGTAGATCAGGTAGTTGATCCCGATCTCGTAGGCCTGGCGCGTGAAGGGCTCGGGATATTGCGGATTGTCGGCCTGTTCCCAGCCTTCGCCGTAGTCGATGTTGTGTGACGCGACGACCATCCAGCGGCCCGCGTCGTCGCGCACGCCGCGCCAGTGCGGCGTGTCGCCATCCTGCCGTTCGTACGTGAGCCCCGTGTACATGTAGCGCGGGCCGGGTACCTGCAGGCGGTCGTTCAGCGGAAAGGGCATCTGGTTGATCGCGTCTTCCGCGGGAATGTCTTCCACCGAGCGATCCGGAAAAATCCGGCGCAAGCCATTCAGGAACTGCTGCCATTCCCATTCGCCGTGGAAGTCGTCGACCATCAGGAAACCGCCGCGAAGCAGGTACTCACGCATGCGCGCGGCCTGCTCCATGTTGAAGGTCCAGCTCCAGGGCTCGACGGCGTACAGCCACGGGTAGTCGAAGATGTCGTCGTAATCGGGACTGACGACATAGCCTTCTTCATGCGGATCGATGACGGTCAGGCGGTCGACGGCGCCGGAGAAGTGGTATTCGGCGCCGGGATAGTCGACGTACCACTGCGCGCCGTTGCTCGAGCCTTCATATGCGAGGCGCGCGAAGGTCCACTCGGCGGGGCGCCCGGCCGGCGGTTCGCCCGGCGTCGGGCCGAAATTACGGCGGAAGCCAAACTGCGCGTACAGCGAGCCGGTCAGCGAAATGAGCACGCAAAGCGTGATGAGCGGGCGCAGCTTCATGCAATCACAGGCGATCAGGAATTGGAGGGTGATGTACGGGCACCTGGCCGGATTGGAAACCAGATGCCCGCGCGGATCAAGTTACTCTGGACCCGCTGCGTGGAGCCGTTAAACCACTATGGCCCCTACTGCGCCGCCTGGGCCGGCAGCAGCTCTTCCGTGAGATAGCTGGCGATGTCATGCATCTGCTCAACCGTCATCACGGGCCTGAAGTTGGGCATCGCGTTGCGGCCGGTGCTGAGCACGCCGATGATCGTGTCGACCGTCAGTGCCGATGTCAGCTCCGCGCCGCCACCGTGGCCGCCGGTGCCGCTCTCGCCGTGGCAATAGACGCACGACTGCGCATACAGCGTGCGGCCTTCATCGATGTTGGCCACGCGGCCTTCCGGCACCGTCAGTGCGGGGCCGGCTGCCGTGCCTGCCGGTGCCGGCGGCGGCAGTTCGTTCAGCGTGCCGTCGAGCGAGAACAGCCATACGCCGTCGCCCTTCTGCGCGCCAAACAGGCCGCCGCCGGCGTACGTGACGATGTACTGCTTGCCGTCCTGCATGAAGGTGCTGACGCCCGAGTTGATCGGCGCGTCGGTGCGGAATTCCCACAGCCGTTCGCCATTGCGCACATCGAGTGCGATCAGGCGGCCGTCGGTACGGCCCATGAACAGTAGGCCGCCGGCGGTGACCATCGAGCCGCTGCGGCAGCCATCGTTGAACTGGCGCTGCCAGACGATCTTGTTGGTTTTCAGGTCCACGGCGGAATAGATGCCGCGGCGCAACAGGCCGGCCCCGACATAAGCGCCGCCGAGGAACTGGCCGTCGAACGTCGGCGCTTCGAACTGGGAGGCATCCGCGCGCGCGGCGTTCGCGGTGTCCGTTGCGCAGACGAACATGTAGTTCGTCGCCGGATCGTACGCGCTTGGCGGCCAGTTGACGCCGGCAAGCGGCGTGAACACCGTGGTTTCGTAAAACGGCGTGAAGATGCGGCCCTGGTTCACGAGCTCCATGTTTTCGGGTGCGTACTGCACTTCGAGCGGAATCAGCGAATCGCCGATCACGTAGGGCTGTGTCGGCGAGGTCGCCTGTCGCGGTTCCTGCGGTACCTCGCGCTCCTCGATGCCGATCAGTGGTTCGCCCGTGATGCGGTCGAGGATGTACAGCCAGCCGGTCTTGCCGGCCTGCACGAGACCCTTGCGCATCTCGCCGTCGTATTCGGCCTCGAACAGGATGATCGGGTTCGGCGCGTCGTAATCCCAGATGTCGTGATGCACTTCCTGGAAGTGCCAGCGATATTCGCCGGTGTCGACATCCACGGCGACGATCGACGCCGTGAACAGGTTGTCGCCCGGTCGCACGCCGCCTCCGAGCACGGGGCCTGCGTTACCTGTCGAGAAATAGATCAGGCGCGCTTCGGGATCGACTGCCGGCGTGTGCCACACCGGCGCGCCGCCCCACTGCCACACGTCGTTGTCCTGCGGCCAGGTGTCGTGGCCGAACTCGCCGGGTCCGGGGATCGTGTAGAAGGTCCACAGCAGTTCGCCGTTCTCCGCATCGAAGGCCTGCACGCGACCGCGCGTGCCGAGGTCGCCGCCGGCATTGCCGATGATGACCTTGCCTTCGAAGTAAAGCGGAGCGGCGGTCAATGAATAGCCGACCTCGGGATCCTCGAGCTGCTTCCACCAGACGATCTGGCCCGTCTTCTGGTCGAGCGCGATCAGCTTCGAGTCGAGCTGGCCGAAAAAGACCTTGCCTTCGCCGATCGCGACGCCCCGACTGACCCAGCCGCAGCACACGAACACGTCGGAATCCTGCAGGCCCGAGAAATACGACCAGAGCACTTCACCGGACTCGACGCTGATTGCGAACACGTCGTCCTGGCCGGTCGATACGTACACGATGCCGTCGTACACGATCGGCTGCGCCTGGTTGTTGTGCTTGAAGTCGAGGGCCGAATCCATCAGGTCCGCGCGCCAGACACCTTTGAGGTTCGCGACGTTGTCGCGGTTGATCTGGTCGAGCGGCGAAAAACGCTGGTTCTTGATGTTGCCGCCGTTCGTGATCCAGTTGTCCGTGGGCAGGGCCATCAACTGCTCGGTCGTAAAGGCGGGCGCCGCGGGGATGTCTTCAGCCGCGGATGCGGCGGTCCCGCCGAGCGTGAACAGCAATGCGGCAACGGACAACGCGAGGTGCTTCAGGGATGGCGTCATGGCTCACCTTTTATTAGTGGCAGGGCAACGGCGCCGGATTATAGCGGTGTGCCGCCTCCAATTGGGCTCGGACCCCATTTATGAGTAGTCGACGCCCCAGAACCGCTGGCACAGCTGGATGAACTGCTGCGCGCAGCCATCCAGCACCTTGCCCGTCTTGTAATAAAGCCCAACCTGCCGCTCGATAGTCGAGAATGGCTGCCCGCCGATCACCGTGAAATCGCGGCATAGCGGGTCGTCCTGCAGCATGCGG
Source organism: Pseudomonadales bacterium (assembly GCA_036405915.1). GTDB lineage: Bacteria > Pseudomonadota > Gammaproteobacteria > Pseudomonadales > Pseudohongiellaceae > CAILUG01. Next base: position 9,997 of record DASWWP010000034.1, read on the forward strand.
CTGTCGATGAAGGCGGCGCCCAGTCCTTCGCCGACGAGGTGCAGGCGCAGGCTGAGGCTCGACACTTCCCACACCGTTTCGAAGCGGTCGCGCAGGCGTTGTGTCGATGGGCGCAGGTCCGGCGTGTCGAGATAGGACGTCACCAGCACCGTCTGCTTCAGCCGCTTCGCCACGTTCTTGCCGCTGCCATGGCACAGCCCGGCGTAGTCCGGATGACGCGGGCTGACGACCAGCTGCCGCTGCTCGCGGAACAGCGGAAGCGTCGTGAAGGCTTCCATGTGTTTCTGGAAGGGGCCGATCGCGAGGTCCGCCTTTCCGGACAGCACCGTGTAGATCAGGTTGCGGCTCGGCAACTCGGTAATCTTGAGCTGCGCCGACTTGTTGGCCTGCGCGAAACGGCTCAGCAACTGCGGCGCGTAGAAGCGATTGATCGTGCTGTTGATCGCGACATTCAGCGCCTGGCGGCCACCCTCGCGCAGGCGCGCGATGTCGCTCAGTACGTCCTGCTCCTCGTTCAGGACGTTCTGCGCATGTTCGAGCAGGCGCCGCCCGGCGTCGGTCAGCACCAGCTGCTTGCCGCGCTGCAGTAGCGCGATCCCCAGCTTCGCTTCCAGGTTCGCGATCGCCTGGCTGACAGCCGACTGGCTCACATGCAGCAGTTCAGCGGCGCGGTTGAAGCCATTCACTTCGACGACGCATCGGAACGTGCGCAGTTCGCTGTTCTCCAGACGCATAAGGAATACTGATATCGAGATTAGAAATATTAATTTTCCTGATGCTAGTAGGTTTCCGATACTCGCGCCACGCAAACCCAGTGGAGACTGCCATGACCGACGCCGAAAATACCCTCCCCGTCTATTCACGTGACCTGGCCGGCATCGAAGTCGGCGAGACGCAGATCTCGGACGTGCGCGGCGACGAAGGCTCGCTCAGCTACCGGGGCCATTCGATCGACGCGCTCGTCGACAAGCCGTTCTGGCAGGTCGTCTGGCTGGTCGTCACGGGTGCCTGGCCCGATCCCGCGCAGGAGGCGGCACTGCGTGATTTCATGGCCTCCCACAGCATGCTGACGCCGCCGGAACTCGCGCTGCTGCGCGCCCTGCCGCGCGGCCTGCACCCGATGCTCGTGTTGCAGGGGCTGGTACCTGTGCTGCCGCCCGGGGAAGCCGGGCCCGAACTGGCCGGCGCCGACGCCACTACGACGACGGGCCTGCGCATCGCCGCGAAACTGCCGTCGCTCGTCGCCGCGTGGTATCGGCTCGAGCAGGGCCTGGACCCCGTGCCGGCGGATCCGGCGCTCGCGTTCCACGAAAACTTCCTGCAGATGTTTACCGGGCACGCGCCGGATGCCGAACAGGTGAAGGTCCTCGACGTCGCGCAGGTACTGCAGATGGAACACAGCTACAACGCCGGTACGTTCGCCGGCCGCGTGTGCGCGAGTACGCTGGCGCCGATCCAGTCGTCGATCTCCGCGTCGATCGGCACGCTGTTCGGCGTCCTGCACGGCGGGGCGGACGAAGCCGCGCTCGAGATGGCGCGTACGATCGGCGGGCCCGAGCGCGCGGCGGCATTCGTCGCCGATGCACTGCGGCAGAAGCAGAAGATCATGGGCATGGGCCATCGCGAATACAAAGTCGTCGATCCGCGTGCACGCATCCTGAAGCCGCTTGCGAAGCGGCTGTGCAGCAGCGGCGACGCACGCCAGCTCTATGAAACGCTCGAAGCGGTCGAGGCGGCCTGCCAGACGGAGTTCGCGCAGCGCGGCAAGCAGATCCGGGCGAACGTGGAGTTCTACAAAGGCGCCGTGTTCAACCAGCTCGGCATTCCAAGCCGCTATTTCACGGCCGTTTTCGCGATGGCACGCGTATACGGCTACATCGCGCATTTCGTCGAGTTCCGGCAGGACAGCTGCCTGATCCGTCCGCGGGCGCGGTATGTCGGCACGGCGAAATAGCGGGAAATGCCGCCTGCCTCCAGCGCGTCCCGTTGCGCGGACGGGCGATTTATTCCGCGGCCATTTCAGTAATTCCCTGTCTTGTGGCACATCGCCGGCTGTGGCCTCCTCATGACGTTGAATGATCAAGGAGCCCGCCATGCAAACGCCCAACGACGACCCCATCCTGCAACTCGAACGCAAGGCCCTCGACCGCTGGGTGGAAGGCGGTGGAATCGGGAGTGAACACTACGCGGATGACGTGACGTACTTCGACCCGCTGACGCGCGCGCGCATCGATGGCCTGCAGGCACTCAGCGTGTACCACGAGTCGTCACAGGGGCAGGGCGACATCACGCGCTACGAGCTGACGAACCCGCAGGTCGTCAACGCCGGCGACCTCGCGCTGCTGACCTACAACCTGACGACCTACGGACGCGATGCCAACGACGAGGAGATTCTCGCCGACAGCTGGAACAGCACGGTCGTCTACCGTCGCACGGGCGGCAGCTGGAAGATCTTGCATGCGCACTGGTCCTACACGGCGCACGAGGCCTTCCGCGAACCAGCGGCCGAAGGCGAAGCCGGCGCGTAAAATCAGATTGGGCCGGAGCCCCTTTTGTTTCCGCGCATCAAACAGGGTCAGCGCCATTTGCATCCCGGTGGGCAAAAAGCCTATGTGTGTCACCGAGTTGGTGTAAGGTGGGCGCTAACAAGACAAATGGGTCCTGACCCCGATTAACTTCGTTCCGACCTTCCGATGAACTTCCTGCAGGCGATGGGCCTGCTGTCCATCGCGTTGACCCTCGTGGCCTACGCGCCTTACATCACGCAGATCCGCAATGGCACGATGCGGCCGCACGTGTTTTCCTGGGTGATCTGGACGATTTCGACTGCCGTCGTGTTTCTTGCGCAGGTCGCCGCCGATGGTGGACCAGGCGCGTGGGCGACCGGCGTGTCGGCCCTGTTGACGCTGTACGTGACATGGCTCGCCTGGGCGCACTGCCGCGACATCCAGATCACGCGCGCCGACTGGCTGTTCCTGTGGGCCGCGCTCGGCTCGATCCCGCTGTGGTACATGACTGGCGATCCGCTGTGGGCCGTCGTCATCCTGACGACGGTCGACGTGCTCGGTTTCGGCCCCACGGTGCGCAAGCTGTATTCGTTGCCGTACGAAGAAAGCGTCTGGTTCTACCTGCTGTTCGGCGCGCGCAACGTCGTCTCGTTGTTCGCGCTGCAGACACTGTCGCTGACCACGGCGCTGTTCCCGATCGCGATGGTGCTTTCCTGTATCGTCGTATGCGGCCTGCTACTATGGCGGCGCCGATACGTGGCACGTTGAAACCGCGAGGCGGAAGGCGAAGGCAGCATGCGCATGCGTTTGAAAAAGACCCCGAACGAACCAAGGCCGGCGTGGGCGGTGGCACTTGCGCTCGCCGTGATCGTCGTGTGGGCGAGTTCGGGCTTCCTGATCTACCACCTCGTCGGAGCCGACCGCGGCATTTTCGGCGACATGTTCGGCGCCGTGAATGCGCTGTTCTCGGGCCTCGCATTCGTCGGCTTCCTGTTCACGATCCTGCTGCAGCGTGCCGACCTCAAGCTGCAGCGCCACGAACACGATCTCGCGCGCACCGAGATGGTCGCGCAGCGCGAACAGATGGTGCTGCAGAACGCCACGCTGCGGCTGCAAAGTTTCGAGAACACCTTCTTCCAGCTGCTACGGCTGCAGAACGACATCGTCAATGCGATCGACCTGACGCAAGGCGAAACCGGCGCGGTCATCGTCAAGGGCCGCGACTGCTTCCGCGTGTTCTTCGCGAGTTTCTGTGCGCGATGGAAGGAAGAGCGCCCCGAAGACGCCGGGCCGACGACGCAAGACCGCATCCGCCGCACGTACCTGAACTTCAGCGCAGAGATCGAAGCGGAAGCCGGCCACTACTTCATGACGCTGTACAACATCCTGAAATACGTCGACAGCAGCGACGTCGAACACAAGAAGCGCTACACGAACCTCGTGCGTGCGCAGTTGTCGAGTTACGAAGTCGCGCTGCTGTTCTATACCTGCCTCAGCGAACGCGGCGAGAAAAAATTCAAGCCGCTGATCGAGCGCTATGCGATGCTGAAGATGCTGCCGCGCGACGAACTGCTCGACTCGCGACATATCGAGCTTTACGACGTCAGTGCCTTCGGGTCGGGGCCCGCACCCGCGTCATATTGACGCGTGTCACTCCGGTCTTTACCTGACGTTCATCGTCCCGAATTTCGTATTCGCTGAAAGTGTAACCTGCCCCTCCGGTCTGTCTTGCCAAGCCCTGAGCGCTGGTTTACTTTGCCACGCCCGCGAAGCCGGCATGCATGTCGCGCATTCGAGCGGTGCCATACAAGCTTGTGTCATCGACACCAGCGCATCGAATTCAACATCACGCAGTTCAACCGCAAGCAAGCAGAGGGAAACACAATGAAAGCAGCATTCTTCAAACACGCAGGTTTTGCCGCCGTGCTGGCGCTGTCCAGCCTCGCGCTCGCATTGCCTGCCGACTTCGACGCGAAGATGGAAGCGCGTCCGCAGGCTGATCGCGATCGCGATGCCGCGCGCAAGCCGAAGGAAACGATCGAAGCGCTCGGCGTGCAGGAAGGCTGGACCGTGATCGACGTATCCGCCGGTGGCGGTTACTTCACGCGCGTACTGTCGGCTGCCGTCGGTCCGAACGGCAAGGTGCTGATGCAGGTGGGCGCACGCGCGCTCGAGACCAACAACGGCCAGGCGCAGAAAGACATGGCAGCCGAACTCGGCAACGTCGAACCGGTTTTCGGCGACATGTCGTCGATTCCTGCCGGTACCGCGGATGCAGCGATCACCGCGCAGAATTACCACGACGCGTATAACTTCCGCGGCGAAGAAGGTTCCCAGGCCTTCCTGAAAGACATCTACAACGCGCTGAAGCCCGGCGGCGTTGCCGTCATCATCGATCACGAAGGCAATGAAGGTGCCGAGAACGCGGACCTGCATCGCATCCCGGCTGCGACCGCGCGCGAGCAGATCGAAAAAGCGGGCTTCGAGGTCGTCAGCGAGTCCGACGTGCTCGACAACCCGGAAGACGATCATTCGCTCGGCGTGCGCGAAGCTTCGGTACGCGGCGAGACGGACCAGTTCCTGTTCGTCGTGCGCAAGCCGGCGTAATTCGACCTGGAATGAAGTGATGCATCGCCGCATTGCGCGGCGTATTGCTGGACACCGCGAAGGGGACGCACACAGTGCGTCCCCTTTTTCTTTGCGCGGTGGAAGGCGCCCGTTTTCTGCCAGCGCACATGGGTGTGCTACATTTGCTCCGGTTTCACCAATAATAAAATCGAGAAGCTTATGACACGCACTCACCGTTTCGCTCGCCAGCTGTTGCTCGTACTGGGTCCGCTCAGTGCAACCGTTTATGCACAACCCGATCTCAGCGGCATCTGGTTCCCCGCAGGCGGGGTGACCGGACGCAATCCCGACGAGTATCCATTCAACGATGCCGCGAAAAAGATGTATGACGAATACGTCGCCGCCTTCACGACGGAGGACGATCCGGGCGGCTGGTGTGTCGTGCCGGGCCTGCCACGCAGCATCTGGGGCGCGCCGTTCCCGGTCGAGATCATGCAGACGGACGAGTTCATCACGATGTTCTGGGAAGGCTATTACCAGTACCGGAAGATCTACATGGAAGGTCATCCCAGACCCGAACCCCTGATTCCGACAGGCATGGGCTATTCGGTGGGGCACTGGGAAGGCGACACGCTCGTCGTCGAGACCTCGTACCTGAAGGAGTACCCGTACATGCGCCGCCTGCCGAATACCGATACGGCGACGACGGTCGAGCGCATCACCGTGGAAGAGCGCCCGAATGCCGAAGGTGTCATGACGAAATACCTGACGAACGAACTGACGCTGACGGACTCACGGCTGTACACCGAACCGTTCACGGTCACCGGCACGCTGCGCTGGGCACCGGAAACCCAGATCCTCGAGTATTCGTGCAGTGAATCGATCTACGACGACTACCTCGCGGAGAAGGGCCTGCAGGCGCCTGACCTCAGCACGCTTCCCGCCGAGTAAGCGCGGCCGGGCAGTGCGCTGAAATAGCCCCGGGATGCGCGCTGCCGGAACGGGCCGGCTGGCGCATCCGGCGCTCAAACTGAGCCGAAACTGACCGGGATCAGGGAATTCCGGCCGCTTCGCCCGCATGGACTTTATTTCCGCAAAATTTCCCCAATTTCCTGTTAAACAGTTGTCTAATCCGGTACTAATTTCCAGCGGAAAACAGCTACTTATGATCAAACGCCGCTCTCTCCTGCAAGGCCTCGGCGCCAGTGCGCTGGCCTTGCAGTTCCCGCTGCCGCTCCAGGCCCAGGGTCGCTTCACGACGACTGACCTCGGCGGCGGCCTCACGCTGATCGGCGGAGCCGGTTCGAACGTCGTCGTGGCCGAAGGTCCCGATGCGGTCGTCATCGTCGGCGGCGGCCATCCGGAACATGCCGAGGCGCTGCTTGCCGAAATCGAGCGGCTGACGAATGGCAAGTCCATCCAGGCCCTGTTCAACCTGAACTGGCGCCGCGAGAACTGCGGCCTGAACACGGTGCTCGGCCCGCGCGGCACGCCGATCATTGCGCACGAAAACACGCGCCTCTGGCAGAACGCCGAATTCCGCGCCGAGTGGGAGGCGACCGATTACACGCCGTGGCCGAAGAACGAGCAGGCCAACCAGACCTTTTATATGAGCACGGCGATGGACTTCGCCGGCGCCACGATCGAATACGGCCTGTTCGGCCAGTGCACGACCGATGGCGACATCTATGTGCGCTTCCCGGCGGCGAATGTACTCGTCGTCGGCGACATGCTCGCCGTCGACACGTACCCGCTGCTCGACTACGTCACCGGCGGCTGGATCAACGGCGCGCAGAAAACCAACACGGCGCTGATCGGCCTGACGGACGATTCGACGAAGGTCATCGCCTCGCAGGGCGGCGTGCTCGGCAAGCCGGCCCTCGTGGCGCAGGGCGCGCTGCTCGACCATGCCTATGCGAAAGTGGCCGAGGCCTTCCAGACGGGACGCAGCCTGGCCGACTTCCTCGCGGCAGACCCGATGGCCGACTATCGCGCGACGCTGGGCGATCCGACGCTGTTCCTGACGCTCCTGTACGAAGGCACGTGGTATCACGTCCCTGGTCGCGCCGTGCGCAACATCATTTGAGGTACGAACGCATGCAAGCCACGAAACGCAAACTCGCTCGCGCCATCGGCACGGTCTCGCTGCTGCTCGGCGGCGCTGCGTCCGCGCAGCCTGACTATGCGGCCGCGCTCGACGACCTGAAGCAGCACTGGACGACGCTCGAGGAGTACTGCACCACCTGCCACAACTCCGACGATTACGCCGGTGGCGTCGACTTCACGCTGACGTCGCCGGAAACCGTCGCGCAGGACGCGGAAATCTTCGAGATGGCGCTGCGCAAGCTGCGCGGCAACGTGATGCCTCCGCCGAGCCAGGACCAGCCGAGCCAGGACGAACGCTGGGACCTCGTCGCCAGCCTCGAAAACACGCTCGATGCCCACGCCGCCGAACACGGCGATCCGGGCCGCGTAGGCCTGCGCCGCCTGAACCGCACCGAGTACGTGAATGCCGTGTACGCGATGACGGGCGTCAAACTGAATCCCGAACTCGCGCTGCCGAAAGACGACAACAGCGACGGCTTCGACAACATCGCCGGCGTGCTGAAGATCTCGCCGTCGTTCCTCGACCAGTACATCGCGGCCGCGCGCCTCGTCAGCGACCAGGCCGTCGGCTCTCCGGAACCGCGCAACGAAACCGTGTTCTATCCGGCCGACAGCTCGCACCAGGGCGCACACGTGCATGGCCTGCCGCTCGGCACGCGCGGCGGAGTCGTCGTCGAGCACATCTTCCCGGTCGACGGCGAATACACGCTGACGATTCCGGGCATGGCCAGCGCCGGCTACACGAACGGCATGGAGTACGAACACACGGTCGTCGTCACGCTCGATGGCGAAAAGATTTTCGAGCGCTCGATCGGTGGCGGCGAAGACCTGCGCAAGCTCGATCAGGAGCAGGCGCCGGCGGTCGCCGAGATCAACGGTCGCTTCAAGGACATCCCGATTACCGTCAGCTCCGGTCCGCACACGATCGGCGTGGCCTTCCTGGCGCGCAGCTTCGCCGAAGGCGACGAATTCCTGCACGAACTCGGCGTCAACCGCGGCATGGATCGCATCGCGCGCATGCGCGGCGTCGAAATCACGGGTCCGTTAAAAACGAGCGGCATCAACCACACGCCGATGCGCGAAAAAGTGATGATCTGCGAACCGGCGAACCCGGGGCAGGAACTCGACTGCGCGCGGCAGATCCTCGGCAACCTCGCGAAGCAGGCCTTCCGTCGCCCGATCACCGAAGACGATCTCGCCGCGCCGCTCGCGTTTTACGCACAGGGTCGCGAACAGGGCTCGTTCGATGCCGGCATCAGGAACGGCATGATGGCGATCCTCGCGAGTCCGAAATTCCTGTTCCGCTCGGAAGTCGCGCCGGAAGGCGCCGCGCCGGGCGAAGTCGTCGCGATCAGCGACCTCGAACTCGCGTCGCGCCTGAGCTTCTTCCTGTGGAGCACGCTGCCGGACGACGAGCTCGTGGACCTCGCCGCGCGCGGCGACCTGCGCAAGGGCAACAACCTGCAGTTGCAGATCGAGCGCATGCTCACCGATCCGAGGGCCGCGGCGCTCGTCGATAACTTCGTGTTCCAGTGGCTGCGCCTGCGGGAGCTCGAGAACATCGATCCCGATCCGGAGATTTTCGCGAACTACCGTCCCGGCCTGCTGAATGCCTTCCAGGACGAAATCGCCCTGTTCGTCGGCGACGTGATCCGCGAGAACCGCAGCGTGCTCGACCTGATGACCTCGGAGTACACGTACCTCAACGAGGACCTCGCGCTGCACTACGGCATCACCGACATCAAGGGTGACCATTTCCGCCGCGTGAAGCTGCAGCAGCCGGAACGCTTCGGCCTGCTCGGCAAGGGCGGCGTGCAGATGGTGACCTCGTACGCGAACCGCACCACCCCGGTGATCCGCGGCGCGTACATCATGGAAAACTTCATGGGCGTGCCGCCGGCGAACCCGCCGCCGAACGTCGAAGCCTTCCCGGAAACGCCGGAAGGCGCGATGGTGGCCGAAACCGTGCGCGAACGCCTCGAACGCCATCGTGACAACCCGGCCTGCGCGGGTTGCCACGACGTGATGGATCCACTTGGCCTCGCGCTCGAAAACTTCAACGCGATCGGCGAATTCCGCCTGCGCGACAGCGATGCCGGCAACATCCCGATCGACGCGAGCGGCCGCCTTGCCGACGGCACGCCACTGAACGGCGTGAACGACCTGCGTGCGGCGCTCGTCAAACGCCCTGACCAGTTCGCGCAGGTCTTCACCGAAAAGCTGATGACCTACGCGCTCGGCCGCGGCGTCGAAGCACACGACATGCCGGCAGTGCGAAGAATAGTACGCGAAGCCGAGGATTCGGATTACAGCGTCGCTGCGATCGTGAAAGGCGTCATCGAAAGTGAGCAGTTCCAGAAGATGACGGTGCCGGAAGAAGGCGCGCAGGTTGGGAGCAGGTAGGGAACAGGAAGACGTCGCCGAACGGTCTTAAGATACATAAACGTCATTCCCGCCTTCGCGGGAATGACAAAAGCGAATTACGCACGTCACTCACACGAGTACGGAGGAAGCCATGTTCAACACGAAGAAACACCTGTCACGCAGAACGGTGCTGCGCAGCGCGGTAGCCACCCTGTCGCTGCCGCTGCTCGACGCGATGATCCCGGCGAACACGGCACTCGCTCAGACGGCTGCCGTGGCGCCGCCGCGCCTCGGCTTCTTCTATTTCCCGCATGGCGCGGTGATGGACAACTGGACGCCCGACAAGGCCGGCACCGACTTCGAACTGAAGCGCCTGATGGCGCCGCTCGAGCCGTACAAGTCGCACATCACGATCGTGTCGAACCTCGAGAACAAGCGCGCGTATGGCCCGGTACATGCGATCACGCCCGGCACGTGGCTGACGGCTGCCTCGCCGCGCGTGAGCCATGATCCCTTCGGCGGTACGACGATCGACCAGATCGCCGCGAAATACATCGGCCAGGATACGCCGCTGCCGTCGATAGAAGTCGCCACCGAAACCAGCGGCGCAGCCGGTTCCTGCGACCGCGCGTACGGCTGCAGCTATGCCGGCACGATTTCGTTCCGCACGCCGACGACGCCTTTGCCGATGGAAAACAACCCGCGCAAACTGTTCCAGACGCTGTTCGGCGTCGGTGACAACGCGGCCGAACGTGAACGCATCGGCAACCAGACCGCGAGCGTGCTCGACCTGATGATCACCGAAGCGAACGCGCTGAACATGAAACTCGGCGCCGCCGACCGCGCCGTGCTCGGTGACTACCTCGAAACGGTGCGTGAAGTGGAGCGCCGCGTGCAGGCCACGGCCGAGCACGACCTGTCGCACATGACGCTGCCCGATGCGCCGCAGGGCGTACCGGGTTCGTTCGACGAACACCTGAACCTGATGATGGATCTGATCCTGCTTGCGTACCAGGGCAACATCACGCGCATCGCGAACATGATGTTCGCGGCGGAAGTCAGCAACCAGACCTACAACCACGTCGGCGTGTCGGATGCCTTCCATCCGCTGTCGCACCATCAGAACGATCCGAACAAGATGGCGCGCCTGATGCTGATCCAGGAATACCACACGAAGGTCTTCGCGAAGTTCGTCGAGAAACTCGCCGCGCTTCCCGATGGCGACAAGGGCTCGATGCTCGACAACGCCATGCTGTTGTACGGCTCGAACATGAGCAACTCGAACGCGCACGATCATTACCCCTTGCCGATCTCGATCGTCGGCCGCGCCGGTGGCCGCATCAAGGGCAACCAGCACATTCTCGCGCCCGATCGCGCGCCGGTGTCGAACGTGATGCTGACGCTGCTCGACCGCATCGGCGTTCCGGAAGAAGAGATCGTCGCGAACAAGGGCGACAGCACCGGCCTGATCGAGGAAGTGTGACGATGAAGCGCGTGACAACGACGGAAAGTATGGCGACGAAGGTTCCGATGCTCAGGACAGCGCTCGCCACCGGCGTGCTGGCGGCCCTGCTCGCGATGCCCGCGTTAGCGCAGGACGGCAACGAACAGCGCATGCTCGAACTCGCCGCGAAAGGCGATACGGAGGCTGCCCTCGAACTGATCGGCCGTAACACCGACGTCACGCAGTCGCAGTCCGACGGCACTACCGCGCTGCACTGGGCGATCTACTACAACGATGTCGAGCTCGTCGAACGCCTCGTCGACCGTGGCGCCGACGTCAAGGCGCGCAATACGTACGGAGCCACGCCGCTGTCGCAGGCGGCGATCATCGGCAACACCGAAATCATCGAAGCGCTGCTCGACGCCGGCGCGGAAGCCGACGAGCGCGGCGCCGACGACCAGACCGCGCTGATGATCATCGCGCGCACGCCGAACGTCGAGGCGGCGAAGCTGCTCGTGAAGCACGGCGCCGACGTCAACCACGTCGAAAAGTGGCGCGGCCAGACGGCGCTGATGTGGGCCGCCGCGCAGCAGCAGCCGGAGATGCTGGAATTCCTGATCGATGAAGGCGCCGACGTCGATGCGCAGTCGCTGCCGAACAAGTGGGAGCGCCAGGTGTCGGCCGAACCGCGCATGAAAATCCTGCCGCCGGGCGGCATGACACCGTTGCATTACGCCACGCGCGAAGGCTGCACCGAGTGCGTGAGGCTGTTGATCGAAGCGGGCGCGAACCTCAACAAGGCGGATCCCGAAGGTGTAACGCCGCTCGTGATGGCGGGTTTGAACGCACGCTGGGATTCCATGAAGTTGTTGCTCGATGCCGGCGCGAATCCCGACAAGTGGGATCTGTACGGCCGCAACCCGCTGTACACGGTCGTCGACTACAGCACGCTTCCGCACGGCGGTCGCGCCGATCGCCTGTCGAGCGACCTTGCGACTCCACTCGAAATCGCCGAACTCATCGTCGCGAAGGGCGGCAACGTGAACCTGCAGCTGAAGTTGTTCCCGCCGTATCGCGCGCTAGGTCCTGACCGCGGCGCCGATGGCCTGCTGCGCACGGGCGTCACGCCGCTGTTCCGCGCCGCACGCGGTGCCGACATCCCGATGATGGAGCTGCTCATCAGGAGCGGTGCACTGATCGAGCTGCCGAACGAAGACGGCGTAACGCCGCTGATCGTCGCTGCAGGTTTCCGCCAGAGCCCAATCGATACACGCGGCCGCTTCCGCGGCGAAGAGCAGGCGCTGGAGGCCACGCGCGTATTGCTCGATGCCGGCGCCGATCCGAATCGCGCCGAAAACACCGGCCAGACGCCGGTATTCGGTGCCGCCTCGCAGGGCTGGAACAGCGTCGTGCAGCTCCTCGCCGAACGCGGGGCCGACCTGCAACACAAGGACAGCAATGGCAACACGCCGCTCGACGCCGCCATGGGTCGCGCCGGCGCGAATGCACGCAGTGCCGGTGAACAGCACCTTGAAACCGCAGCGCTGATCGAAAAGCTGGTCGCGGACTCTCGATGACCCCGTCGTGGCCCCGGCGCCGGCCGGGCCGACGCATCACGAGCACGCCACGCCGACGTCGGTCTTGGCTGAAGGCCGTCGCAGCAGGCGCAAATCCCGAATCGGTACTATAGTGGCCCCCAGACAAGGAGGCCCCCGATGACACTCACTCCCTTCGCGAAAATCCGCAAGCTCGCCGAGCAGCGCAAGGGCGGCAAGGCTGCGCTCGACAGGTTGCTCGAACACCGTGTCCTGACGCCGAAGCAGCTCGCGAAGCTGCCGGACGATCGTTACCTGTCGATGATGACGCGCTGCATCTTCCGCGCGGGCTTCAACTGGAAAGTGGTGGACGCGATGTGGAAGGGCTTCGAGGAGGCCTTCCACGGCTTCAACCCGAAAGGCCTCGCGCATCTCGCGCCTGAACAGTGGGATGCCTATGCGGCTGACCGGCGCATCATCCGCAACGGCATCAAGATCCGCGCCGTACTCGATAACGCGCACTTCGTGTGGAACACGGCCGAGGAACACGGTTCGTTCGGCAAGCATTTCGGCGCATGGCCCGCGGATGACCAGGCTGGCCTGCTGCACTGGCTAGGCAAGGAGGGCAGCCGCCTCGGCAGCCACACGGCCTCGTCGTTCATCCGCTTCATAGGCAAGGACGGCTTCATCCTGAGTCCCGATGTTGTCGCGCGGCTGCGCGCCTCCGGCGTCGAGATCAATGAAAACCCGACGAGCAAACGCGACCTCGCGCGCGCGCAGGCAGCGTTCAACGCCTGGCACGAGGAGACAGGCTTGCCGTATTACGCGCTGTCCCGCATCTGCGGCATGTCCATCGGGGAAAATTACCTCGAGAATTGACGCCGCTCTGCCACCTACCGGAGTCCGGACGGCATTGCATGGGTTCGCCGCGCAATCACGGTACCCTCGCTCGGCTGCCGCGGATCGCGCAGCTCGAGCGCGCGTACCTGCGATTCGATCAGGAACTGGTCGAGCTGGTCGAAGGCGCCGAGATAGCGCAACACGGCGACGAGCGTCGCAAGGTTGCCGTTGCCTTCCTCGAGTTGCGTGAGCACTTTCGCAGAGTACCCGGTCGCATCAGCCAGCAGCTGCTTGCTGTAGCCGCGGCGCTGGCGCAAGCGCTGCACCCGGCGTCCGAGTTCGCTGGTGATGTCGTCATCGCTGAGCGCGTAGTATTCCACTCGTCGTCCTCCTTACGGCTTGCCTGCTTACTTTAGCCGCTTTGAAAAAGGCGCGGCCGATGGAAGCGCGAAACTGCGCGTGATATCCCACTTCACGCGCGCAGCGCGGATTCCCATGTTCGCGGCTCGCGGCGCGCACACAAATCCGGCATTTACCGGTCCGGGTAAAACCCCCATGGCGCCGCGGAATTACCCTTTCCTGTTGGCGCCTTCATCCGGTATCGTTCCGCCGAATTCAGATCGGTACCTGGCGATGACCCCTTGCCCCTGCGGCTCCACGAAAGCCTTTTCCACCTGCTGCGAACCCTTCCTCACGCTGAAAGACAAACCGAAGTCCGTGCGACAGCTCGTCCGCGCACGCTTCTGCGCCTACAAGCTCGGCGCCGGTACGTGGCGTGACTTCCTATTGCGCACGTGGCACCCCGCCGCGCATCCGCGCATCAACATGGCCGACCTGACGAACGATGCCTACGTCACGTGGAAGGACCTCGAGATCCTCGATGCGCAGCAGAAAGGCGACAAGGGTGGCGTCGACTTCAAGGCCACGTATGCAACGCGCGATGGCGACACGAAAGTGCATCACGAGCGCGCGCTATTCGTGCGCGTGAAAGGCGTGTGGTACTACGTCGAAGGCGCAGTGCGCACGGAAGCTGCCTGAAACGGCAGCAGGAAGCAGCCGCAATGAAGAAGCATACGCAAGTCGCCGATGCAGAACTCGCTATTTGACGATCCTTCCGATGCTGCGAAAGACGGCGCAGGAGCCGATACCAGCGATACATTGGAAGCCGGCACCCGCAGAAAGGCAGCCGGCGGTGTCGCGGCCGCGACGCCGGATCCTGCCTTGCGCGAGCTCGCCGCGGCACTCCCCGCCAACCTGAGACTCGGTACATCCTCGTGGTCCTTTCCCGGCTGGGCCGGCCTTGTCTGGGATCGCGACTACTCCGTAAGCGCGCTCGCACGAAATGGCCTCGCCGCGTACGCGCGCCATCCGCTGATGCGCACCGTCAGCCTCGATCGCAGCTTCCACCAGATGCTCAGCGCTGCGCAATTCGCACAGTACGCGGCACAGGTCGGCGACGATTTTCGCTTCGTCGTGAAGGCGCCGAGCGTGATCACGGACGCACAGGTACGCGATGAAGACGGGCGCGGGCGCAAACTCAATCCGAATTTTCTCGACGCAGCGCAGCTCGAACGCCTGGTCATCGAGCCTTTGCTGAACGGACTCGGGCACAAGCTCGGTGCCCTGCTGTTCCAGATCAGCCCGGTTCCCGACGTGTGGCTCGCCCACATGCCGGAGCTGCTCGATCGTTTGCAGACGCTACTGAAAGCCGTACCGGACCTGCGTGCCGCCGCGCCGGATGCCGTCATCGCCGTCGAAGTGCGCAATGCACAGTGGCTGGTGCCGCGTTTCGTCGAGGTATTGCGCTCGGCGGGCGCGACGTACTGCATCGGCATTCATCCGAAGATGCCGCCGATAGCAGAACAGCTGTGGGTATTGCGGGCGCTGTGGCCCGGTCCGCTGGTGTGCCGCTGGAACCTCAACCCATTGCATGGCGCCTATGGTTTCGAAGATGCCGAGCGCAAGTACGAACCCTTCGACAGCTTGCAGGATCCCGACACGCAAACGCGCAATGCACTCGCACGCGTGATCGCGGGAACGGTGAATGCGGGACACAACGCCTTCGTCACGGTGAACAACAATGCGGAAGGTTGCGCGCCGCAGTCACTGGCCGAACTTGCGCGTGCAGTGATTGCAGTCAACGAAAGCAGGCGGCGGGACGATGGAGCGTGATGCTCGTGCTGTTGAAACAGGCTCACGCATGCAATGAAGGTTCAAGAGGGGAGCGTCATGTTCCGCGTGGCTTCGCGCGATGCGTTGCCGTCGCGCTCCACGGGTCGTCGGGCCACGGATGCCGTGGATAGCGGCCCTTCATTTCCTTCTTCACTTCCGGGTACGTGCGTTCCCAGAAACTCTTCAGGTCCTGCGTGATCTGCAGCGGCTTGCCGCCGGGCGACAGCAGGTGCAACGTGAGCGGCACGCGGCCGTTCGCGATGCGCGGCGTTTCGCCGAGTCCAAACAGTTCCTGCAATTTGACGGCGAGTACCGGTGCGGCGCCTTCGTGATACTCGATGGGGCGTTCGAGCCCGGACGGCACGCTGATGCGCGGCGGCGCGTGCGTGTCGACCAGCTGTTGCTGGTTCCAGTCGAGCAGCGCCTTCAACGCCGCAGCGAGCTCGCTTTCGTTCAGGGCGTCGAGCCGCGTCTTGCCAAGGAATGCGGGCTTGAGCCAGGCATCGCGCGTTGCGAGCAGGGCTGCGTCCGACAGGTCGGGCAGCTTCAATTCCGGCATCCACTCGCGCAGGCATGTCACGCGCCTGCGCCACTGCTGCAACGCGTCGCTCCACGGTAGCGACGCGAGTCCGTAATTCGCGACTGCATCGCTCAGGGCCTGCGCTGCATGCTCCGCGTCCGGTTTGCCGGCCGGCTTCGACGCCAGCACGATTTGCTCGTAGCGCGTTTCGCGGCGCGACACCAGCGCACGGCTTTGCTCGTCCCAGCGCACGACGTCTTCCTCGATGAAACGATCGGGGAATTCGTCGCGCAAACGCGACTCGTCGAGCGGTGCGGCGCGCAGCACGAGGCTGTCCTTGCTCTCGTGCCGCAGCTCGCTGATGACGAGCCACGGTTCGCCGATCAGCCGGCTGTCGTCGGCGAGGCGCGCGCTGCGGCCGTTGCTGAGCTGGTAGCGATGGCGATCGGCCGGATGCTGGCGCGCGATGCGATCCGGATAGGCGTGCAGAAGAACGTCGCCGAGCGCACGTGCGCTCGTGCCCGGGCGTGGTGTCGCATCTACGCGAAGGCGCTTGCGCCACTGCGCTGCGCCTTGCGCGATGGCGGACATCGCCGCGCGCGAAACGCCACGCGAATCTGCCGCGCCGCCTTGTTCCTGTCGTCCCGACCGCGCTGCCATCAGCGCGTCCCATCGTGCCTGCCAGTCGTCGCCGCGGTACGAGATCAGCGGATCGCGCGCCTCGACGAGCGCCGCGAGGTCGCATGCGACGGCCTGTTCGTTCGCATCGCCCGGTGCCAGCAGCATTGCCGCCAGCCTTGGATGCGTGCCGAGTTTCAGCATGCGCGTGCCGAAGGGGGTAATGCGCTTCTTCGCGTCGAGCGCGGCGAGGCTGCGCAACAGATCCTGTGCCGCGGCAAACGTGCCTGGCGGCGGCGCATCGACGAAACGCAGGTCGCTGCCGCCCCAGGCCGCGAGTTCGAGCGCGAGGCCGGCGAGGTCGACCGTGTGGATCTCGGGCGTACGTGCGGCATCGAGCCGCTGCGAATTGGCCCACAGGCGATAACACCAGCCTTCGGCAACACGCCCGGCACGCCCGGCGCGCTGGTCGGCCGAAGCCTGCGAGATGTAGACGGTTTCGAGCCGCGAGAAGCCGGAATTCGGATCGAAGCGCGGTTCGCGCGCGAGGCCCGAGTCGATCACGGCGCGCACGCCGGGCAGCGTCACCGACGATTCGGCGAGGTTCGTCGCGAGAATGACGCGCCGGCGGCCGTCGCTCGACGGCGCGAGTGCAGCACTTTGCTTTTCGATCGGCATGACGCCATACAGCGCGATCACGTCGAGCGCCTGGAATGCAGCGCCGCCGAGCGCGCTTTCGACCTGGCCGATCTCACGCTGCCCCGGCAGGAACACGAGTACGTCGCCGGAATGTTGCTCGAGCACATGCTCGATGCAGCGTCTGACGTGGAATGGCAGTGCTTCGTCGCGCTTCGCCGGGAAGTGCTGCGTCGTCACCGGATGGCTGCGGCCCGCGCTCGTGATGCGCTCGGCGTCGAGAAAACGCGTGAGCTTCTCGCCGTCGAGCGTTGCCGACATGACGACGAGCCGCAGGTCTTCGCGCAAGCCGCCCTGCACGTCGAGCGCGAGCGCAAGGCCGAGATCGCCGGCGAGATGGCGTTCGTGGAATTCGTCGAACAGGATCGCGCCGACGCCTTCGAGCGTCGGGTCGTCCTGGATCATGCGCGTCAGGATGCCTTCGGTGACGACTTCGACGCGCGTGGCCGCACTGACCCTGCTGTCGAAACGGATGCGATAGCCCACCGTCGCGCCGACCGCTTCATTCAGCTGCTTCGCCATGAACGCCGCGGCGGCGCGCGCGGCGACGCGCCGCGGTTCCAGCATCAACACCTTCTTGCCGGCACACCAGGGCTGGTCGAGCAGTGCGAGCGGCACCTGTGTCGTCTTGCCGGCGCCGGGCGGTGCTTCGAGTACGAGCCGGGTGCGGGCCGCCAGCGCCTCCTTCAGCGCCGGCAATGCTTCCGCAATCGGAAATGCGGGTGCGCTCACAGGCTCGCGGCGGGATCCATGCCGAGCATCAGGTTCAGGTTCTGCACGGCCGCGCCCGATGCGCCCTTGCCGAGGTTGTCGTACACGGCGAGCAGCAGCGCCTGTGCTTTCGCATCGTTCGCGAACACATGCACGCGCAGGCGATTCGTGCCATTCAGACTCTCCGGATCAAGCTCCGGCGTGCGCTCGAGCTGGGCGAGCGGCGCCACGTCGACGAAGCTGTGCGCGACGCCTGCATAGTGATCCGCGATCGCCGCGTGGAGCTCCTTGCCGGTCGGCACGCGCGCGAACGCGGCCATCTGCAGCGGCACGCAGGTCAGCATGCCCTGCGCGAAATTGCCGACGGCAGGCATGAACAGTGGCTGTGCCGCGAGGTTTGCATAACGCTGCATCTCGGGCAGGTGCTTGTGGCCGAAGCCGAGGCCGTACGGCATGAATTCGGGTGCATCGTCACCTTTCGTTTCGTAGTCGGCGATCATCGCCTTGCCGCCGCCCGAGTAACCGGAGATGCCGTTGACCGTCACCGGATACGTCGCGGGCACGAGGCCCGCGGCAACGAGCGGGCGCAGGGCCGCGATCACGCCCTGCGGCCAGCAGCCGGGGTTCGATACGCGCTTGGCCTGCGCGATCGCACCGCTCTGCGCCTTGTCCATTTCAGCGAAGCCGTAGGTCCAGCCGTCGGCCACGCGGAAGGCGGTCGATGCGTCGATCACGCGCGTGTCCGGGTTGCTGATCAGTGCAACGCTCTCCTTCGCCGCGTCGTCTGGCAGGCACAGGATCGCGACGTCGGCGGCATTCAGGAATTCGGCGCGCGCGGCAGGGTCCTTGCGGCGCGCATCGGGGATCGACAGCAGCGTGAGGTCCCTGCGCGGGGCGAGGCGCTCGCGAATCTGCAGG
The DNA here is from genome assembly GCA_036405915.1 of Pseudomonadales bacterium. Taxonomy (GTDB): domain Bacteria; phylum Pseudomonadota; class Gammaproteobacteria; order Pseudomonadales; family Pseudohongiellaceae; genus CAILUG01. Next base: position 28,996 of record DASWWP010000034.1, read on the forward strand.
CCTGTCGTACCGGCTTCGCCATCGATGAAAATCTTTGCGCTCATGCTTGCTCCTGTCGTTACCACGGCTGGCCGCCATCACCTGGCAGTCGCCAACACGCGCCTACCGCCGATACATGCCGGCCGCAGCACCGGTGCGTCGAATCGGGGCTTTCACTGGGCATGCCGGGGAAAATTTCGCGGGACTTGGCGCTATTATAGGCCGAGTCCCCAACGCGATTCACTGCCATGACCACGACGACACTCAGCTGCGCCGCCTGCAACACCGCCAACCGCGTGCCCACCGACCGCATCGGCGACAAGCCGAAGTGCGGTAAGTGCAAGGCGCCGATCCTGCAGGGGCAGCCAATCGACATGACCAGCGCGAACGTCAACAACGTCTTGAACGGCAACTCGGTGCCGGTACTCGTCGACTGCTGGGCGCCATGGTGCGGACCCTGCCGCAGCTTCGCGCCGATCTTCACGCAGGCCGCGCAGCAACTCGAACCGCGCCTGCGCTTTGCCAAGCTCAACACCGAAGACGAACAGCAGCTCGCCGGCAGCTGGGGCATCCAGTCGATACCGACGCTGATCCTGTTCCGCGACGGGCAGGAGCAGGCGCGCATGTCCGGCGCGATGCCGCTCGGGCAGCTGAAGCAGTGGCTGCTGCAGAACGGCGTGTAGCGCTTACTGGAAATCGTGCCCGCTGTCGCTTCTGTCGCGTCTGTCGGAATGAAACATGCTGAATTCGTCCGGCGGCGATAGAAGCTCGATCAGGTGCGGCCCGTCGTTGCGCACGTTGTTCACGGCCGTGTCCACGCGATGTGCACTGAAATCCCCGCGCGCGCTGGCGATGATCTCCTGTACACGGGCGGGGCTCGTATCGGGATGCAACCAGTCGCCGAACTGGTCCTGGTGCAGGATCACCGGCATGCGGTGATGGACGTGCGCAATCGATGGAGCCGCTTCCTTGCTGAGCAGCGCGCAGGTGATGATTTCCGTATCGTCCGCCGCCCGCCAAATCGACCATAACCCGGCAACGCCGATCACCGGCTCGTCGGGGCAGTAGTGGAAGTACGGCTGGTTCGTCTTGCGTCCGCTCGCCGTCTTCACCTGCTCATTTTCGTTCCACTCGAACCAGCCGCGTATCGGCATGATGCAACGCGTCGAGCGCAGCGCATCGCGCCACATCGGCTTCTGTGCCGCTTCCTCGGATCGCGCATTGAACGACAAGGTCGGCAGGCTGTCCTTTTTCCACCAGCGCGGAATGAGCCCCCAGCGTGCGCCGAGCATTTCGATCGCCCCGTCCGGTGCCCGCACGATGATCGGCACCTCAGACGCCGGCGGCACGTTGAAGCGCGGCAATTCCGGAAACCGCCAGTTCCGGCGGTCGATCGTCCAGAAGCGTTCCATCGCGGCTTCCGCGGGATCGACATAACGGCCGCACATGATCGTTACCTCATCAGGTCGGTGGAGTGGAGCAGGGCAGGTTCGTCAGCCCTGTATGCGGGCGCCGCACTACGATTTCACCACTGGCATTGTAATTCGGGGTCGCGACCCCGGCATCGGAACCAGCACCGCCGACAACCGCATGGCCACAGCTCGAGTGTTTCGCTAAGCTCGCGCGCGTGACGACACTCCTGACCCTCGAAGACATCGCCGCCGTTCGCGAAACCTGGAACATCGAGTGCAAACTCGCCCAGGGCCGCGACGGCCACGGCGCCCTGCCCGAAGACATCTGGGAAACCTATTCCGCCTTCGCCAACACCGCCGGCGGCGACATCTTCCTCGGCCTGCGCGAACTCGGCCCCGGCAAATATGAACTTGCGGGCATCCGCGATGCGGAGCAGGTCGTCGCCGAATTCATGAAGGGCGTCAACGATCCGAAAGTCGTCAGCGTGAACGTGCTGTGCGTCGACAGCGTCGCGATCATGCACATAGAAGGGAAGGCGATCGTGCACATCAACGTGCCGAGGGCTTCGATCTACTTGCGGCCCGTGTACGTGGGCAGCAACCCGCTGCACGGAAGCTTCATTCGGACAGGGTCGTCGGATATCAGGTTGTTTCCGGAGCGGGTGAAGCGGATGCAGGCGCGGGTTAGGGGGGAGATGTTGGGGAAGGCGTAGATATCCTTTCTATAGTCCAAAAACTGGAATTCCTTGGGATATCTACTAAGGTGCGTGCACAGCCTATAAAGGTAGATCGTCATGGACGCGTCACTGCAAACCGTAGAAGGATTTCGCGCAAAGGAAGCGAGCGTGATTTTTCTAGTTACTCTTATCGCGATATTGGGCGCCGATTACTTTTTAGTTGCGCTTCTCAAGCTATTGCAAACCCGCGATCTACTTCCGATATGGCCCGCTACCGCAATCGAAGTTGTCGCTGCAACGCGTTCCATCGCCTTGGGATTCCTAAACCCTGCTGTGATGATGGTCGTGACGTTATTGCTAATGAAAAGCTACCTGCCAAGCGAATCCATTAGTTCTCTGTGTAATCGCATCGGTTTGCATGGAAAACCCAGCTCATTACTTTTTGGTTTGTCTTTCGGCATGGGTGCGATGTACGTATTTGCTTTCATGGCGCTGGAATATGTTTTTCCACGTAACGAGTTTGCTGCGCCTCATCCTGAAAATGTAATCAATGTCGCGCCAGTAGGCGGAAAAGTCTTATTCGCGTTTGCTGCATGTACCCTTGTCCCCTTCGCGGAAGAAGTATTGTTCCGCGGCATTCTGTATCAAGGGTTTGCTAACTCTTGGGGAAAAGTCGTTTCGACAGTGTGCGTGAGTAGTATGTTCATTGCGGTGCATCCGGGTACATTGGAATCAGGATATTGGTTAACTCATACGGCGCTATATATGGCGCCAATATTTCTGACAATACTGCGGGAGCTTGGAGGGAGCCTTTATGCTCCAATCGCTGGTCATGCTGGTATTAACTTCGCGGAAATCTTTTTTTGATTCGAATAACGGGCGACACCAGAGCGACGTTATCTGATCTGTCATGAGACTGGTCAGTTCTATTCTGGAAACAAGGAGTGTTTATGCGAGAGCTTTATTCGAGTGAATTGCAGAGTGTAGCCGGAGCAGACTGGAGTGTTGAACTCAACGGAGGAATCATCAAGGTTACCTTCTCGGGGGAGGAAGACGTTCAGGACATCGGCAGCGCCGTAGCGACCATGGCGTCCGACGCTTACTGGGGTGCCCGCGACGCCATGGCCGACTTCTACGAGTGGGCCGCAAACGGGTGGAACTACTCGATGGCCTGTTCCTACCAGTATTACTGAAACTAGCCCCGCAACTTCGGTTGCGGGGTTCTGGATTCAAGGTGCTTTACAGACGTCCTTTCCGCGCACGTATGCCGGCCGTGACCTTACCGCCTCGCGCCACCGCTGCACATGCTCGAACGACGGCATCTCGAGCACGTCCCGTGCCTTGTAGAAAAACTCCGCGCCTTCGAGCCATGGCACGTGCGCAATGTCGACGATGCTGAAATCGCCCATCAGGTATTCGCGATCCTTCAGCCGCTCGTTCAGTACACCGAGCAAGCGCTTCGCTTCGTTCGTGTACCGCGTTTCCGCATAGCTGTCGCTCGTCTTGCCTTTCGCATAGACGTGGAAGTGTCCGAACTGCCCGAACATCGGGCCGACGTGCGCAGCCTGGAATGCGAGCCATTGCTGCGCTTCGAGCTTCGCGCGGTACGTCGTCGGGAACAGCCGGCCGGCTTTTTCGGCGAGGTATTGCAGGATCACGATGCTTTCCATCAGCAGCAGTGGCTCGCCTTCGGGGCCGTCGGGATCGAGGATCGCGGGGATCTTGCCATTCGGGCTCAGGCGCAGGTAGTCGGGATCGTGCTGGTCGCCCTTCGCGATGTTGATGAGGTGGGGCTCGTACGTGAAGCCCAGTTCTTCGAGGCAGATGCTGACCTTCTGCCCGTTCGGCGTGTTCATGCCGTAGTACTGGATCGCGTCGGGCATCGTCGCGGGCCAGCGTTCTGGAAACCAGGGCGAGGTGGACATGGTGTCTCCTTGTAGATGAAGGCGCGACGTAGCGCGGATAAGCATGACGCGCGAGCCTGCGAAGCGCGGCAGCGCGTTCGGTACCACCCGAATATGCGGACTCCATACCGGCGCTGCAAGATGTGATGAAAGCGTTACCTGTCAATATCGACAGCCACGCGAGGCCTGTGGATAATCCGCGCACTTTTTTACCCGTACTCGTGCGGGTGCGCGTCAAAATCCAAGCGTGGTAATGCAGTAGCATGAACTGGATCGTCCGCCGTACCGTTGGCCATGCCGTGAATCTCTTTGGCTGGCTCACCCGTCCCGAACCCATTGCACGCACCGAACAGGAACGCCGCCAGCTCGCGTCGGCGCTGCGTGGCCTGCGCCTGTACGACTACAGAACCTGTCCGAAGAGCCTGAAGCTGCGGCACGAACTGCATCGGCTGAACATCGACCTCGAGTATTGCGACATACGCGCCTGCGAAATCCACCGCACGAACCTGCTGCAGCAGTTCGGTCGCCTGCATGCGCCGTGCCTGCGTATCGAAGACGCGCAGGGCGTGCGCTGGCTGGACGACGTGGATCAAATCATCCACTATCTCAACGAACGTTTTGCGCCGGTCGCAGTAGAGGCCGAATCGATCGCGTGAAGCCGCTGGCTTCTACAGTGTCGGCGCCGTGAAAGTCGCCGCGTAGCGTTCGCGCATGACTGCGCACATGCAGCACTTTTCCGGACGTTGGTTCAACAGCCGTCGAGTAGTGAGAAGCCATGCCTGACCTCCTGCCCCGCATAGAAATCGAACCCCCCACGCCGGCGACGGCAAGCATCATCTGGCTGCATGGCCTCGGCGCGAATGGCCACGACTTCGAGCCGATCGTGCCCGAACTGCGCCTGCCGCGCGAGCTCGCGATTCGTTTCATCTTTCCGCATGCGCCGCAGATTCCGGTGACGGTCAACCACGGTTACGTGATGCCGGCCTGGTACGACATTTTCGAATTCGGCACCGAGCGCAAATTCAATGCGGCCCAGCTGCTCGCATCCGCCGCAGCGGTGCATGCCCTGATCGATCGCGAACTCGAGCGCGGCATCGCAGCGGACAGCATCATGCTGATCGGCTTCTCTCAAGGCGGCGCGGTGAACTACCAGGCGGGGCTGACGTACGACAAGCCGCTGGCCGGCATGGTCGCACTGTCGACGTATTTCCCCACTGCCGAAGCGGTCGAAGTGCACCCGGCCAACTCGCAACTGCCGATCATGATCTGCCACGGCACGTCCGACGACATCCTGCCGCTCGGCATGGCGATGAACAGCAAGCGCCATCTCGAAAAGCTGAACCTGGCGCCTGAATTCCACACCTACCCGATGCCGCACTCCGTCTGCCCCGACGAGATCGCGCATATCTCCGCCTTCATCCAGAAGCTTCTTTAAAATGCGGATGAGACCAACAGGGGCAGAGCCATTTGTTTATAACAAGGCTCCGACCCTGTTAGATGACGGAAACCGGGCCGGACTCCGATAGCAAAACCCAGCGGTCTTCTGACTGAAGCAACAGCTGAGCTTGGACGCGAGCCCGTCGATGGGCGCCGCTGTTTACGAAAATGTCGGCGTCAAGGAAGATGGCAAGTGGAAATAGCCATCGACGCACGCATATAGGACGTGCGAATCAAGCGGCGCAATCGACGAGCGAACACGCATGCCACTACCCTGGACACAGATCATCAAGTACCTGCCCGAAGTTGCCACCGCTGCGAAAGTGGTCTGGAACCACTGGGACGGCAAACCCAAACCCGAAATCGATCCCACCGCATCGGTGGATCGGCAACTCGACGCTGTGGCCAAGCGCATAGCGGCGCTCGAGGCGAACGAAAAGCAGCAGGCCGCAGTCGTCAGCCAGATTGCCGATCAATTGCAGGGCATCGCCACCGGCCTCAGCGAAACGGCGGCGCAACAGAAGACCGCGCTGCGCCTGTCCATTGCCGCGATGCTGCTGTCGGTCGGGGCACTGGTCGTGGCCTTCATCGTGTGAAGTTCATCCCGATACTGTGGGCTGCGCCGTGCAGCTTGCCTGGCCTCCTTCTGGGCTGCATCGTGCTCGTGTGCGGCGGAAGGGCCGCGCTGCGCGCCGGTGCGATCGAAGTGACGTTCCGCGAGCGGCTGATCGACTGCCATCGCTCCGCCCGCGCACTGCCGTTCCGCGGCATCGTCTTCGGCCATGTGATACTCGCCGTCACGGCGGAAGAACTCACATGCATCCGTGCGCACGAAAGGGTGCATGTCGCGCAGTATGAGCGTTGGGGACTTCTATTCTTTGTCGCCTATCCGCTGTCGAGCCTGCTGCAGTTACTGCGCGGGCGGCATCCGTATCGCGACAATCATTTCGAAGTCGAGGCGCGGGCCCACGGTGCTGGTTAGCGATGCAACGCGGGGCTGCGTTCGTTTCTGTCCATGGAGGAGTTGAATACCGATGAGTGACATGCGCGTGAATGCTCCCAAAGGCCAGTGCCGCTGCGGCGCGATCGAATTCGAGGTCCATGCGGAGCCGCTGGTCACGATGGCCTGTCACTGCACCGGCTGCCAGCGCATGACGGCGAGTGCGTTCAGCCTCAGCGCACTGTTTCCGAGCGCCGCATTCGCCGTGACGAAAGGGGAGCCGGTGATCGGCGGCCTGCATGGCAGTGCGCGGCATTACTTTTGCGGATATTGCATGAGCTGGTTATTCACGCGTCCGGAAGGCATGGATGGTTTCGTAAACGTGCGCTCGACGATGCTGGCGGACGCGCATCGCTACCGGCCATTCATCGAGACATACCTGGACGAAAAGCTCGCGTGGGTGTCCACCGGCGCAAAACACAGCTTCGATAAATACCCGCCGCAGGAACTCTTTCCGGCCCTGGTGCAGGAATATGCGAGCAGCAGGAAGTAAGTGGTGATCCAGCACGCCAAAAAAAACCCCGGCGATGCCGGGGTTCTTTGAGCGAGGCTGACCTTACCTGCTGACTTCAATCCTGGTGCCGCCGACCGGACCACCCGGAGGGCCGCCCGGGCCGCGATCCGTGTTGACGTTGGCATTCGCGTCGGCAACGAGCTTCACCCATAGTCCCTTGTCATCGCGGAAGTACGAGGTCTCGCTCGCGGCCTTCAGTGCGTCGAGGCTGCTTTGTGCCTTGCCAGTGGATGCGCTCGTGAATTCCGGCAGTTCGAAGATCACGAAGGAGCCCTGGTCCATTTCCGACAGCGACAGTTCGAGCGTGTCCCGGCTCGTCTGCACGTTGAGCTCGGCACCGCTGCCGATCGTCGTGCCGCCGGTGTATTCGAAGCGGCGGCCGTTGCGCACGAGGATGATCGGCTCGGTAATGGGGCCGTTCTGGAAGCCGCCGAACTCGCCGGCAATCGCCATGCGCCCCATGTCGCCCATGCATACGGCTGCATTCCAGCTTGGCTTCATTTCGCAGCTGTTCTCATCGGCGGCGACACCATTGTCCATGACGACATACGCGCCGGGTTTGCCGGTGACCGAGCCATCGAGGTCATGGAAGGCCGCGCTCTTGTATGCGGCGCTGCGACCCCAGTCGGAGGCCCAGCGCTTCTGCAGCGGCGGGAAGCTGACCGGCTTGGCATTTTCGAACTTGATGCCCTTCGTCCAGTTCGACGTGCTCATGCCGAAACTCGTGAACAGCAGGTACGACAGCGCGCCGGCGTCGCGCAGCTCGTTGGGTTCGTAGTTTACGAACGTGACGTTCTCCACTTCGTGGTGGAAATCGTAGTACTCGTATCCGCGGATCGGGAAATCCGCCGCCCTCGCCGGCAGGCTGCGGCCGTACGCGATTTCCTCCGGCGTGCGCGGGTTGCCGACGTTGTCGCTTTCGCCGACGAACAGCGAATCGACGACGCGCGACGTGTACGGCGCGGCACCGGGCGCACCGGAGGCATGCGTGAAACCGATCGCGTTGTCGGCCAGCTTCAGGTTCTTGTACAGATGCATTTCACCGCGGCCCCACACGGCGCCATTGCGATTCTTGTAGCCGGTGAAGTTGTCGAACACGGCTTCGATGATCGGGCTGTTCTCGTCGGCAGGATCGGCCCGGCTGATGAGGTTCGGTCCGGCGATGCCGAACTTGTTGTCAGGGCGTGGGCCGCGGTCGAGCATCAGGCCATCGAAGTTGGAGTGCGCCACGTTGCCGCTGAACTCACGCAGCCGGCTGCGACCGGGCCAGGTGTTCGCGCTGACTTCGGTGCCTTCGAATGCGCCGATCGGGTGTGTCGGAAAGGCCATCCAGAAGCCGATCTGGTCTGAACCCGCGGCGACGTTGTCGCGGTAGCTGTTGTCGGGATTCGTGATCCAGAACGTGGAGACCGTGTTGTCCGACGGCAGCAGCACGTTCTTCGAATCCTGTCCTGCCGTCGACTGATGCGGCAGCGTGAGGTTCGTCGGTTCGCAGGCCAGCGTCGGATGGCACTTCGTCTGGATGCCGAGGTTGCGCACGACCTGGTTGCCGGTCTCGATGCCGTCTTCCATGAAGAAGCAGTGTCCGACGGTGTTGTACGTGACGTTGTTCTCGACGAGCAGGTTGTCCGAGCCGTGGATCGTCACGCAGCGGTTGTACGTGTCGTGGATCGCGGAGTTGCGGATGAACTGGCCCGTCACGTCACCGTTGATGTGCCAGTGGATCGGATAGCGCGCGAGCGTGAGGTGCTGGCCCATGCGCGTCAGCTCGATGCCGGAGACGTTCATCTTGCTGCCGGCCATCGCCATGATGTGGCCGCCGAAGTACGACTGCTCGGCATCGGCGGAAGCCTGAACCTTGATGTTGCGCGTCAGCATGCCGACTTCGCCGCGTTCGTCGACGCCGTACGTGATTGCCCCGAAGTGCATGTAGTCGAGCGGCCTGTCGAGCGTGACGCGGTTGCCGCGGATCGACTTGATCGTGCGTTTCTCGGCCTGCCGCGGATCGTAGTCCGTCGATGCGAGCACGATGACGTCGCCGACACGCCAGCCGCTGGCGTCGAGCACGTCGATCCTGTCGCTACCGGCCTCGGCCGTTTCCGCGAGTTTCGTCCAGGCGTTCTCGCGATCGCCGTACAGGCTCAGCACGCCGCCGACGATCATGATGCCGCGGTCGCCCATGCCGTTGATGTTTTCACCTTTCACGTTGTCCGTCAGCGTGATCGTCGCGCTGGCCGTGTGCGGAGCGTCTTCGGTGCCTGCCTGCAGCTCGCCGCGCATCAGGATCCACTCGGTCGTCAGTTCGACGTCTTCGTCGTCGGCAAAGCTGAGTTTGCCATCGAGGTTCATGCCGTTGAGCGGCGGCGGGCTGACGTCGAGGACGACATCCATGCCGGCGCCGATCGTGACGACGTCACCCTGCTGCGGAGGCGCTCCGCTAGACCACGTCGACGGATCGGACCAGAGGCCGCCCTTCACCGTGTTGACGGACGATACCTGCGCGCCACCTTCCGAATGGGCGTGCTCGTCGGCAGCGGCACAAAGGTTGGCGGCGAGAGGCGATGCAACGAGTAAAGACAAAAACAGCAAACGACGATTGGTGCGCATGGAAAGGGGCCCCCTACTCGACTACGCGAGATTTTTTATTTTCCGAATTGGGCAAGACTGAGCGGGTTGATTATCAGCACTTGCCCAGAGTCCCACAACCCCGGCCAGCAGAGGCTCCAGCGGGCCAGCATTCAGCTTCGATATGCTACGATCGCGCCGCTCAAATGAGGAATTAGCACTATGCATGCCCCGCACGACGCAGTCTTCCGCCCGCGCATTCTCGGCCTCGGCCTCGCTATCGGCATGGCCTTCATGCCGGGCGCATTTGCCGATACGGAAGAGCCAGGTGCCACACCGAACGCGCCGGTCCCGGACGCCGGGTCGGCCGCGGCGCCCATGAGCGGGCAGAAGGTGTACTCGGAAGTCTGCATCGCGTGCCACCTCCCGCCAGGCTTCGGCGGCGCACCTGGCCTGGGTGACGTCGATGCCTGGGCTCCGCGCATTGCCAAAGGCAAGGACCAGCTGATCGACCACGCGTTGAATGGCTTCAGCACGAAGACCGGCCTGATGCCGAAGAAGGGCGGCCGCCTCGATCTGTCGGACGAGGAAGTCGTCGGAGCGGTCGAGTACATGCTGGAGCAGGCTGCGCGCTAGGAATTGATGTCAGCTGCATGGCAAGTCTTCGTCCCGCGACTTCAGCCCACCGGAAGCTCCCATCCGCGAAAGCCGGCACGCAATTACGCTTAATACGGTAAAAAAAAGCCCCCGGCTTTCGCCGAGGGCTCGCGTGTTACGCGTGACTCGATCTACTTGCTGACTTCGACGTTCGTGCCGCCACCGGGGCCGGGCGCCGCATTGGCGTTTTCGACGACGAGCTTCACCCACAAGGCATCGTCCGCCTTGTAGTACGACGTGGTGCTTGCACTGCGCAGCGCATCGAGGCTGCTCAACTGCGTCCCTTTATTTGCCGTCGTGAAGCCCGGCAATTCGAAGGTCACCCACGATCCGTCTTCCATTTCGCGCAGGCTCAGGGCCAGCGCCGGGTTTTCGGTGATGGCCTTCAGTTCGACGCCGCTGCGGATCGTCAGCTCGCCGCCTTCGCTGCCGAAGCCACGACCGCCGCCGATCTCCATCTCGCGGCCATTGCGCACGAGCGTGATCACCGGATTCTCCGGCGGCGGAGGCGCGTTGGCGGCAGGAGGCGCACCGAAGCCGCCGCCCTGGCCGGGTTTGCGGATGCCGACGCGGCCGAATTCGCCTTCGCAGATCGCGGCATTCCACTCCGGTTTGATTTCACAGGCTTCGGTGTCGGACGCGATGCCGTTGTCGATCACGACGTACGAGCCGGGTTTGCCGCCGAGCGAGCCATCCTTGTCGTGGATGACGGCGCCCTTGTAGTTGATCGAGCTGCCGTAGTCCTGTGCCCAGCGGCGTTCGCGTGCCGGGAAGTGCACGGGCTTCGCGTTTTCAAATTTCAGTTTTTCGACGGCATTGCCGGTGCTGATGCCGAAGCTCGTGTACAGCAGGTACGAGATTGCGCCGGCCTCGCGCGTGGCATTGTCTTCATAGTTGCGGAACGTCGTGTTCACGATGTCGTGGCGGAAGTCGTAGTACTCGTAGCCACGGATCGGGAAGTCGGCGTGGCCGTTCGGCAGCGGCAGGCTGCGGCCGTAGGCTTTCTCGGCTTCCGTCTGCGGGTTGCCGATGTTTGCGGTTTCTCCGACGAACAGCGAGTCGACGACCTGCGACGAGAACGCGACGTTGCCGCCGAGATCGCCGGCCGCGTGCGTATAACCGATGCCGTTGTCGGCGGACTTCAGGTTCCTGAACACGTGCAGCGCGCCGCGTGCCCACACGCCGCCATTGCGGTTCTTGTACGTCGTGAAGTCTTCGATCAGCGACTCGATGCGCTGGCTTTCCGGATCGGTCGGATCCGTGCGCGCCGTATGGTAGTTGCTGCCGACGACGGCGAACCTGTTGTCCGGGCGCGGACCGCGGTCGAACATCATGCCGTCGAAGTTCGAGTGCGCGACGTTGCCCTTGAAAGTGCCGAGCGGGCTGCGCCTCGGGAAGGTGTTCTTGCCGGCATCCGTCCCGTCGAACTGGCCGATGCCATTCACCGGCAGCGCGATCCAGAAGCCGATCTGCCCGGAGCCTGCGGCGACGTTGTCGACGTAGTGGTTGTTCGGGTTCGTGATCCAGAAGGTCGACACGGTGTTGTCGGATGGCAGCAGCACGTCGTCCGCATCCTGGCCTTCCGGACGCGAGGCTTCGACGATGAGGTTCGTCGGCACGCAGTCCTTGGTCGGATGACACTTCGTCAGCATGCCGAGGTTCTTCACGTACCAGTTGCCGGTTTCGACGCCGTCTTCGAGGAAGAAGCAGTGGCCGACGGTGTTGTACGTCACGTTGTTCTCGACGCGCAGGTTGTTCGTGCCATGCACCGTCACGCAGCGGCTGAAGGTGTCGTGAAATGAAGAGTTTTTGACAAATTGCCCCGTTGCATCGCCGAGCAGGTGCCAGTGGATCGGGTAACGCGCGAGCTGCATGTGCTGGCCCATGCGCGAGAACTCGACGCCTGATACGAACATCTTGCTGCCGGCCATCGCCATGACGTGGCCACCCTGGTAATTGCTGTCCGAATCGGCGGAGGCCTGGATGCGGATGTTGCGCGTGAGGTTGCCCACTTCGCCGCGCTCGTCTACGTCGAACGTGATTTCGCCGAAGTGCATGAACTCGAGCGGGCGATCGAGCGTGATCGTGTTGCCGTTCACCGCGGAAATCGTGCGGCGCTCGGCCTGCTTGAAGTCGTAGTCGGTCGAGGCGAGCACGATTTCGTCGCCTGCGTTCCAGCCGCTGGCGTCAAGCACGTCGATCGTATTGGTTCCCGCTTCGGCGGTGCTCGCGAGTTTCGTCCACGTATGGGTCCTGGCACCGTGCAGGTTGAGCGTGCCGCCCATGATCATGATGCCGCGGTCGCCCATGCCGTTGGCGTTTTCGCCGGGCACGTTGTCGACGAGCGTGATCGTTGCGTTCTGCGTATGCGGCGCGGCCTCGCTGCCGGCGCTCAGTTCGCCATGCAGCATGATCCAGTCCGTCTTCAGCTCGATGTCCTTGTCGTTCGCAAAGCTGAGCTTGCCGTTGATCGTCAGGTTGCGCAGCGTCGGCGGACTGACGTCGAGAATGACTTCCTTGCCGCTATCGATCGTCACGGCATCGCCTTCGGCAGGCACCTGTCCGCCTGGCCACGTGGCCGGACTGGACCAGAGGTCCTGTGCTACGGCGCTGGTATGGGCGCCCAGCAGCAGGCCGGCCGGGATGGCCAGGGCAAGAAGTCTTGCGCGAGAGTTTATTGTCATGGTTTTCAACCCCTGTACTCGAGCGAAGGTCGAGCGGATAAAGAATGAAAAATAAAGAATGGACGACGTTCCGTTCCCAAGCGTAGCGATGTTATGCGCGGGAAACGTGGAAAAAAAGCGAAAACAATATCGTCGACGATTTGTTGAGGCTGCCTGTTGGCGGCTGCTACCATCGATCGCGTCGATATGTGGCTGCCGAAGCCACCGGGAGGACCGCATGACCATTGAAACGCAGGAAGACATCGCCGCGCTCAAACGCGTCGGGCAGATCGTGTCGCTCGTGCTCCAGCGCATGCTCGATGCCGCCGAGCCGGGAATGACGACACGGGATCTCGATCGCATCGGCGAGCGTCTGCTGGTGGAATATGGCGCGCGCTCGGCGCCACGGCTCACGTACGATTTCCCCGGTGCGACCTGTATCAGCATCAACGAGCAGGCCGCGCATGGCATTCCGGGCGATCGCGTGATCCAGGCGGGCGACGTGCTGAACGTCGATGTGTCTGCGGAGCTCGGCGGCTACTTTGCCGACACGGGCGGCACCGTCGTGATCCCACCGGCCACGCCGCTGAAAACGCGCCTGTGCCATGCCACGCGCATGGCCCTGGCGGAGGCGATGAAAAGCGCCAGGGCCGGCCAGCCGCTGAACGGCATCGGCGCCGCGATCGAGCGAACGGCCAGGAAATACGGATTCAGGATCATCGAAAACCTGTGCAGCCATGGCGTCGGACGCGCACTGCATGAGGAGCCGGCGCACATTGCGGGATACTTCGACCCGTCGGACCGCCGCATCCTGAAGGAAGGGATGGTGATCACGATCGAGCCTTTCCTGTCGACGAAGAGCCGTTCGGTCGATGAAGAAGCCGATGGCTGGACGCTGTCGGGCGTGAAGGGCAACCTGTCCGCGCAGTACGAACATACGATGATCATCACGAAGGGCGCGCCGATCGTCGTCACGCAGCACTGAGTTGCGCAACGCGGCGTAATCTCATTGCGCGCCTCCTCGCACCCACTGGCGGCATAGTGGCGTACAGCGGAACGAGGAAAACCGCAGACAATGTGAGGGCGGCCCGCCACGCCATCGTCCAGAGGCATTCCAGGGAACGCGGAGGCCAGATGAAAATCGATACGACTCTCCTGAAGCAGGAACGCAGCAAGCGCGCGTGGAGCCAGGATCACCTTGCCCAGGTGGCCGGCATCGGCCTGCGAACCCTGCAGCGCATCGAGTCTTCGGGTGCGGCATCCAACGAATCCATTGCGTCGATCGCGGCCGCGCTCGGAATGAGCGTGGCTGCTTTCATGACGGAGGAACGTGAAGACGCCGGCGCTTTCGCGCTCGTACGCGCGCTCGGACTGGCGCTGCCCGATGTGAACGATGCGTCCGGCAGGCTGGGCGTCGCGCTGAAATACAAGGGCAAGCTGCTGGCTTGCACGGCGATAGACAAATCCGCGGAGCCGGACTCCCTGATGGTGAGCATCGGAAAAAGGCGGCGCGACGCGCTGCTGGCGCAACAGCCGGCGATCTTCTACCTGACGCATCATTACGCTCCATATCCCGCCGTGCTGGTGCGTTTGGCGAGGATCAAACGCGCTGCATTGAAGGAACTGTTGGGCGAGTCCCTGGAGTTCCTGCGGGCGGAAGTGCGTGGGCCAAAGCAGCAACGGCCCTGAATGCACGGCTGTGGCGCATTGCGCGGCGCGGTTGCGTTGCGCCGGTGCGTTACCATGTGGCCTGCCGCGGCAGACAACGGCATGGCGGAGCGAACCGATGTTTCACTTTCCTAGTGCGGTGCGGCATGACCCCGACGTAGATGCGTGGCTCTCCGGCGATCCGCCGGAGCTGTACGCGATTGCGCGAAGCTGGTTCACGCGGTTCCGCACGTGCGGTGCGGATGTGAACGAGCTGATTCATGATGGCTGTCCCGTAGCGTGCGCTGGCGACCTCGCGTTCGGCTACGTCAACGTGTTCAGGAAACACGTCAACGTCGGCTTCTTCAACGGCGCCGCGCTCGTGGACCCGAAAGGCCTGCTCGAAGGCAGCGGCAAGCGCATGCGGCACGTGAAGTTGCGGCCTGGGGAGCCGGTGGATGAGGCTGCACTCGCCGCGTTGATCACGAGCGCGTATCGCGATGCGAGTGCGCGCGGATGAGTTTCGGCCAGGGACTGACGACCACCTGTGGCCTTCAGGCATCGCCGTCGTCATCGGCCGAGCCCGAAGCAGGCTGGCAGCTGTCGTAAACCGCATGGTAAAAAGGCGCCTGCATTGCGGCAGCAAGGGATGTTGTCAGCCGTGGTCCCTTGTCCATCCAGCGTAAGAACATGAACGAATACGCCTCGCAGTCCGGCAGTCCGAAAGTCATTCCCGATTTTGCTCTTCCCGCGCGCATATTTGCCGCACTGGCAGGCCTCATCGCCGTGGCCGTGATCGTCGGGTGGCACATCGCCAGTCCCTTCCTGATCCAGCTGCATGCCGGGCTCGTGCCGATGACGTACAACGCGGCATTGCTGTTGCTGCTCGCGAGCGTCACGCTGATCCTGCTGACCTGCCACCATATCGTGCTGCCGAGAGTGCTCGCTGCCATCTCGATGCTCTTCAGCGCGGTAACGATGGCGCAGTACTTCGCCGGCTTCGATGCCGGCATCGATCAACTCTTCATGCAGTATTACATCACTGCGCAGTCGGCTTATCCGGGCCGCATGGCGATCAGCACGGCTTTCTCGTATGCCGTGCTCAACGCTGCCTTCCTTATGTATACGCTCGGCGGCGTGACGCTGCGCTGGGCCGCGGCGATCGGGGCGGCGATCGTCATCGCAAGCGTGATCGCGACGGTGATCGGTTACGAAGCCGACCTGCAACCGCTGTTCGGCTGGAGTGCGACGACACACATGGCGCTGCATTCGGCGCTCGGCCTCTTCCTGCTCGGCCTCGCGCTGTTTGCGATCAGCAGTTCCACCGCAGTGGGCGACGACGAAGTGGAAGCCAACCATGCGCTGATCGCCACCGTGGGCTTCATCGTGATCGTGACGGCGACGCTGCTGCTGTGGAGCGGACTCACGCGCCAGCGCGACGAGCAGCTGCAGTCGGCTCTCAATGCCGACCTGCGCTGGCTCGGCATCAGCATCAACGCGCTGTTCGAGGAACGCGCGAACACGATCGAGCGCATGAGCCGGCGGTGGGAGGTCTCCGGCGGCACGGCGAAGATGGTTTGGGAAG
Organism: Pseudomonadales bacterium; assembly: GCA_036405915.1. Classification (GTDB taxonomy): domain Bacteria; phylum Pseudomonadota; class Gammaproteobacteria; order Pseudomonadales; family Pseudohongiellaceae; genus CAILUG01. The sequence continues at coordinate 45,036 of DASWWP010000034.1, forward strand.
AAGATGCCGCCTCCTACGTGGACACGCTCGACGGAGTGCAGGCCGTCTACCGCATCGACCCGGAGGGACGCGTGCAGTGGTCGGTGCCGGACCAGGGCGGCAGCCTGCGGCCGGGAACCGACGTGCTGTCGCTCGCGGAACTGGCAACGGCATTCACGCTGGCCCGCGACAACGCGGAGACCGTGTACAGCATGCCGTATCAGCGGGGCGACGCAGAGCAGCACTTCCTGCTCATTCGTCCGCTCGCCGTGAATGGCATGCATGACGGATTCATCGTCGCCGACTTCAACACCGATACGCTGTTCGACCTCGTGGAGGCGCGTGATCCGGGTGTGCCATTCCGCGTGTACTACGACGGACTGATCGTGTTCAGCTCTGCGGCCGCGAGCGATCTGGTCAGCTCGCCGGAACGCATCGGCCGCGCGCCGCTGCGGATCGCGAGCGACGGCTGGGAGCTCGAAGTGTTTCCGCCCGGCGCGGACGTGCGGTCGCGCCTGCCGAATGTCGTGCTCGTCAGCGGCATCCTGCTCGCATTGCTGCTCGTCGCCGTGCTGCATCTGTGGGGCCTGTCGCGGCGCGCACTAGTGGCAGCAGCGCGCGCGAATGCCGAACTCGTGCGCAGCGAGGGCGAGCTGAACCGCTTTCGGACCACGCTCGACCGCACGCTCGATTGCGTATTCATGTTCGATGCGCAGAGCTATCGCTTCTTCTATGGTAACGCCGGCGCGCTGCGCATGACGGGTTTGTCGTACGAGCAGCTGCTGGACAAGCAGGCCTGGGACATGAATCCGGCTCGCGATGAACAGGGCTTTCGCGACCTCGTCGCGCCGTTGCTGAACGAGGAACAGGACGCACTGACCTTCGACTCCGTCATGGCCACGAGCCAGGGCGGCATCGTGCCGGTGGAGTGCTTCATCCAGTACATCGCGCCGGTCAACGAGTCTCCGCGCTTCGTGGCGATCGTGCGCGACATCACGCAGCGCAAGCGCATCGAACAGATGAAGAGCGAGTTCGTGTCGACCGTTAGCCACGAACTGCGCACGCCGCTGACGTCGATTTCCGGTGCGCTCGGCCTCGTAGCCGGCGGCGCGCTCGGCGATGTGCCGGCGCCGGCACTCGACATGATCCATATCGCGTACAACAACAGCCGGCGCCTGACGCACCTGATCAACGACCTGCTCGACATCGAGAAGATCGCCGCCGGCAAGGTCGTGTTCGACATGCAGGTGCAGCCGCTGATGCCGCTCGTCGATCAGGCCGTGGAGGCGACGCGGACGTATGGCAGTGAAAACAAGGTAACGCTGCGCGTCGTGCAGAGCGTGACGGGGGTCGACGTGCGCGTCGACAGCCAGCGCCTGCAGCAGGTGCTCAGCAACCTGCTGTCGAACGCCATCAAGTTTTCACCGGAGGGCGGCAGCGTCGACATCGTCGTGGAACACCGCGCGCCGAAGGTGCGCATCAGCGTCTGCGATCACGGGCGCGGCATCCCGGAGGAGTTCCGCAATCGCATTTTCCAGAAGTTCGCCCAGGCCGATGCATCGGACACCCGCAGGCAGAGCGGTACCGGGCTTGGCCTCGCGATCAGCCGTGAACTCGCCGAGCGCATGAATGGCCATCTCGACTTCGACTCGGTGCCTGGCGACGGCGCGTGCTTCTGGCTCGAATTACCCGTGGCGAACGAGCGCCTGCTCGTGGCGGACGGCGACAAGACGCCGATCCTGATCGTCGAGGACGACACCGATGCGGCGCTGCTGCTGCGCAAGCTGCTCGACGATGCCGGTTACTCCGCCGACATCGCCGGCCACGGTGCCGCCGCGCTGCGCGCACTCGAAGAGCGGCAATACGCGGCCGTCGTACTCGACCTGCTGCTGCCCGACATGAACGGCATCGACATCATCCGCCGCCTGCGCGCGCAGCAGCAGACACGTACCCTGCCGGTGATCGTGGCATCCGCGCATACGGAAAATGGCAAGCTGACGATCAGCGGCGACGTGCCGAGCATCGTGTGGATGCCGAAGCCCGTCGACCAGGCACTGTTCCTCGGTGAACTGCGCGAGCTGATCGCGCGCTCGAAGCGGCCGTGCCACGTGCTGCACATCGAGGACGATACTGACCTGCATCGCGTGATCCGCACGATGGTGGGTTCTGAATGCGAGTTCGCGCATGCGACCGACATGAAGGAGGCGCGTGCGCTTCTTGAACGGCACAAGGCCGATGCCTTCGACGTCGTCATACTCGATCTCGGCCTGCCCGATGGTTCCGGCTGGGAGCTGCTGCCGGACATCAAGGCGGCAATGCCGAACAGTCGCCTCGTGATCCTTACGGGGCAGGACACCTCGCAGCTCGACCTCCGCAAGGTGGACTCGGTGCTGCTGAAGTCGCGCATGACCCCGCGCCAGCTGCTCGACGCGATCCACGCGGCAGGGCTCCGTCCCCCCTCTACGGACTGAGCCTTATATATAGGTATATGAGTGGTGGCGTCCTAATGGCGCTTCATGCGCGTGTTGCGGGCTCGGCCGCATACGAGCTCTGACACATAAGTGCTTGATCCGGGTAGAATCGTCGCCGGTGCCCAGGGCCGGGCCCGGTCAGTTGAAGCCCTTATGAATAGTCAGGATCAGAGCCCGCGGGAATCCGCGCTGTTGCGAGTCGATGAAGACGCGGAAGACGCCCTGACACAGGCCGTGCCACCGGAAGTCCTCGCCTTCGTCGTCAGGAACGCCAACGAGGGTGTTTACGTCCTCGACGAACAACGCAACATCCTCTTCGTCAACGATACCGCCTGCCGGATTTCCGGCTATTCGCGCGCCGAGCTGGTTGGCATGCACGTGCACCAGCTCGACCCCAATGCGACGCTCTCGTCGCCCGCAGTCGTGCGCCAGCGCGCCTTCAGTGGCGAGCGAACGGTGTTCGAGAGCGTGCATAGGCACAAGTCGGGGCGCCTGGTACCTGTCGAAGTGTCGCTCGCGTCGGGCATCTTCGAAGGGCGCATCCTGCACAGCAGCTTCGTGCGCGACATCACGAGGCGCAAGGCGCTGCGTGACGGCGAGCAGCGCTTCCGGATCATCGCCGATACCTCGCCTGTGGCGCTGCTGCTGTGCGAAGCGAACGGCGGGCGCATCCAGTACGCGAATACGCAGGCGGCGCGGCTGCTGCACCTGTCGATCCCATCATTGCTGAACCATTCCTTCCTCGAGCTGCTGCAGGCCGGCGGCGTCGGCGGTGACATCCTCGCGAAGCTCGATGCCGGTGAAGAGATGCAGAATCGCGAATTCATGCTGCGTTACGGTGGCGAAGGCGCAGTCTGGGTGGCGCTCAGCACCAGCAACTTCGTGCTCGATGGCGCGCATGTGCAATGCAACGCGCTGATGGACGTCACCGAAGCGCACGAACTTTCGAACCAGCTGAGTTACCAGGCGACGTACGATGACCTGACCGGCCTCGTGAATCGCCGGGAATTCGAGGACCGGCTGCAGGAAGTGATCGAGCTTGCGCAGGAACGGCGCAGCGACAACGTGCTCTGCTACCTCGATCTCGACCAGTTCAAGGTGATCAACGACACCTGCGGCCACATGGCCGGCGACGAACTCCTGCGGCAGCTCGCGCAGGAACTCTATCGCTGCGTGCGCAGGGACGACACGCTAGCGCGCCTCGGCGGTGACGAGTTCGCGATCCTGCTCGAGAACTGCTCGCTCGAAAATGCCGAGCGCGCGGCGAACAACGTGCGCCAGGCCGTGCAGAACTTCCGCTTCATGTGGAACGACAACATGTTCACGATAGGCGTCAGCATCGGCCTGACCTTGATTTCACAGGACGGCGAATCGCTGTCCGAAGTGCTGCGCCGCGCCGATGCCGCGTGTTACGCCGCCAAGGAAGCCGGCCGCAACCGCCTGCACGTGTTCCGCATGGACGACAAGGAGCTTGCGATGCGGCACATGGAAATGAGCTGGGTCTCGCGCGTGAATGCGGCGCTCGAGGAAAACCGCCTTGAACTGTGGCAGCAGGAAATTGCAGAGATCAGTCGCGACGAGCATCCCGGCGGCAACACGGCGGAAGACCACTTCGAAGTGCTGCTGCGCATGCGCGACACCGACGGCACGCTGGTCATGCCCGGCACGTTCCTGCCCGCCGTGGAACGCTACACGCTGGCCTCGAAGATCGACCGCTGGGTGCTCAAGGCGCTGTTCAAGTGGCTCGGCGACAATCCGCACACGGCCGATCGCATCGGCCTGTGCGCGGTGAACCTGTCGGGCCAGACGCTCGGCGACCTGGCCTTCCACAATGAAGTGATTGCGCTGATCGAAAGCTCGAACGTGCGCGCCGACCGCATCTGCTTCGAGATAACCGAAACCTCCGCGATCGCGAACCTGAGCAACGCCACCGTGTTCATGCAGCGGCTGAAGCAGCATGGCTGTACCTTCGCGCTCGATGACTTCGGCAGCGGGCTGTCGTCGTTCGCGTACCTGAAAACGCTGCCGGTCGATTTCGTGAAGATCGACGGGCTCTTTGTAAAGGATATCCTCTCGGATCCCGTCGACCGCGCGATGGTGAAGGCGATCATCGAGATGGCGCACGCGATGGGCAAGCTGGCGATCGCCGAGTTCGTCGAGAACGACGAGATCCTGCAGGAGCTCATCGATCTCGGTGTCGACTACGTGCAGGGCTACGGAATCGGCAGGCCCGCGCCGCTGCGCTAACGCGATGAACCAGCCCTACCTGATCCACGTCGAGGAACTCACCCGCACGTATCGGCAGGGCGACCTGCGCCAGACGGTGCTCGACGGGGCCTGCTTCGGCCTGCGCCGCGGCGAGACGGTGGCCTTGCTCGGACGCAGCGGTTCTGGCAAGTCGACGCTGTTGAACCTGATCAGCGGCATCGATGCGCCGGAGTCGGGACGCGTGATCGTCGACGGGCACGACCTCGCGGCGATGCCTGAACAGCAGCGCACGCTGTTTCGCCGGCGACACATCGGCTTCATCTACCAGTTCTTCAACCTGATCCCCAGTCTGACGGCGGTCGAAAACATTGCGCTCGTGCTGGAACTGAATGGACGTTCGCCGCGCGAAGCCCTGCACAAGGCCGAAGCGGCGCTCGACGACATCGGGCTTGGCGCAAAGCGCCTGCAGTATCCGGCGGAACTCTCCGGCGGCGAGCAGCAGCGCGTAGCGATATTGCGCGCGCTGATCCACGAGCCGGCGCTCGTGCTGGCAGACGAACCGACCGGCAACCTCGACGCCGAAAGCGGCCGCCAGATGCTGAACCTGCTGTGTGGCCTGGCACGTCGCAGCCATTGCGCGGTGCTGCTCGTGACGCACAGCCTCACGGTGGCGAAAGCTGCGGACCGCATTCTGACGCTGGAGCACGGCCGCATCGAGGAGCGCAGCGGTGACTTCGCCTGGTAGCGCCAGCGCGCCAAACGGCTGGCATTTCCTGTGCCTGGCCGCGTGGCGCTATGCGCGGCAACATCCGTGGCAAACCTGGCTGAGTTTTGTTGGCATCGCACTCGGCGTCATGATGGTCGTCGCCGTCGACCTGGCGAACGGCAGCGCGCGCCGCGCGTTCGCGCAGTCCATAGATGCGGTGAACGGCAACATCACGCACCAGATCGTCGGCGGATCTGCCGGTGTTCCCGACGACGTGTTCACTGCGCTGCGTACGGAACTCGGCGTGCGCCGCAGTGCGCCAACGCTTTCCGCGGCGGTGCGCATCGAGGGGCAGGAGTTCACGCTGCTCGGGCTCGACCTCGTCAGCGAAGCCACGCTCGATCGGCGCCGTCCCGGATTCAGCACGAATGGCGGTGATCTCCTCGGACTCGGCTTCGCAAGCCTCGCAGCTGGCAATGCAGTGCTGATGAGCGACAACGCGGCGGCATCGCTGCAACTGGCGGAAGGCGCGAGCGTCGCGCTGCAAAGCAGTGCCGGCGTGCGCGATGTCGAACTCGCGGCGACGTTTGCGTCGGGCGAAGCAGCGGCGACCGATGGACTCGTGTTCGCCGACATCGCCACGGCGCAGGACCTGCTGCAGCGTCGCGGCACGATCGACAGCATCGACCTCGTGCTGGACGACGCCGAAGCGGAGCGGGTGCGTGACTGGCTGCCGGCCGGCCTGACGCTCGTTGAAACGAATGCGCGCAATGCCTCGCTCGAACAGATGACGGCGGCCTTCCACGTCAACCTGCTCGCGATGAGCCTGCTTGCATTGCTCGTGGCTGGCCTGCTGATCTACAACACGGTGAGCCTGTCAGTGCTGCAGCGGCAGGAAACGCTTGGCATCCTGCGGTCGCTGGGCGTCACGCGCGGCGAACTCGTCAAGCTCGTGCTCGGCGAGGCGGCAGTGCTTGGCGGGCTGGCGAGCATCGCCGGCGTCGTCGCCGGCCTGTTGCTCGGGCAGTTGCTCGTGCAACTGGTCACGCGCACGATCGACGACCTGTACTTCGACCTGACCGTCACGCAGTTCATGCTCGAGCCGCTTTCCTTGCTCAAGGGACTGATGCTCGGCGTTTCGCTGACCTTGCTTGCAGCGGCACTGCCTGCATGGGAAGCCGGCCGCAGCCAGCCCGTCACGCTACGGCAACGCGCAGTGCGCGACCGCGGATGGACGCGACGGCTGCCACTGCTTGCACTCGCCGGGCTCGCGCTGCTGATCGCCGGATACCTGCTGCTGGTTCCTGCGCAGGGTTCGCTCGCTGGCGGCTTCGTTGCGCTGAACCTGATCATTTTCGGCTTCTGCCTGATGCTGCCGCTCGCGATGTACTGGCTTCTGCAGGGCGTGCTGCGCGCGGGCGGGCTGCGCATGAAGCAGACGCTGCGGCTGTCGCTGCGCAACCTGCAGACGGGCATCGGCCGCACCGGTCTCGCGGTGGCGGCGCTTGCAGTGTCGGTGTCAGTGACGGTCGGCGTGGGCATCATGGTCGGCAGCTTTCGCGACACGGTGATCCTGTGGCTCGACCAGACCCTGGGTGGCGACCTGCAGGTGACGCGCCTCGACGAAGGAGGCATTCCACCTGAACTGCAGGATTACGTCGCGGCGCTGCCCGAAGTGGAGGCGCTGATGCTGGGTTACCAGTTGCGTGCGGAAAGTTCGCATGGTCCCGTGCGCGTGATGGCGAGCGACGCAGCGGTCACCGACAGCCTGTTCATCAAGGCGCTCAGTGAAGCCGACCTTGCGCGCGTCGAGGCAGGCGAGGGCATGCTGGTGTCGGAACCCTTTGCGTACACCGAAAACCTCGCGATCGGTTCACCGCTGACGCTGACGAGCGCCAGCGGCGCATTGACGTTGCCAATACTGGGCATCTTCTACGACTACAGCACCGGCGCCGGGATGGTTGCGATTGCCGACGAAGTGTTGCGGCGCGAATGGCCAGACGAGGCTCCGGCGCGCCTCACGCTGCAACTCGCTGAAGGTGCCGGTCCGATTGCGAACACGCTGCGGCGCGAAACGGCACGCTACGCCGGCAGCTTCGGCATCGCGGCGAATGCCGACATCCGCCGCATCACGCTGACTATCTTCGACCGCACCTTCGCGATCACCCACGTGCTGCGCCTGCTCGCGATAGTCGTGGCCTTCGTCGGCGTGCTGAGCGCGCTGATCGCCCTGCAGCTCGAACGCATGCGCGAATATGCGATGCTGCGTGCGACCGGCATGACGACACGTGAGGTGGCGGCGATGATCGGGACACAGACGCTGGCGATGGGACTGCTTGCGGGTTTGTTTGCATTGCCGCTCGGGCTGATGATGTCGGACATCCTGATCGACGTGATCAACCGCCGTTCGTTCGGCTGGAGCATGCTGCACACGCTTCCGGCGAACGTGCTGCTCGAAGCGCTGTTGCTTGCGCTCGGCGCGGCGTTGGTTGCCGGGCTATATCCGATGCACCGGGTTGCGCGCGTGCGGCCGGCTGAAGCCTTGAGGGGCGAGTGATGCGTGGCGTCGGGGATAAAGCGCGGAATGTCGTTTGCCTGTCGCTTGTCGCCTCACTCGCGGCCTGCGACCGTAGCACACCCGTCGAACCAGCGCCGTTCGACCTCGCGAGCGTGCTTGGCGGGGACGCCACCGATGGCTTCCTGCGTGCCGACGGCCCGCGCGAGTTTACGTTCCCGCAGGACCACGGCCCGCATCCCGGCTTTCGCAACGAGTGGTGGTACTTCACCGGCAACCTCGAGTCGGGAGACGGGCGTCGCATCGGCTACCAGCTGACCTTCTTCAATGCTGGCCTGCCGATGCCTGACACTGCTCCGGATTCCGCGTGGCACAGCGAGCGCCTGTGGATGGCGCATGCCGCGCTGACCGACGCCGGCGCGGGCGAGCATTACGCGCTTGAACGTTTTTCGCGCGAAAGTCCCGGCCTCGCCGGCGCCTCGCTCGAACCCTTTCGCGTGTGGCTCGATGACTGGCAACTGCGCGGCGATGCGAACGGCCCGTGGCGATTGCAGGTAAGCGAGCCCGACTTCGCGCTCGACCTGGAACTGGCGGCGGCGAAGGCGCCGGTGCTGCAGGGCGTGGACGGCCTCAGCCAGAAAAGTCCCGAACCGGGCAACGCGTCGTACTACTACAGCATCACGCGCATCGCGACGCGCGGCATCGTGCGTGTGGATGGAGAGACTCTCAGCGTGAGTGGCGAGAGCTGGCTGGATCGCGAGTGGAGCACGAGCGCGCTCGCGGACGATCAGAGTGGCTGGGACTGGTTCTCGCTGCAGTTCGACGACGACCGCGAGCTGATGTACTACCAGCTACGCACGGAAAACGGCGGCACGCATCCGAACAGCCAGGGCAACTGGACCGATCCGAATGCGCAGCAGACGCTCGTGACGGCCAACGAGATCGCGCTGACGGAACTCGACACGTGGACGAGCCCCGCCGGCGTCACGTATGCGACCGAGTGGAGCCTCGAATATGGCGGCCAGCGCTGGCGCATCGAGGCCGTGCTCGACGACCAGCTGATGGACCTGACGATACCGTACTGGGAAGGCGCCGTGGACGTACTCGATGAGACCGGCGCGCGCGCCGGCCGCGGTTACCTCGAGATGGTGCGCGACTAGAAGCTCGAACCCGGTGTTTTCAGGAAAGCCTCTTCCTCGACAGTCGGCTGCCTGCACAGGATCTCGTTGCGGTGCGGGAAGCGGCCAAACTGGTCGATGATTGCCTTGTGGCGCACCGCGAAGTCGTACTGCTCGGGCTCGCCGAGCGCCTCGAACAGCCGCAGCGATTCCGCCTGCACGATGCGCGACTCACTGTGCTGGAACGGCATGTACAGGAAGGCGCGTTCCAGCGGTGCGAGTGCGGTGTCGTGGCCGCCGGCGATCGCTTCCTGGGCGAGCGCGAGCGCCATCGCATCGCTTGCGAAGGCGAGCGGGGTATCGCGGTAGATGTTGCGCGCGAACTGGTCGAGCACGAGGATCTCGGCAAGGCGGCCATGCGGCTGCTTGCGCCACTCCCAGCACTCACCGAGGTGTGCCGAGCGATGCAGCGCGCCGAAGCGCTCGCGGATCACGGCGTCGAACCCCGGATCCTTGAGCCACCAGTTCTGCGGCGGGATTTCGTTGAACCAGAATTTCAGTACTGCCTGGTACATGTTGCCTTCCTTCAGTGCGGAGCGACGTCGTGCATGCAATGACGCTGCGCCGCGCAGTTTTTCCTTGGGTTGAGGATGCGGTGTAACGAAACTTACGATGCGTTTTCCGGCTTGATGACGCGCAGGCACGACGAGTCGCCGTCATGCAGCGTCAGCTCCGCGTTGGTCTGGCCCGCAGTGAAGCCGATGACCTGGCCTGGTGCGAGTTCGAGCGTCAGCTTGCTGCCATCTTCGCCGTTCAGGCTGATCGACAGGGCGCGCGAGTGGATGTTTTCAATGCTGGCGGTTTCGCCGGCCATGAACTTTTCGCTGTTCGGTGTTGGCTGTGCCATGGTCCTTGCCTCAGAAATTGATGCGGACGGAAGGCGCGCTGCGCCTGCCTTCGCCGTGATGCACGGCTTCGATGTTGTTGCCGTCGGGATCGAGCACGAAGGCTGCGTAGTATCCGGGGTGATAGGAGGAACGCTCACCCGGCGCGCCATTGTCGGTGCCGCCATTTGCCAGTGCGGTCTTGTAGAAATCGTTGACCATCGCGCGGTGCTTTGCCTGGAAGGCGACGTGCGTGCGTCCGGTCACGTGGCCCTGCGCGGCCGGGCTGTCGGCCGTCGAGACGCAGAATTCGTCGGCCCAGAAGAAGCCCTCACCCTTGCCGCCGAACGGTACGCCGAGCGCCTCGAATACGGCCGAGTAGAAGCGCTGCGAGGCATCGAGGTCGCGCACGACGATCTGGACGTGATCGATCAGGCGGCCACGGTGAAGTTCCTGCATGTCCATGCTGAGCTCCGGTTCAGGTGATGCCCCGGCAACTTAACTGGCGCCTTCAGGCGCGTTAATTGGGTGTTTCACTGAATACGGAGGGCTGTAAACCGTGCGAGGTCACTCGGCCGGCGCGCTGCACTTGCACATGGACTTGAGCGTGCGCACGCGGATGAGATCGACATTGTCGCCGATCTCGTAATCGTGGCTGAAGTTCACGGGCTGGTCGTCACCGCGCTGCCAGGTCTCGTGATACTCCTGCGTCACCTGCTCGAAGTCGTCGTTGGAAGTGCGGATGGACACCGTGAAGCTGCCTTCGGACGCGGCACAGGTTTCGTTCTCGATACTGCCTTCGACACGGGCGATCGCGCCGCGCTGCGTGTAGTTGAATTCGATCTGTGCCTCGCAGTCGGTGATCACGACGTCGGGCAGTGATACGACGATGGGCTGTGTCGGGATTTCCGTCGTGATCACGATGTCGTCGCGTGGGAACTCACCGCAGTCCATATGCGAATGCAGCCGGCTCGCGCTGTCGCGCAGGCAGCCCGCCGCGGAACCGAAGCGGCCGGCGATCGGATCCTGTGCCATCACGAACGACATGGGCCAGTACAGTGTGGCGGCAAGCGTGTATCCAATCCACGTGCGCATGGCTTCCCCCTTTTGCTGCACCGTCGCGGCGCACGAAATGCGCAGCAATAAAGGACGCGCGGCAGCTGGCCCGATTTTGCTTAAAATGGCAGTCGCTTGAAAGTGGTTTCACCCGATTGTTTACGGGCTTTGTCTTTACACTCGCCGCACGGATGGCTAATCTGCCGCCCTTTTCCAGACAGCACGATTTAGTTGTCCATGCGCAATGCTTTTTCCCTGCTGCATAACCCCCGCCTGAACAAGGGTACTGCCTTCACAGAGGCAGAACGCGAAGAATTCGGTTTGCATGGCCTGCTCCCGCCGAACGTCAGCACGATGACGCAGCAGGTCGCCTGGATTCTCGAGAACCTCCGCAACGAAGCCACCCCGATCGACCGCTACCGTTACATGGCGGGCCTGCAGAAGCGCAACGAGCGGCTCTACTACCGCGTATTGATCGACCATATCGAAGAGATGATGCCGATCGTCTACACGCCGACCGTCGGCCAGGCCTGCCAGGAATTCGCTAACCTGTTCCGCGAACCCAACGGCCTCTACGTCTCGATCGACCATCGCCATCGTCTCGACGATATCCTCGGTAACTGGCTCGATGACGACGTGCGCCTGATCGTCGTCACTGACGGCGAACGCATCCTCGGCCTCGGCGACCTCGGCGTCAGCGGCATGGGCATTCCGATCGGCAAGCTGTCGCTGTATTGCGCCTGCGCCGGCATCGATCCCGCGCAGTGCCTGCCAATCACGCTCGACGTCGGCACGAACAACCAGCGCTTCCGCGAGGACCCGCGCTACCACGGCCGCCGCGAAGCGCGCGTGCGTGGCGACGAATACTACGCATTCGTCGACGATTTCATCCAGGCCGTGATGCGCAAGTTCCCGAATGCGCTGCTGCAGTTCGAAGACTTCGCGACGCCGCAGGCCGTGGCGCTGCTCGAGAAGTACCAGGACCGCCTGCTGTGCTTCAATGACGACATCCAGGGTACGGCCGCCGTGGCCGTGGCCGGTTTCTTTGCGGCTTCGCGCATCACGAACACGAAGCTGTCCGACATGACCTTCCTGTTTGCCGGCGCCGGTTCTGCCGCGACTGGCATCGCGGGCCTGCTCGCGATCGCGATGCAGCAGGAAGGCCTTAGTCGCGAAGAAGCGCTCTCGCGCTGCTTCTGCTGCGACAGCAAGGGCCTCATCACGAAGGATCGCGAAGAACTGACGCCGCACGCAGCGCCATTCGCAGCCGACATGCCGCCGATGACGCTCGAACAGGCCATTGCCGCAATCAAGCCGAATGCGCTGATCGGCGCCACCGCGCGCGGCGGCACCTTCACGCCGGAAATCCTGCAGCAGATGGCGCGGCATAACGCGCAGCCAATCATCTTCGCGTTGTCGAACCCCACGACGAAGGCGGAATGCACTGCCGAAGAGGCTTACACGCATACCAACGGCAAGGCGATCTTCGCGAGTGGCAGTCCGTTCGCGCCGGTGATCGTCAACGGCGAGATGCGCGTGCCGGGGCAGGGCAACAATGCCTACATCTTCCCGGGCCTCGGGCTTGGCGTGTTGCATGGCAAGGTCACGCGCATCACCGACGACCTGTTGATCGCAGCGGCAAAGGCGCTCGCCGAAGCGGTGACGCCTGGCCAGCTGCATGCGGGTTGCCTGTATCCGCCGCTCACGCAGATCCGTGACGTATCGCTGCAGATCGCAGTGGCCGTTGCCGAATCCGCTGCGAAGACGGGCCTCACGCGCCGCATCATCGGTCCGCAGTTCGCCGACGAAGTACGTGCACTGATGTACGACCCGCGCTACTGAGTGCGCGCGGGCTGTTCACATTGATTGCACATTGGGCCTATACTTTAGCCGCGTTTTTTCGAGCTAATTCAACAACAACAATTACGACCGGAGCTCAGTCGGCACTTGCGGCACGCCTCGTCTTGATACCGATCAACTACACTCCGCCTTCAATCCCCTACGCTGCCTGGGCTGCGTACTTTCGTGAGATGTGAATATGGATTTATTACTGTGGTATGAAGAAAGCCCGATCGGGATCTTCATTCGTGAATCGTTGTGGGGCTATCCGATCACGCTGTCGGCCCATGCCGTCGGCATGGCAACCGTGATGGGCGTCGTCGTCGTACTGTGCCTGCGCGTGCTTGGTTTCGCGCCGCGCCTGTCGGTGCCGGCTTTCGACAAACTGCTGATCGTCGGCTGGGTCGGTTTCATCATCAACCTGATCTCCGGCCTCGTGCTGTTCGCAGGCACGACGACGACCTACTTCTTCCAGGGCACCTTCCAGTTGAAGATCGGTGCGATCGTCCTCGGCGGCATCCTGCTGAAATTCGTTCTCGGCGCCGTGCGAGACAACAAACCCCAGGTCACCCAGAAACTTCTCGCCGTTGCGTGCATTGCATGCTGGACGGTGGGAATGGTCACGGGCCGCCTGATGGCCTACCTGGTGTGAGGAAGAAATCATGAATTGGGAACCTTTGGCTAACTGGCTCAGTGAAACCGCCCTGCACGACCTGATGGTGAACTATTCGTGGATGTTTCCGATGATGGAAACCTTCCACTTCCTCGGTCTGACGGTACTCTTCGGCTCGCTCCTGCTCGTCGACCTGCGCGTCGTGGGCCTCATCCGCTTCATCAACATGGACGAAGCGATGAAGTACTACATTCCGCTCGCGATCGGCGCATTCGCCGTGAACCTGCTCTCCGGCATCGCCTTCCTTGCTGCAGACCCGTACGCCTACTTCCCGAACCTGGGCTTCCAGTGGAAGATGGGCATGATCGTGCTCGCCGGCATCAACGCGCTGTGGTTCTGGTTCGGCGAACATGCCGAACTGAAACAGCTGGCCGATGGCCAGGAAGCGCCGTTCCGCGCGAAAGTCATCGCGCTGGTCTCGATCGTCATCTGGATCATCGTGATCGTGCTCGGCCGCATGATTCCGTATCTCGAGTTCTGAGCGACACGCAACGAAGAAAGGGGCTTTCGAGCCCCTTTTTTTATGCGCGCGTTTTCATGAACGCTCGTGACGCGCCATGGCGGTCAGCGCAGGTCCGGTGCATGCAGCAGGCGCAGTCCGGGCGCTACGTGCAACGGCACGTCCGTCTCCGCCTGCAACACGTGCAGCGTGATGCCTTCGACGATTTCACGCAGCCAGGCCTTGCCTTCGCGCAGGTCGAGTATAGCGAGGTCGGTATACAGCGTCGTCACGCAGCGTGCGCAGCCCGGTTGCCTGCTGCACTGTGGAACGAGCGTCGGGCGACCGTCCGGCGCGAAGTACTCCGCCATGACGAGCACGCGCGGGATGCCGGTGTGCACGAAAGACTTAGCCGCGGAGGCATCCTGCCCCGCGGCGGCATGCTCGACGAGATCGCCAGCCTGCGAGACTTCGCGCGCGCCGACCACGTAATAATCGAAAATACGTGCATCGTATGGTTCTCCGCGCGCGCGGGTTTCGCGCATGCGTTCGTCGCTTTCGAACACGATACCGCCACGGTCAGCGACGTAACCGGGCACGAGCTGCGGCATGCCGCCGCCGAGCAGTACGTGGGTCCCCTGCGGCAAATCCTGCGCGACGCGCCAGGCGATCTGCCGGTGATTGAGCTGCTGCGTCATGTCTTTCGCGAGTGGCAACTGAAGGAGCGCGAGCTTGCGGCACGGGGTTCGCGAGGTCAATGTCGCCTATAATTCCTGCGCAATGTGCAAACAGGGACAAGTCGTGACTCACGCTGAAACCCGCGAACCCGAACAGCTGTACGCGCAGGCCCTGCATCAGGGCCGGTTCATGATCCAGCAATGCAGGGACTGCGGCATGCACGTGTTCCCGCCGCGCGCGTCCTGCGAGCACTGCGGCGCGGCGGATCTCAGATGGGTCGAGCCGACGGGCCGCGCAACGGTACTTTCGGTCACGCTCGTGCAGCGGCCGTCGGAGGCCGGCGGCAGTTTCGGCGCGGCATTGATCGAACTCGAGGAAGGTCCGCGCTTGCTCTCGCGCGTGATGGATGTCGCCCCCGAAAAAGTAACGAGCGGCATGGCCGTGAGCGCGCACGTGGGTCTGCTCGACGGGGAACTCGGTGTCGTGTTCTACAACAAGGAGCAGGGCAGCCGTGAATGGTGAATGCTCCAGCGCGAGCATAATGGGCGCGGCGCGCGACGCTCCCTTTTTTACGTATACCACCGAGGCCGTGCTGCGCAGTGTTCGGATTCTCTGAAACGCTTTAGACTCCAGAGGCCAGGTAACGACACGAGGACGTGACGTGAGCGAGGCCGCGCCAGAACCCACGCAAACTGCCATGCACAGGTCCAGCACGGGCGCGAAGCAGTACGCCGCCGGGCGCGCTGCGCCAGTGCATCGGCAATGGCTGCTGGCAGGAGCGGTGCTGGTTTTCGGGCTCGTCATCACGGCCTGGTTCGTGCGCAACGACATCCGTCGCGAGCGCCAGTACGTCGAAGCCTCCTTCAATGCCGCCGCCGAACGCGTGGCCATCAACATCGAGCATCGGCTGCAGACCCTGCAGGCGATGATGCGCGGCGTGCAGGGTTATTTCGCGAACGCCGACACGTTCGATCGCGAGGCGTTCCGTGCCTATGTCGACTCGTTGCGGATCGACGTCAACCTGCCAGGCGTTCCCGGTGTGGGCTTTGCGAAGCTCGTCGCGCGCGACGAGCGGGAAGCACACGAGCAGCAGCAGCGAGCGGAAGTGGATCCCGCCTACAGCATCATGCCGCCTGGCGAGCGGCGGCGCTACGCGCCGATCGTCGTGATCGAGCCCCTCGCCGCGAACCGCGCGGCACTCGGCTTCGACGTGCTGTCGAACGCCGAAGCGAGCGCCGCCATCGCGCAGACGCTGGCGTTGAACGACATGGCCATCACGGCACGCACGACACTCGTGCAGGACGCATCGCGCGCCAATGCATACGGCTTCGTGATGTATCTCCCGGTCTACCGCAGCGGTGCCGCGCTCGATACGCAGGCCGCGCGCGAAAGTGCGATCGTGGGATGGGTTGACGTACCTTTTCGCATGCATGAGCTGATGGAAGGCATGCGCGGCGAGTTCCACCCGGACATCTATCTCGAAATCCACGACGGTGAGCCGGGGAACAACAGCCTCCTGTATCGCTCGACGCATGCGTCCGGCCAGGACGCCATCGATCCTGGGCATGCAACGATGCGGCGCGTACTGAGTGTCGGCGGACGCGAGTGGACCTTGCTGACGAATGCGACGCCCGAATACCTCCGCAGCATCAACGCGAGCAGCCAGAGCGTGCTGGTCGGCACGAATGGCGTGCTACTGTCGCTGCTGTCCGCTCTTGTCGTTTGGCTGCTGGCGCGAGCGCGCCACGATGCCGAACATCGCTTCGCGCGCGTGTTCGACAACGCAGGCGAAGGTGTACTGCTGTTCGATCCGCAGTACCGCGTACTCGACGCCAACGCGCTTGCCGAGCAGCTGTTCGGATATCCCAAGCAGGAGTTGCTTGGTCGTAATTTGCCCGCGCTCGTCGGCCTGGATGCGACAGAACTCGACGTGCAGCTGGCACAGGCGGTACCGGGAAGCAGGTGGCTTGCCGAATGGGAATGCCGCACGCGCGATGGCGGCAGCTTTCCGGCGCAGGTCAGCATTGGGGCGATCGATGCGCGCCAGTACTTCGCCGTGCTGCGCGACATGACGCGACGCCGCAAGCACGAGCAGCGCATCCTGCGGCTGACCCACCTCTACAAGGCGCTGAGTGCTACCAGCCATTCGATCCTGCGCCGCACGCAGCCCGGCGAACTTTTCTCGCTCGTATGCCACACCGCCGTTGACCATGGCGGCATGGCCCTCGCGTGGGTCGGCGCGGTGGAAGCCGGCACGACGCGTGTCGTGCCGCTCGCTGTCGCCGGCGCCTCTCTCGACGTCCTTGCAGGGCTCGATATCTCGACGCGGGCCGACATAGCGGACGGGCGCGGACCAACGGGCACTGCCTTGCGCGAAAACCGAAGCGTGATCGTGCACGATTACCGCGCCGAACCGGAACCGCGCCCGTGGCATGTGCTCGCGCGTGCGAACGGCTGGTGTTCCGCAGGTTCCTTCCCGATCCGGCGTGCCGGCGAGCCGTATGCGGCGCTGACCGTGTACCACGCGCAGGCCGATGCCTTCGATGCGGAGTCGATCGCGCTGCTCGAAGAGATGACGAACGACATCGGTTTCGCGCTCGACACCTTCGACCTCGAGCGCGAACGCGAGCGCTCTGCGCAGGCGCTTGCCGAAAACGAAGCAAAGATGTCGGCGATACTCGAGAACGTCGGTGCATGCATATACCTGAAGGACACCGAAGGCCGTTACCTGTACGCGAATCGGGAGATGTACGACCTGCTCGGCGTTACGGAGCTCGACATGCTGCATTCCACCTGCGAGGAATTCTTCGAACCGGAAGGGCTTGCACGCGTATATGCGAACGACGCGCGTGTGCTACGCAGCGGCGAGACGCTGCAGTGCGAGGAAACCGTCACGGTCAGGTCGACTGGCGTGGCGCACACCTATTTGTCGGTGAAGTTGCCGCTGCGGCGCGCCGACGGCAGCATCTATGCGCTATGCGGCATTTCCACGGACATCACCGGCCAGAAGGTCAAGGACGAACGAATCGCCTTCCTCAGCAATTACGACATGCTGACGATGTTGCCGAACCGCGAGCTGCTGCGTGATCGTGCGCGTCTTGCGCTCGCCACGGCGCAGAAGGCGAAGGGCCGCGTTGCGTTGCTGTCGGTCGATCTCGATCGTTTCAAGATCATCAACGAGTCGCTCGGGCCAAGCGTCGGTGACGAACTGCTGCTGGAGTTCGCGCAAAGGCTCAAGGCGCTGACCATGCCGCATCACACCTTGTGCCGCGCCGGCGGAGACGAATTCCAGCTGTTGATGCCAGGCACCAGTGCCGATGGCGCGGCGCAGATGGCTGGCAGGCTGCTTGAAGCCGCGACGCAGCCGTTCATGCTGCGCCAGCAGCGCGTCGTCGTCACGGCAAGCATTGGCATCGCGCTGTTTCCCGACGATGCGCGTGACTTCGAGCAGCTCGCCCGCAACGCCGATGCGGCGCTGTTTCGCGCGAAGAAAGCCGGGGCGGGCAGCCTGCGTTTCTTCACGCGGCAGATGCACGAGCAGTCGAGCGAAGTGCTGAAGGTGGAGTCGGAGCTGCGGCAGGCGGTCGAACTGGACCAGCTGCGCGTGTACTACCAGCCGCAGATCGATATCGCGACGCGCCGGATCATCGGCGCGGAAGCACTGTTGCGCTGGGAGCATCCGGAGCGCGGTTTGTTGCTGCCGGGCAGCTTCATCCCGATCGCGGAGGAGAGCGGACTGATCGTCGAGATCGGCACATGGGTGCTGCGTACGGCCATCCGCCAGTGCAAGGTCTGGGAAGCCGAGGGGCTGCCGCCAATCACCGTTGCCGTGAACCTGTCGACGATCCAGTTCCGGCAACCGGATTTTTACCAGACGGTCGTCGACGCGCTGGAAGCCGCTGACCTTGCACCGCAATTGCTCGAACTCGAATTTACGGAAGGGATTGCGCTCGAAAACTCGGATTACACGCTCGACCTGCTGACGCGGCTGCATGGGCTCGGCGTCGCGCTGTCGATCGACGACTTCGGGGTCGGTTATTCGGCGCTCGGTTATGTGAAGCACTACCCGCTCAACACGCTGAAGATCGACCAGAGCTTCGTGCGTGGCCTTGGGCAGCAGGGAGGCGACGATGCGATCGTCAATTCGATCATCGTGCTCGCGCAAAGCCTTGGCTTCAAAACGCTCGCCGAGGGGGTCGAGAATGAAACCCAGCTCGCGCATCTCGAACGCAGTGGCTGCAATGCCGTACAGGGCTTCCTGTTCAGCCGAGCAGTTCCGCCGGAAGGCCTGGCCGACTTGCTGCGTAACTACGGCGCCGCCGATTCCTGGCTACAGGCCCTTGCCCCACTCCCCCCCGAAGAAGCGTGAGCCGAGCGGGCTGCGCGCGCGCGGCTTCAGCTCACGTTCGCGGAATTGCGTCGGCAACTGGGCTTCCGGGAGCTGGTATCCGACGCTCATCATCGCGATCGGCTTGTAGCGTTCCGGTATATCGAACAGCTCGTGCGCCCGGGCGGCGCTGAAGCCGGCCATCTGGTGTGTCATCAGGCCGAGGGCGGCTGCCTGCACGCACAGGCTCATCGACGCGGCGCCGGTGTCATAGGCGGCATGCGCGTTCGGCTTGTCGTTGTGGACGAACAAGGTGTCATGGCAGATCACGATCAGAACCGGCGCGTGCTGGCACCACTCCTGATTCTTCTCGTTCAGGCAGGCGAAAGCCTTGTCCCAGGCTTGGGGCTCATGGCTGCGACTACAGATGAGGTAGCGCCAGGGCTGGTCGCCAAAACAGGAAGGCGCCCAGCGAGCGGCTTCCGCCAGCGAACGAAGGTCGGTCCCCGAGACGGGGCGTGCGGGATCATAAGAGACGCCACTGTAGCGCGAGGCAAGCACGGGATGGATCGGGGTGGAGAGGTCTATATCCTTATTAATCATGAGCTTTCCGCTTTGATAGTTAATGCCGATTGGGTCCATTCTATCTTCGAATGCAACGCGAGCCGCCCTCGTCGGTCAAAATGTTCAAGGAGGCTTCATGGCGACCGGCCGCGCTTGAAAACGTCCGATCGGCCACCATATAGAAGCCATAATCCGGGTTCAGGAAGGGCGCACGACGGCCTTCTGAACCCTACTGAAGAGCCTCGGGTTGGCGCAGTTTGGTCTTGATGCTACATTGCGCCCCCCGCGGCCAGGAGCCGTGGATATGAAGACACTTGAATTTGACCTGGATCCGGTACTGGAATCCGATGCCGATTATGATCTCGACAGCGATCTGGATACGGCTGTCGAGTCTCGTAAAGGCTCAGGCAAAACCGCCGGCACATCGGCCAAAAAGCTCGCTGGAAAAGGAGCCGCCAAGGCTTCGAAGAAGGCGTTGACCATGAAAAACACGATTACTGGCAAAGACCTGCAAGTCATGGACACGATGGTTCCGGGGCGCGACCTCGGGGCCTACATCACTGCGGTCAACGGCATCGCCATTCTCTCTGCCGAAGAGGAGATGGCGCTGGCCAAGCAGTATTACTACGAAGAGAATCTGGATGCAGCCAGGAAGTTAGTACTGGCTCACTTGCGCTTTGTCGTCCATGTGGCCAAGAGCTATTCCGGCTATGGCCTCAGTGAAGCCGACCTGATCCAGGAAGGCAACGTGGGCCTGATGAAGGCGGTGAAACGCTTCAACCCGGAAGTGGGTGTGCGTCTTGTGTCCTTTGCGGTGCACTGGATCAAGGCTGAAATCCATGAGTTCATCCTGCGCAACTGGCGCATCGTCAAGGTCGCTACGACCAAGGCGCAGCGCAAGCTGTTCTTCAACCTGCGCGGCGCGAAAAAGCGCCTCGGCTGGTTGAGCCAGGAAGAAGTCCAGGTGGTGGCCGACGACCTCGGTGTCGATGCCGCGACTGTGACGCAGATGGAAGGTCGCATGGGCGCTTATGACGCCTCGTTCGACGGTGCCGCCGATGCCGACGAGGAAGAAGCAAGCCAGGCTCCCGCGTTTTATCTGGAAGACACGCGTTACGATCCGGCCCGCAGCGTCGAAAACGACGACTGGGAGAAGACGAGCACCGATGGCCTGTACGTTGCGATGAAGGAGCTCGACGATCGTAGTCGCGACATCCTGACGCAGCGCTGGCTCAGCGACAGCAAGTCCACGCTGCATGACCTTGCTGCGAAGTACAACGTCTCGGCCGAGCGTATCCGCCAGCTCGAGAAGAACGCGATGGACAAGGTCAAGGCGCTGATGGAAGCCTGATCGCCCAATGCTGCGACATCAAAAGCCGTCCTCGAGACGGCTTTTGCTTTTCTGCAGAAGCAAACGAATAATCGCCCAGCACGTTCAACCGCCGATCGATCCTGCCTCATTCCTCCATGCCCAGAATGCTTTCCATAGCCGCGCTGAACGGCCTGCTCGTCGTGCTGTTCGGTGCCTTCGGCGCGCATGCGCTCGAAACGCGCATCCATGCCTCGCTGCTCGAGACCTGGCAGACGGCGGTGCAATACCACATGTTCCATACACTGGCGCTGTTCGGCGTGGGGCTGCTGCAGCGCATGCATGCAGCACCTCCGGGCCTCTCGCTCGTTGCTGGCCTGTTCGTCGCCGGCATCGTGGTTTTCTGCGGCAGCCTGTACGTGCTTGCGCTCAGCGGCGCCACGTGGCTCGGCATGATTACGCCGATCGGTGGGGTGCTGTTTCTCGGCGGCTGGTTGCAGCTCGCGCGTGTCTGCCATGGATTGAAAAGCCATGGGTGAGATGAAGACGGGCATACCGCTGCGCACGGTAAAGTCATTCGTCATCCGCATCGGCCGGATGACCGCCGCGCAGAAACAGGCTTACGAAATGCAGTGGCCACTGCACGGACTGGACGCCACCAGCCATCTCGATCCCGTGCAGGCCTTCGGCCGCGACGCACCGCTCGTGTTCGAAATCGGTTTCGGCATGGGGCAGTCGCTGATTGCGATGGCGCAGGCGCATCCGGACTGGAATTACATCGGCGTCGAAGTACATCCGCCCGGTGTCGGCAACATCCTGCGTCTTGCGGCCGACGCACAGCTGACAAACCTGAAAGTCTACAAAGCCGATGCGAAAGCGGTGCTTGCAGACTGCGTCGCCGACCGCACGCTGGACCGTGTGCAGATTTTCTTCCCGGATCCCTGGCACAAGACGCGCCACCACAAACGCCGCCTTGTCCAGGGCGACTTCATCCAGGAGTTGAGGCCCAGGCTGAAGATCGGAGGCGTCCTGCATCTCGCCACCGACTGGGAGCCTTACGCAAAGCACATGATGAAAGTGCTCAGCGATGCGGAAGGTTTCCAGAACTGCAACGGCCCCGGCGCATGGGCCACGGAACACGAGCGGCCACTCACGAAGTTCGAGCAGCGCGGACAGAAGCTCGGGCATGGCGTGTGGGACCTGATGTTCACGCGGGTAGCCTGACCATCCGTCCTTCCGAGCGTCATCCCGGTTCTCGCACGCTTCGTCATTCCCACGAAAGCGGGAGTCCGTGCCGTTGATCTGAACAGTCCGTCGCGGGTTAAAGGGCTGGGACCGGGCGCAAAAAGCTGAAAGTGCGCAACGGCAAGGCGCTGCATCCCACGGCTTCGCGGGATTAAGAGCAGGTCAGCTTGTCCATAACTTGTGACCGTTTACGTTCAGCCAGTCCCGGTGCTTCTTGTAGTCGGGACACAGCACGGCCACCTGCTTCCAGAAGCGCGGCGAATGATCGAGGTGCCGCAGGTGAGAGACTTCGTGCACGATCAGGTAGTCGATGACCGCACGCGGCGCCATCATGACGAGCGGGTTGTACTGGATTACGCCGTTGTCTTCGCAGTGGCCCCACTTGCTCCGCGTGCGGCGGAATACGACGTGCTTCAGGCGTGGCTCGAGGCCCAGCGCCTTCGCGGTTTTGATGCTCTGCGACACCATGTACTCGCGCGCCTGCTCGAGCAGCCAGCCGCCAAACACCTTTTCTACCTTGTCGTGGGACGGCGCATGGATCAGCAATTCATCGTCGCCCAGTTCCAGCTTCGCGCGCGGCGCGAGCTTCACGCGCAGCCGCCGTGGCTTGCCGAGGAAGGGGACGTCGTGTCCATCGGCGAGCACCAGCACTTCCTTTTGCTTCTTCAATTGGTCACGAATCTTCCCCTGCACCCACGGGCCGCTGTCCCTGACGAACTCGGATATCCACTCGACGGATGCCCGGAGCGGAGAATTGATCGTCACTTTCCCACCGCGGATATGAATCGCCAAAGTCTTGCGCTTGCTGCGCACGACTTCGTACTCAAACGGCATTGTGGGATATTCGAGTCTTGCTTTCGTCATTAATGCCGGGTTTGTGGGTAGGAGGTTAATAACCGCGCGATTAAATGGGCGCAATTGTCGCGGTCGAATCCTTGCAGACCGCGCCTGCGAATCCTGACGGGAGGATGGTAGGGAAAAGGCGCGGCGAGAACAACGACGGCGCCGGGGCGCCGCCCCGCGACCAGGATTCTGCAACCTTTCGCCCCAGCGCTTGCCGGGGCTAAAGATCCGGTTCAGGCTGCCTGCTGCCGCTGGCTGTACAGGATCTGGCTGACTGCATTCAGCAGCGCATTGACCGACGAGGTCACGATGTCGCCATCGATCGCGATGCCGGTGAAGCGGCGGTTTTCGTGCTTCACCTGCAGGTAGGTCACCGCTTCCGCGTTCGAGTTCTGGCTCAGCGCATGTTCGCCATACTCCAGGATCTGCAACTGGATGCCGAACGTGGTCTGCAGCGCATCAGCGAAGGCGGCTAGCATGCCGGCGCCCTTGCCCTTTACCTCGAAGGTCTTGCCGTCCAGTTCGATCTGGCCCTTGATCGTTTCGTGCGCCGCCTTGTCGATCGAGAAGGTTTTCAGTGTCAGCGGCGATGGCAGGTCGAGATACTCGCGGCGGAACAGTTCGTGGATTCTTTCCGGCGTCACTTCGAGGCCGCTCGTTTCCGCTTCCTTCTGCACGACGCGGCTGAACTCGATCTGCAGCCAGCGTGGCAGCTGGAAGCCGTACTTGCTGTCCATCACGTACGCGACGCCACCCTTGCCGCTCTGCGAGTTCACGCGAATCACGTCCTGGTACGTGCGGCCGACATCGCGCGGGTCGATCGGCAGGTATGCGATCTCCCACGATTCGCCTTCCTGGTACAGGTCGAGGCATTTCTTGATCGCATCCTGGTGCGAGCCCGAAAACGCCGTGAACACGAGGCTGCCGGCATACGGCTGGCGCGGATGCACGTCGATCTGCGTGCATTGCTTCACGACCGAGGTGATGCGATCCATGTCCGAGAAATCCAGTTTTGGATCGACGCCCTGGCTGTACATGTTCATGCCCATGATGACGACGTCGAGGTTGCCCGTGCGCTCGCCGTTGCCCAGCAGGCAACCTTCGACGCGATCGGCGCCGGCCATCAGGCCCAGCTCGGACGCCGCAACGCCGCAGCCACGATCGTTGTGCGTGTGCAGGCTCAGGATGATGCTGTCGCGATTCTTCACGTGCCGCAGGAACCATTCGATCTGGTCCGCATACACGTTCGGCGTTGCCATCTCGACGGTCGCCGGCAGGTTGATGATGACCTTCCGCTGCGGCGTCGGTTGCCACACGTCGTTCACCGCATCGCACACTTCCACGGCGTAATCGAGTTCGGTGCCGGTGAAACTCTCTGGCGAATACTGGAAGTACCACTCCGTTTCCGGTGCCGCCTGCGCGCAGCGCAGCACCTCCTTCGCGCCGTTCACGGCGATGGCCTTGATGCCGGCTTTGTCCAGCTTGAAGACTTTCTGGCGCTGCACGACCGACGTGGAGTTGTACAGGTGCACGATCGCGCGCCTGACACCCTTCAGTGCTTCGAAGGTGCGCTGGATCAGTTCCGGACGCGCCTGTGTCAGCACCTGGACGGTCACGTCGTCAGGAATTTTCTTTTCGTCGATCAGGTAACGGACGAAGTCGAAGTCCGGCTGCGAGGCCGCAGGGAAGCCGACCTCGATTTCCTTGAAGCCGACGTCGACGAGCAGGCTGAACATGAGCTTCTTCTGCGCGACCGACATCGGCTCGATCAGCGCCTGGTTGCCGTCGCGCAGGTCGACGCTGCACCAGATCGGCGCCTGCGTGATGACCTTGTCAGGCCACGTACGGTCCTTCAGGCCGATCGGCTGGAAGGGCTTGTACTTGCGGTGGTCGTACATCTTCCGGGTCGTGCTGCTCGTATCGCTCATCGTCTATCTCCGCTGTCCGGCCGGACCGGACCTTCTTAGTTCGAGGCGCGCAGTTTACTGGAGCGTGCGACGCATTAAATTGCGAAAATGTCTCTGAATTGGAGAATATGGGCATATACATTTGTTTTAAGGGCTATTAAAGGCTAATAATTGCTCATTAGTGGATATCATTGGCATTTACGAGCCCGTAAGCTCCAGGTAAGGAGCCGATGTCCAGGGCCGTACACGTAAACCTTTCCGGGATGCCGGAGCCATTGGTCGGTCCCAAAGGGAACCAACCCCGAGCTGAAAGATGACCCTCGATCGCATCGACAAACGCATCCTCGACGAACTCCAGCGCAATGCCCGCATCAGCAACCTCGAGCTGGCGGACAAGGTCGGCCTGTCCGCCTCGCCGTGCCTGCGGCGTGTGCGTGCGCTCGAAGAGGGGGGATTCATCAAGGGCTACGTCACACAACTGAATGCCTCTGCGCTCGGCCTGAAGTTGATGGCGCTCGTCCAGATCAGCATGGATCGCCACACGCCTGACCGCTTCGAGCAGTTCGAGGCCACGATCAAGACGCATCCGCAGGTCATCGAGTGCATATTGATCACGGGGCAGTCGGCGGACTACCAGCTGAAGGTGCTCGTGAAGGACATGGAGGAGTACCAGGACTTCCTGCTGAACCGGATCACGCGCATCCCGGGTGTAACGGACGTACATTCGAGCTTCGTGCTGCGGCAGGTCGTCAGCACGCCGGCCGTGCCGCTCGATAATGTGTGAGCTGCTACCTCTGCAACGCGCGATTCCACGCGGCGTCTGAAATAAAGACGATCACGCGCGGTCAGCAGGGTTTCCGGCAGATGTCATGCATGTCCTGCCGGGTATAATGCCCGGCTTTGAATTCACGCATCACAGGCCCTCTGCAGCACCCATAAGAAGAACAGGCAGCGCAGGTCCATCCTGGTGTCCCCGATTTTGAGGATTGGATGAGCAAGACTTCCTTACGTCACGCGCTGCTGCTTTGCCTGGTCGGGCAGGGTCTTGTCGTTCACGGTGCGCTCGCGCAGTCCACTGGTGACAGGCCGCAGATCCGCGCACTGCGCACCGACGCGGCGCCGACGATCGACGGCGTGCTAGACGACCCGGTGTGGCAGCAGGCCGATCGACACGAAGACTTTCGCCAGACACAGCCGGTGCTCAACGCCGATCCGAGCGAGCAGGCCTACTTCCAGGTCGCGTACGACAGCGACAACCTGTATGTCGCGTTTCGCGCGTACGACTCCGATCCATCTGCCGTGGTCGCCACCGAACTGCGGCGCGATGCCGACATGGAATCGCAGGATCACGTCGTGTTCATGTTCGACACCTTCTCCGACAGGCGCAATGCCTTCGGCTTCGCGATGAACCCGGCCGGCGCGCTGCACGATGCGCGCGTCGAGAACAACCAGAACTGGGTCTCGCAGTGGAACGGCATCTGGGATGGCAAGGCGCGGATGGATGCGGAAGGCTGGACGGTCGAACTCGTCATTCCGATGAAGACGCTGTCGTTCGAACCCGGGCTCGATACCTGGGGCCTCGAAGTGATCCGTCGCATCCGCCGCAAGAACGAGCGCATGCGCTGGGCCAACATCTCGCAGAACCGTGGCGACAACTACGTGGCTGCTTTCGGCAACATGGCCGGCCTCGAGGATCTTCGGCAGGGCATGGGCCTCGACATCGTGCCTACCTTCACGGTGCGCACGACGGAGCAGCGCTTCATCGGCGACTCCGACCAGATCGTGCTTGCCGGCGGCGACATCACGTATCGCATGACGCCGTCGCTGACGGCCCAGATCACGATCAACTCCGACTTCTCCGACGCACCCGTCGACCAGGTGCAGAACAATCTCGGCCGCTTCAACCTCTTCTTTCCCGAAACGCGCGACTTCTTCCTGAACGACGCCGACATCTTCCAGTTCGGCGGCCTGAACCAGGAGAACGGCATCCCGTTCTTCTCACGCCGCATGGGCATCATCAACACCGGCGAGCAGCTCGACCTGAAGTTTGGTGCGAAGATGACCGGCCGCGTGGGTCCGCTGAACCTCGGGTTCATCAGCACGCACATCGAGGGAAAGCACGAACTCGACGCGCAGGACCTCACCGTATTCCGCGCGAGCACCGGCGTGCTCGCCGAATCGCGCATCGGCATGATCGTCACCGACGGCGACGCCAACTCGAATAACGGCAGCCGCCTTTACGGCACCGACTTCCAGTATCGCAACAGCAACCTGCCGGGCGGCAACGTCATCGTCGGCGACGCGTGGGTACAGAAGTCCGAGAACCCGGGCATCGACGACGACGATCTCGCATATGGCGTGAAGGTCGATTACCCGAACGACCGTGTGCAGGCGAACGTGAGCTTCCGCGAGCTGCAGCCGAACTTCGCGCCGAAGCTCGGCTTCGTGAACCGCGCGGGCATCAAGATGGCGGAAACCGAAGGCCGCCTGCGCAAGCGTTTCGGTGCGGACACGTACCTGCGCCTGATCGACCATGGCTGGCGCTGGACGCACATCACCGACATGGACGGCGACCTGCAGACCGAAGAACGCATCCTGAAGCTCGTCGAATTCGCGAACCAGCAGAACGACCGCATCGAAGGGAACTGGATCAATGTGCGCGAAGTGCTCGATGCTCCGTTCCAGATTTCACGCGGTGTGATCATTCCGCCGGGCGACTACACCTTCACGCGCCACCGCATCCGCCTGCAGGCGAGCAATGCTCGCAAGCTCAGCGGCGAGTTCCGCTATCGCTGGGGAGACTTCTGGACGGGTACCGTCAAGGAGTACGAAGGCTTCGTCGAGTGGCGGCCATCGCCGCTGTTCTTCGGCGCGATCAATTACCAGGTCGTCGATGCCAGGCTGCCGCAGGGCAATTTTGATTTCACCGTCACACGCGTGAACCTCGACTTCAACATCACGCCGCGCCTGATGTGGCAGAACCTCCTGCAGCACAACAGCGTCAGCAAGTCGCTTGGATGGAACAGCCGCATGCGCTGGGAAGTGCAGCCCGGCAACATCTGGTTCCTCGTGTTCAACCACGGCTGGGAAATCGAGGACGGCAGCTATATGCCGGTCAACACGGGCTTTGCATCGAAAGTGCGTTGGACGTTTCGCTTCTGAACCTGATCGGTTCCGCAGTGATGCCTCGCGCGATGCCCATCACAGGGCCGCTGTCACGCAGCTGTCTGCACGCAGTCCGACGCCAGGCGTCGCGATCCAGCGCTTGAGGTAAACGTAGGGCTCGGTGAGCGTCACCGGGTCGTCGAGCGTGAGTTCGAGCGTCAGCATCGGCGTTTCGCCCGGCGTCACGACATAACGTTCGACGCTGCGCAGCTGGTCGCTATGTCCGCCAGCTGCATTGATCGTGATCGGCGGATACGTGGATGCGACGAGGCCGCGCGTTTCGATGACGAGCGCGCCGTCGTCTTCGATTCGGCCGATCGAATAGCCGAGGGAGCTCGCAGCCAGCGGATCCGGAAACATGCGATCGCCGAGATATACGGTGCGTGTGCGGTTGCCTTCTTCGTAGGTAAGCGTGAGCACAGCGCCGTCGCGTGTCATCGCAAACGGCAACGGGCTTGTCGCCGCGCGCACCAGGTCGTGCGGCTGGCAGTCTGGGTTCGCATTGCCCGAGTCGCTGCCGCCTTCCATCAGTGCAAGGCCGGCGGGCGTCGAGTGCGCGCGCAGCCATTCGGTGATGAAGTCGCGCGTCTCGGCGCTGAGTTCGTCCAGCGGACGCGCATCGTTAGCCGGATCTGCGAGTAATTGCGTCAGATGCTCGTATGCGGCTTTCGGACAGCCGACGAAGCAGAGATAGTCTTCGACCTGCCAGGCCGGATGCTCCTGAGTCGTGAGCCAGCTGCTCCACACGCCTTCGAAGGCCGACGTATCGGATTGCGCAAACGCACCGCAGGCGTGGCAGGTGCCACATAGCAGGGCCAGCACTGGTCTTGCATTCATGCGAGCGCTCCAGTTGGCGGGGTGCGGCCGAGCTTACTGCAATTCCGCAAGCCAACAAACGGGCGAGACAGGTGTCGCGGCTGCGTGTGCGCGTTTTGCCGTGCTATAGTCACTTCCGATTTTTGTTGCGGAACTTTTTTCCATGGCCAGCATCTTCACCAAAATCCTCGCGGGCGAATTGCCGGGACATTTCGTCTGGAAGGACGATACCTGTTTCGCGATCATGACGATCCAGCCGATTCGCGCAGGCCACCTGATCGTGATTCCGAACGCGGAAATCAACCACTGGGACGACATGCCGGAAGCGACCGCGGCGCACGTGATGAATGTTGCGCAGAAGATCGCGAAAGGCATGAAGGCCGTGATTCCCAGCAAGCGTGTCGGCGTGACCGTGATCGGTCTCGAAGTGCCGCACGCGCACGTGCACCTGATCCCGATCGACAGCCTGAACGACATCGACTTCAAGCTTGCGCGCGCGCTACCGCAGGACGAACTTGCGGACACCGCAAAAAGCATCCGCGAGGCGCTCGCGAACCTGGGCTTCCAGCACGGCGCGGGTTGACCGCTGCGGCCATGACATCCAGTGATACTGCCAAGGACACCCTGTATCGCGCGGAGGGTCCGGTAACCGACTTCGTGTTCGACGAGCGCGTCGCCGCCGTTTTCACCGACATGATCAACCGCTCGGTGCCGGGCTACGGCACGATCATCGCGATGATCGGCACGCTCGCCGAGCGCTATGCGCAGCCGGATTCGCTTTGCTACGACCTCGGTTCCTCGCTCGGTGGCGCGACACTCTCGATGAGGCGGCAGATTCGGGCACCGGGTTGCCGCATCGTCGCGATAGACAACTCCCCCGCGATGATCGCGCGCTGCGCAGACATCATCGCGCGCGAACCTGATGGCGCGGACGTTACGCTGCAATGCGCGGACATCCTCGATACCGAGATCCGCGAGGCCTCTTTCGTCGTGCTCAATTTCACGTTGCAGTTCATCGCACCGGCGCGGCGTGCCGAACTCGTGCGCAGGATCCACGACGGCATGAAGCCCGGGGGCATGCTCGTGCTGTCGGAAAAAATCCACTTCGAGGATCCGGCGCTGAACGCGCTGTTCATCGATCTGCACCATCGCTTCAAGGAACAGAACGGCTACACGCAGACGGAGATCAGCCGCAAACGCGCCGCGATCGAAAATGTACTGGTACCCGAAACGCTGCGTGCGCATGAAGCGCGCATTCGTGCGGCAGGGTTCGGTAGCTTCGCCGTGTGGTTCCAGTGTTTCAACTTCGCGTCGATGGTGGCGGTGAAGCAAGCGTGACGATGGCCTGGCTCCCCGATTACGCGCCGCTGCGCGCACAGCTAGCGTCGATGCCGGCGCTCGCGCCACTCGCCGCGCGAGTGCCCCTCGATTTCGCCACGTCGAATCGCCATGGCGACTTCCCGCGTTGGCTGAAGGCCTTGCGGGACCTGCCCGCGATCGAGCCGGCGCACGTCGAGCTGCGAGACCGCGTGAAGATCGGTGGCGCGGACCAGCTCTCTGCTGCCGAACGTGACAACCTGCGCGCGGCGCTGATGGGCCTGCATCCCTGGCGGAAGGGGCCGCTCGAACTCTTCGGCCTGCTGATCGACACCGAGTGGCGGTCCGACTGGAAGTGGGAGCGCATAGCCCCGCACCTGTCGCCGCTACAGGGGCGTACCGTGCTCGACGTAGGCTGTGGCAATGGCTACCACTGCTGGCGGATGGCAGGGGCGGGAGCCGCCTTCGTGCTCGGCATCGATCCGCACCTGCTGTATGCGCTTCAGTACTGGGCCGTCCGGCGTTACGTGCCGGCGCCGGCCGTGCACGTCCTCCCGTGCGCGCTCGAAGAGTTGCCGGAGGGTTTGCAGGCCTTCGATACGGTGTTCTCGATGGGCGTCCTGTACCACCGGCGCTCGCCCTTCGACCATCTGTTGAACCTGCGAAACTCCCTGAAGCCGGGCGGGGAACTGGTGCTCGAGACCCTTGTTATCGACGGCGTCGATGGTCATGTACTCGTTCCCATGGATCGTTACGCTCGCATGCCAAATGTGTGGTTTTTACCCACAACTGCTACCCTGTCCGGCTGGCTTGAGAAGATTGGTTACACTGACGTGCGAGTTGTGGACGTATCAGTGACGACCGTTGAGGAGCAGCGCGCGACCGCCTGGATGACTTTCGAGTCGTTGCCTGAGGCCCTGGATCCGGACGACGCGAGCCGCACGGTCGAGGGTCACCCGGCACCAAAACGCGCGTTTTTCGTGGCCAAGCGTCCCGCCTAGTCCTCTGGCTACACGCCGGATTCGCCGTCTCCATATCCCATTGCACACCGCTTTTGGCGCCTCCCGCCAGACCGTCATGTATCAATTTCCAGCGTTACCGTCGCGCTGGTGCGAACTTTGCATACACCCCGTTTTAATCCTGCAGTCCGCCCGCCAGAACGCAACGCGGACGCACCCCGCCTTACAGGATCGCGCACCACATGGCCAGACCGCTCCGCATCGAATACCCCAATGCCTATTACCACGTCAGCAACCGGGCCGAGGCTGCCCAGAAGCTGTTCCCCGGCGACCAGTATTTCCAGGTGTTTCTATCCGGCGTGTTCGAAGCCGCTGCGCGCCTGAATGTCGAAGTGCATTGCTGGTCGCTGCTGAAGAACGAATACCACCTGCTCGTCAAAACACCCGAGGGTAACCTGAGCCGCTTCATGCGCCAGGTCGATGGCCTGTACACGCAGAACTACCAGCGGCTGAAAAAGTCGAAGGGCTCTGTGTTCCGTTCGCGTTACAAGTCGGTGCTGTTCCAGCCCGAACGCTACCTGCTGGCGCTGTCACGCTACCTGCATCGTCGGCCCGCGCGCTATTCGAGCTGGCGGTGGTCGAGCCTGCAGGCCTATCTGGGCGGCAAATCGGCTGGCAGTGTAGGTGCGGCAAGCGTGCAATCAGCGCTCGTGCGCAACGAAGTGCTTGCGCAGGTCGGTGGCGCCGCGGCGCGTTATGCCGCCTATGTCAGCGAAGGCATCGATCCCGAGCTGCAACGCTTCTACAGCAAGAAGAACCAGCTGTCGATTCTCGGCGATGAGCGCTTCCGCAGCCGTGCGCGCGCGGCGCTGGCGCCGGCTGCGACGCGCGGCGCATCGAAAGGTGCGCTGGCGCGGAAGCGTCCGAGCCTGCAGAAGATCGTCGCGCT
This sequence comes from Pseudomonadales bacterium, assembly GCA_036405915.1. Lineage (GTDB taxonomy): Bacteria > Pseudomonadota > Gammaproteobacteria > Pseudomonadales > Pseudohongiellaceae > CAILUG01. Next base: position 77,003 of record DASWWP010000034.1, read on the forward strand.
GGTTGCCGACAACTTCGACGTCACGCCGAAGAGCATCCTGCAGGCCGCGCGCGGCCCTGGCTCGAAGAACATTCCGCGCTGGGTCGCGATGTACCTGTGCCAGGAGGCCGGTGGCATCACGCTGCAGGTCATCGCCGAGCATTTTGCGTTGCAGCGCTACGGCACCGTGTCGACGACTATCGGCAAGCTCAAGCAGGAAGTGCTCGAAGCGCCAAAGCTGCAGCTCACGATCCAGAAGCTCCGCAAGCAGCTGACCGACGGCTGAACGTTTTTTCCCCGGGCAACTCCCGCTCCGAGAAGTGTGCAGTACGGGGCGGGCGCTGCTTTTGCGGCGGTCGAGCGGTAATCGGCTATACTTCGCGCCACATTTCCCGCCGGAACCGCGCCCTTCATGAATTCACAGCGACCCGCAAGCGGCCAGAACCGTGCGCTGGATCTGCGCGTGTTTCTCGATACGCTGCTGGCCGACGGGCACATCGCGAAGGACGACCTCGAAAACGTCGTCAACAGCCGCCGCGGTGAAGCGGCGCACAAGATGCATCCGCTAGCGTGGATCGCCGAACAGAATCTCGACGACCTGAAGAACCCCGGCAAGAAACTCGACATCGAAACGCTGACGCACAAGCTCGCCGGTCTCGCAGGCCAGCCGTATTACCGCATCGACCCGCTGTCGATCGATGCGGCGAAAGTCACGCAGGTGATGTCGTATGCCTTCACGCAGCGGTTCAAGATCATGGCCGTGGACGTCACGCCTGCCGAGGTCGTCATCGCGTCTGCCGAGCCTTTCATTACCTCGTGGGAACCGGACCTCGCGCACATCCTGCGCAAGCCGATCCGCCGGGTCGTCGCAAACCCGGTCGAACTGCAGCGCCTGAGCACCGAGCTTTACCGCCTCGCGCGCTCGATCAACTATGCGAGCTCGAAGGGTTCGAACAAGGCGCCGGGAATCACGAACCTCGAGCAGATGCTCGAGATTGGAAAGGGCAAGGATCCCGAAGCCAACGACCAGCATGTCGTCAGCATCGTCGACTGGCTGCTGCAGTACGCCTTCGACCAGCGCGCCAGTGACATCCACATCGAGCCGCGCCGCGACATCGGCAACGTACGCTTTCGCATCGACGGCGTGATGTACACGGTGTACCAGATGCCGATGAACGTGCTGTCGGCGGTCACGAGCCGCATCAAGGCGCTCGGCCGCATGAACGTCGCCGAGAAGCGCCGCCCGCAGGATGG
>DASWWP010000035.1:0-25208 GCA_036405915.1 Pseudomonadales bacterium
GTCTTCACATAACCGAACAGCCACGCGGAGCGCACCGCGCGCGTGACGGCGATGTACAGCAGGCGCGTCGCCTCGAGCAGGTCGCGCTGTTCGCGCTCGAAGCGCAGGTATTCGTAGAGCAGGTCGTCGGGCTGGCCTCTCTCCGGCAGCAGCGCCAGCAGCGGCCGGCTGCGGTTGTGCGCATCGAGCTGTTCATGCCACAGCAGCAGTTCGCGATCGTTCGCGCGCGGCAGGCGATCGAGCCCGGGCACGAGTACGGCATCGAACTCGAGGCCTTTCGCGTTGTGGATCGTCATCAGCTGCAGGCGAATCGACTCGTCGACCGCGCTGCCGTACGTCGCGTCGAGCGCCTCGCCCAGCGCGTGGATGTCGATGACGTCGCCGTGCGGCGCATGCTCGCCGACGAGCCTGAAGAACGTCGCGACGTTCGGCTGCAGCGCCGCATTCTGCAGGCAGGCGGGCCCGCCGAGCGCGATCCACAGCGCTTCGAGCACCTGCCGCAGTGGCTGCAACTGGCGGCGTGCGCGGGCCTGCTGCAGCAGCGGCACGCAACGCTCGAGGCGCGCATGGGCATCGCTGCTGAGGCCAGCCGTGCCTGCGTGCCGCTGCATGACGGTCCACAGGCTGGCCGACTCTGACTGTGCCTGCACCGCCAGCATGTGCACGTCATCCAGCAGCAGGCCGACGAATGGCGTGCGCAGCAGCGCAAGCCACGCGGTCGTGTCGGCCAGCGTCAGCAATGCGCGCAGCAGCGTGAACAGGTCTGCGATGTCGGGATACGCGAGCAGGCGGTCGATCTTGCTGGCATTCCACTTCAGTCCGGCCGCGCGCAGCGCCGGTACGATCTCACGCAGGTGCGAGCGGCTGCGCACGAGTATCGCGATGCTCTGTTCGGGATCCTGCTGCTGCAATTGCACGCACAGCTGCGCGATCGCCTCGGCTTCGAGCCGGTGCCGCTGCGCGCTGTCGGTCGTCGTATCGGCCGCGTCGACCCACAGGTGCGCATGCACGCCGGGCGTCAGCGGATCCGGGAAACGCGCATCGCTCGTGCTGTAGCGCACGCCGCCGCGCGCCAGGTCGTCAAGGCGGGGGAACGACTTGCTGAACACCTCGTTGACCCAGCGCACGACGCTGCTGTCGCTGCGGAAGTTCACGCGGAGGTCGAGCGGCTGCGGTTGCACCGTGCCGATGCCTTCATTGCGCGCCTTCAGGAACAGGCTCACTTTCGCGTTGCGGAATGCGTAGCAGCTCTGCATGCCGTCGCCGACGATGAACAGCGTGCGGCCGTCGCCGGGCTCCCAGCCGAGCGTCAGCTTCTCGAGCAGGTGGAACTGCATCGACGAGGTATCCTGGAATTCGTCGACGAGAATGTGGCGGATGCGATAGTCGAGGCGCAGCGCGAGATCGGTCGGTGCGTCGTCGTCGCCCAGCGCACGCAGCGCAGCGAGGCTCGTTTCGGTATGGTCGACGACGCCGCGCGCGCGCATCGCGAGGTTCAGCTGCGCGGCCAGCACGGGCAATAGCGTGCACAGCGCATCGAGCACCTGCCATTGATTGTCGGCATAACGCGCATCGGGAAGCCGTGCGACCATCTGCAGGGCCGGCAGGCAGCCGCCATCGAGCAGGCTGTCGCACAGCGTCCCGAACGCCGCCTTCATCGTCCTGCAACGTTCCTGCTGCGCCTTGCCGCCGGCGTCCTTCTGGCTCGGGAAGCCATGTTTCGCCTGCAGGCCTTTCGGGCTGCGGAAGCCGTCGAGGCTCGCGAGAAGCAGGAAACGCATCACGCAGCGCCAGTCGGCCGCGTGCGAGGCGCCGAGGCCCGGCAATTCCGTCACGTCGATGCGGTGCAGCTCGTGGTCGGGGAAGTCCTGCAGGTTCTCGACGGCGAACGCGAGCAGGGCGAGCAGGTCACGCTGACATGGCGCAAGCAGCGCAGCAGCCTCGCGCAACTGCCCTTCGATCAGTTCGCGCAGCGTGCCTTCGAGTTCGGCGCGTGCGTCGCCGCGTTCGAGGCTCTTGACGAGCGGGAGCCACTGATCGCGCTGGTACAGCAGTTTTTGCAGCAGGTTTTCGGCGGTCTGCAGGTTGTTCTGCAGATGCGGCAGCAACTGCTGCAACGCGGTGCTGGCGGGGCCGGGTGTGTCGAGCATCGCGAGCGTCGCACGGATCGCGTCGGCAAACACCGGCTCCATGTCGGTCGTGATGACGGCGCGTGCGCCGAGGCTCGCGCCGAGCGGCAGCTGTGCGCTGAGCCACGACGTGAAGCTGTCGATCGTCGTCAGCCGCAGGCGCTGCGGATTCTCCAGCAACTGCCACTGCTGCCGCGTGTCCTGTTCGAGCACGGCGGCCGCCAGCTGCAACGTGAGGCGCTTGTGTTCCTCGAGCCTGTTCCAGTCGGCTGCCGGATCACGCACGAAGCGCGCCGCTTCGTGCAGGCTGTTAAGCAGCCGGTTGCGCATTTCGGCGGCGGCCTTGCGCGTGAACGTGAACGCGAGGATTTCTTCCGGCTGCTGAACGTGTGCAAGCAGGCGGAGCAGGCGTTGCGTCAGGAGTTCCGTCTTGCCCGAGCCGGCCGGCGCCTGCACGCAAAACGACGCGCCGATGTCGAGGGCCTGGCGGCGCTGCGTGTGGTCGGCAGGGATGTAGGCGCTCATCGCGCTTCCTCCGCCGTGTCCGCCGTGCGCAATTCCGCGATGCGGCACAGGCTGCCGAGGTGGCAATACGTGCAGCTGTCGCGCCGTGCGGGCTGTACTGCGGCGTAACCTTGCAGGAATTCATCGGCGAGCTGCGTCACGACGCGCTGCCAGTACTGCTTCAGGCTCGGCCAGTCAGGCTGCGTGACGGATTTCTGTTCGGCGAAGGAGAGGCCGGGATAGACGCTGCCATCGTGCGCGATTCCGTCGTAGCCGGGTTCTTCGACGTTGATGCGTGCATAGAGCAGCGCTCCGGTTTCCGCATGGCGGCGTTCTGCATCGACGGCGAGCTGGTACAGCAGCAGCTGCGGCGCGGCGGGCCGCGGGTCTTCCCAGCGCGTCGTCGTGCTGCGTCCGGTCTTGTAGTCGACGATGACGGTGCTGCCGTCGGCATGGCGGTCTATGCGGTCGAGCCTCAGCTTGAGTTGAAGGCGTGGTAGCGACCACAGCAGCTCCTGCTCGGTGGCGATCACCGTGAACGGGCCACGCGCGCGTTCGATGTCGAGCCAGTTCAACAGCAACGTCGTCAGGCGTTTGCGTTCGAGCCGCAGCAGCACCGGCGTCAGCACGCCAGGATACAGGCGCGAGAGGCGTTGCAGGGCCGGCGCGACGGCGTTCCCGACAGCCTGTTCCAGTGCCGCCTCGCCGCTGGCGACGAGTGCTGCGTGACTCTGCATGCCTTGCCAGAAGATCTGCAGTGCTTCGTGTATGCACTCGCCGAGCGCGTGCAGCGGCAGGCCATAGACAGGCCGAGGCAGCTCGCGCGCCTGCAGGCGATGCTGCGCAAAACCCTTGAACGGACAGGCGGACTGGCTCGCGAGGACGTTCGAACCGCCGAACGCCGGCTGCGTGTCGGGCAGCGGCACTGTCGTCACGTCGGCCGCCACGTCGAGCGCAGTGGTGCCGAAGTCGGCGAGCGCAGGATGCAACCCGCCGCGGCCGGTATTTGCATCGCGTGTGTCGCGATGCAAAGGGTCCTGCAGCAGGCCCGTGCATCGCTGTGGCAGGTCGTCCGACGTCAGCGCATGGCTGAATACGACCTGCTGCGTAGTGCGGTCGACCAGGCCCTGCAGCAATTCGCGGGTCGCCTGCAGGTGCCGGCTGCGATCGGCGCCGGGCAGGCCGTGCTCGCGCTGCAGGTTCAGCGGAAGGTACGGGTTCGGCTGTTGCTCGCCAGGCCACAGCGCTTCGGTCATCTGCATGCACCACAGGTGCGTGAAATGCAGGCCGGCTGCCATGACCGGCGTCAGCAACTGGATGCGTGCCTGCGTGTTCGCGGTTGCGAGCGTACCGGCCCTGGCCATGCGGGCGAGAAGGGCGGTGGCGCTCGTGAAGTCATGCATGCCGAGCAGCGTGCTGCTCAGCTGCACCTGCCTGAGCAGGGTCTCCCAGGCTTTGACGAGCGCGCGGTCGCCGCTTTGCAGCAGCGTGGCGCGCGGCAGCAGCAGGTCCCAGCTCGCGATGAAAAACTGCAGCCAGGCCTGCAGCGATTGCCGGGGCGGCTGCCGCAGTGCGCGTTGCTGCAGCACGAGCAGCGCGCCGCCGAGTTGCGGACAGTGCCACGGCTTGTCCTGTTGCATGCACCATTCGCGCAGCTGCACGCTGCGGACTTGCAGCGCCTGGGTGCGTCGCACGCGCAGTTCGAGTTCCGCGCGCGCATCCTGCTCGCCTTCTTCACCGTCGGCCGCGAGCAGCCAGGGCGAGCGCAGCAACGCGCAGAGTTCGAGCGTGTCGATGTCTTCCTGCAGCAATGAGAGGCTTGCGAGTGCACTGTGCACGTAAGGTGCGTCGGTGAGGGCGCCAGCCTGCATCGTGCTGAACAGGTGCGGCGCCGCCGTGAAGGTCTGCGCGAAGCAGCGTTCGAGGTCGCCCTTCAGCAGCTGGCTGTCGCTCGTGAGGACGCCGATGCTGGCCTGCGGATCTGCCTGCAGGATGGCCTGCGCCCATTCGGCTGCCGCGCGGCATTCGTCGGCCGGTTCGCCGCAGGTTTGCAGCATCCGCAGCGGCGCGGCCGCCGTGAAATGCCAGTCGCCGAGTTCGACACCCTGTGCCTGCAGCGAGGCGAACAGTGCGCTATACAGTGGCGGCGGTGCATCGAAGCCGGCGCGCAGCAGCGCGGGCGGCAGCAATCGAAGGCGCGAAAGCGTGCCGTCGGCGATGAACTGCAGCAGCTGCACGAGCATGCCGCTGAAGGTCAGCAGCTGGCGCTGGCGGCACTGCTGCTCGAAGGCCTGCAGCCATTGCCAGGCGTACTCGCGGTCGTCCCTGTGCGCAGGATCGTTGCCGACGCTGAGGTGCCGCCGCAGTTCGCCGAGCGGGAGTTGCCACTGCTGCAGCAGGCGCCACGCTTCGGCGACGGTGCTGGCCGTGCCGTCCCGATTGAGCAGCACGAGCTCGGGCGACTCGCTTTCGATGACCTGCTGCCACAGCAGCTGTTCCTCCATCGGCTGCAATACGCGCCACTGCAGCACGTCCGCACCATGCAATTGCGCGAGTTCGTTCCAGAGTTCGGTGAACCACAGGTCGATCGCGCGGATGGGAGGCTTGCGGAACACGTTGCCGATGCCTGCCTGCGTCTGCTGGCGATGCAGGCACAGCTGGTCGACGAGCTGGTCGCTGCTGCGGTAGTTCGGCACGAGCAGCAGGGCGCCCGCGGCGAGCGCTGCGTCGAGTTCGGCCATGCGGTCGAGGCGCAGCGGCATGCGTGGCTACATGTTCGGGTAGTTCGGACCGCCGCCGCCTTCGGGCGTCACCCAGCGGATGTTCTGGGTAGGGTCCTTGATGTCGCAGGTTTTGCAGTGCACGCAGTTCTGCGCGTTGATCTGCAGGCGCGTGCCTGTTTCGTCGCGCACGATCTCGTAGACGCCCGCGGGGCAGTAACGCTGCGCGGGTTCGTCATACTGCGGCAGGTTGAACTGCACCGGCGTGTCGGGATCCGCCAGCAGCAGGTGGCTCGGCTGGTCTTCCTCGTGGAAGGTGTTCGAGAGGAACACGGAGCTGAGGCGATCGAAGGTCAGTTCGTTGTCAGGTTTTGGGTACTCGATGCGCGGCGCTTTTTCGGCCGGTTTCAGCGCGGCGTGATCCGGTGTCGTGTCCTTCAGCGTGAACGGCAGCTTGCCGCCGAGCAGCTGGTCGAACCAGCTGAAGGCCGCGCCGAAGAGTGTGCCGAAGCGATGGACGGCAGGGCCGCAGTTGCGCTGCTGGTGCAGCTCCTCGTGCAGCCACGAGGCTTCGAAGCGGCGCTCGTAGTCGGCGAGTACCGCGGGCGCGTCGTCGCGCACCAACGCGTCTATCAGCGCTTCAGCGGCGAGCATGCCGGACTTCAGCGCCGCGTGCGAACCCTTCACCTTCAGGAAGTTCACGAAGCCTGCGTCGTCGCCGACGAGCACGCCGCCGGGGAATGCAAGCTTCGGCAGCGATTGCAGTCCGCCTTTCGCGATCGCGCGCGCGCCATAACTGAGGCGCTTGCCGCCGCGCAGCAGGTTCGCGTACACCGGATGCAGTTTCATGCGCTGGAATTCCTCGAAGGGATTCAGCCAGGGATTGTCGTAGTTCAGGTCGGTGATGAGACCAACCGACACCTGGTGCGCATCCATGTGGTACAGGAAGCCGCCGCCACTCGTGCGGCCGTTGCCGAGCGGCCAGCCGAGCGTGTGCATGACGGCGCCGGGCTGGTGCCTGTCGGCCGGTATTTCCCAGATTTCCTTGATGCCGAGTGCGTAGTGCTGCGGCGTCGCATTCTTGTCGAGTGCGAAACGCCTGATCAGTTCCTTGCCGAGATGGCCGCGGCAGCCTTCGGCGAATACCGTATAGCGCGCATTCAGTGCATAGCCGGGCGTGTAGTTCGGGCCCGGTTCGCCATTCTTGTGCACGCCCTGGTCGCCGGTGATGACGCCCGTGATGCGGCCATCGGCATCCTGTTGCAATGTCGCCGCGCTGAAGCCCGCGAGGATTTCGACGCCGAGTGCCTCGGCCTGCTGCGCGAGCCAGCGGCACAGGTTGCCGAGGCTGATCACGTAGTTGCCTTCGTTGTGCAGCATTTGCGGAATCAGCACGCGCGGCACGCGCACGGACCCGGTTTCGCTGTGCAGGTAATGGATCGTGTCGCTCGTGACGGCGGTGGTCACCGGCGCGCCCATGTTGCGCCAGTCGGGGAACAGTTCATCGAGCGCGCGCGTTTCGATCACCGCACCGGACACGATGTGCGCGCCGATCTCGGAGCCTTTCTCGATCAGGCAGATGTTGAGTGCGTGCTGGCGCTCGCGCGCGAGTTGCGCGAGCCTGCACGCGGTGGCGAGGCCGGCGGGACCGCCGCCGACGACGACGACGTCGAAATCCATGCTTTCACGTTCGACAGGGGTGGAGCCTGGGGCGGTAGCGGGCAAAACAGGGCCTTTGGGTATCAAAAGAGGATGGGCCGACATTATAATTGCCAGCCTCGCGCAGCGGTAACTTCCTTGCTATATGTCCGGGCAATAAGTCCAGGCAAAAAGCCCAGGCAAAAAGCCCAGGCAAAAAGTCCAGCCGCAACAAGCAATAACCTCACAGGCAGATGTAAATACCGATGAAGATCCTGGTGGCAGTGAAACGTACCATCGACGCGTACGTGAAAGTACGCGTCAAATCAGACAACAGCGGGGTCGATCTCGCGAACGCGAAGATGGCGATGAACCCCTTCTGTGAAATCGCCGTAGAGGAAGCCGTGCGACTGAAGGAGAAGGGCGCAGCGACCGAAGTGATCGCCGTATCGATCGGCTCGGACAAGGTGCAGGAACAGCTGCGCTCCGCGATGGCGCTCGGCGCCGACCGCGGCATCCACGTGCAGGCCTCCGATGAACTCGAATCGCTCAACGTCGCGAAATTGCTGCAGGCCGTCGTCGCGAAGGAACAGCCTGCGCTGATCCTGCTCGGCAAGCAGGCCATCGATTCCGACAACAACCAGGTCGGCCAGATGCTCGCCGCGCTGTGCGACCTGCCACAGGCCACGTTCGCTTCGAAGATCGATGTGAAGGGAGACCGCGTCGAAGTCGCGCGCGAAATCGAAGGTGGCGAACAGGTCCTGAGCCTGGGCCTGCCGGCCGTCATCACGAGCGACCTGCGCCTGAACGAGCCGCGCTACGCGAAACTGCCCGACATCATGAAAGCGAAGAAGAAGCCGGTGGACGTCGTGACGCCCGAACAGCTCGGAGTCACGTTGAAACAGCATTTGAGTACGGTCAGCGTCAGCGAACCGCCGCCACGCAAGGCCGGCGTGAAAGTGCAGAGCGTCGCCGAACTCGTCGACAAACTGAAGAACGAAGCGAAGGTGCTGCCATGAACGCGCTCGTCATTGCCGAACACGATAACCAGAATCTCAATGGCGCGACCACTTCGCTCGTCAGCGCCGCGCGCAAGCTGGGTGCGTCCGTCGACGTGCTCGTTGCGGGTGCAGGCTGTGCATCCGTCGCCGATGCCGCCGCGCGCATCGACGGCGTCGGCAAGGTCCTGCTTGCCGATCATGCAGCGTACGCGCACCACGTGGCCGAACCGCTGGCCGCGCTCGTGCTGTCGCTCGCAGGCAATTACGGCGCGATCGTTGCGGCAGCGAGCACGACCGGAAAGAACTTCCTGCCGCGCGTTGCGGCGAAACTCGACGTCGCGCAGATTTCCGAAGTGATCACGATCGTCGATGCGTCGACCTTCGTTCGGCCGATTTATGCAGGCAACGCGCTTGCGACGGTGAAGTCGTCGGATGCCGTGAAGGTCATGACGGTCAGGGCCTCGTCCTTTGCCCCGGCGGCCGAAGCCGGGGCGGCGGCGGTAATCGAACCCGTCGCATTCGTTGCCGGGGACCAACCGGCGCAGTTCGTCAGCGAAGCCCTCAGCAAGAACGCGCGTCCGGATCTCGGTGCCGCGAAGATCGTCATCTCCGGTGGCCGCGGTCTCGGCAGCGCCGACAACTTCAAACTGCTGGAACCTCTCGCCGACAAGATCGGCGCCGCGATCGGTGCCTCCCGCGCCGCGGTCGATGCCGGTTACTGCCGCAACGAGATGCAGGTCGGGCAGACCGGCCGTGTCGTCGCGCCCGACTTGTATTTCGCGATTGGCATTTCCGGTGCGATCCAGCATCTCGCCGGCATGAAGGACAGCAAGGTGATCGTCGCGATCAACAAGGATGCCGAGGCACCCATTTTCCAGGTGGCCGATTACGGGCTCGTCGCCGACCTGTTCGAAGCGATACCGGAACTGACGGCCAGTCTCTGACACACACGGGAAGAAGAGGGGATACATATGCAATCGAAAGCATTGAACGCAGGCATGGCCGCATTGCTGCTGAGCGGCGCCGCGCAGGCAGACTGGACGCTCGACGCCGCGAATTCCAGGTTCCACTACGTCACGAGCAAGGCCGCGGCGATCTCCGAAGTGAACAGCTTCGGCGGCCTCAGCGGCGCGATCGCCGGCGACGGCACGGCCACGCTGACGATCGATCTCGCGACGGTCAACACCGCAATCGAGATCCGCGACCAGCGCATGCGCGACATCGCGTTTCGCGTCGGGGAATTCCCGAGCGCCGACGTCAGCGTGAAAGTCGATGCAGCCATGCTCGACGCGATGGCGCCAGGCACGCTGGGCGAGCCACAGTCCTATACCGCCAGCGTCAGCCTGCACGGCGTGACGAAGGACGTGGCCGCGGAACTGCAGATCGTGAAACTCGACGCCGACACCGTGCTCGTGCAACTCGCGAAGCCGCTGCTCGTCGCGGCTGGCGACTTCGGCCTGGCCGAGGGCGTCGAGGAGCTGCGCACGATCGCGAACCTGCCGTCGATCAACCCGCAGGTGGTCGTCGATTTCTCGCTGGTATACGACAGGCAGTGAGTCGTAGCGGAGAGCGTTGACGGCGATCTCCGGAATATCGAGCGCAAAAAAAAAGACAGGGCCTCGCGGCCCTGTCTTTTTTTGGGGTGTTGCGTATCGATCCTGCTTACATGCGGTTGCGCGGATCGTTCGGTGCGCGGCGACGTTCGCGAGCCGGTTCCGGCGTCGCTGACGGCGCCGGGGCGTCAGCCATGGCGCTCGTGATCGGCGCGCTCATGACCGGTGCTGCTGGCTCCGCTTCCGCTGGCGCGACATCACTCGCGGCCGGTGCGTCATGCATCGACACTTCTTCGCCGATCGGGCTTTGCACTGCGGCTTCCGCCTGTTCGGCTTCGGCCATCAGGCTATCGACCTGGTCGGGCATCGTGAACTGCGCATTCGCGTCGGCAACGTCGGCGTCGGCGGCTGGCGCGTCTGCCTGCGGAGCGGCGAACTCGGAGAGGTTCGGCGTGGCTTCGTGGGCATGCTGCGCCGCTTCCTGCAGCGTTTCCCGTACCGCGTCCTGCGCGTTGTCGGAGCCAAGTGCCGGCTGCGTCGGTTCGTTGCTGAGCGATGCGTCGGCGATCGCGGCGGCAGACAGCGGAGCGATGATGCTGTCGCTGACGGCGGTCGTCACGGCTTCCGGGCGCGTCGTGGATTGCGGCGCGACGTTGCCTTCGAGCTGCAGGTCTTCACGCGGACCGCGCTGGCGCTGGCGCGGCTGGTGCGCGCCACGTTTTTCCGGTGGACGGCGGCCGGCGCGCGGACGGCTGTCGCCGCCCTGGTCCTGGCTGGCATCGACGGCTTCATTCACCTGCGCCGTGTCGGCGACGTCACCATCCTGTCCCGCGGACAGGGCTGGGCGTTCGCTGCGCTCTCCACGTTCACCGCGATTGCGGTTCTTGCCACCGCGGCGGCGGCGGCTGCCTTCCTTGCGCGGCTGCTGTGCGTCGTCTTCGCCGACGGCGCCAGCTGGCGCAGCGGCACGGCTTGCACCCGGCTCGGCGGAGGCCTGCGTCCTGTTGCGATCGCGACCTTCGCGTTCGCCACGTTCCGGACGTTCGCGGCCTTCACCGCGTTCGCCACGTTCACCGCGTTCACCACGTTCGCCGCGCTCCCCACGTTCACCGCGCTCGCCGCGTTCACGGTCGCGATCACGGCGATGCTTGCCGCCATGGCGCTCGTTGCGACGGCCTTCACGCTGACCCTGCGGGGCCGGTGCGGGCTGCGGGGCAGGGGGCGGCGTTTCCGCTTCGCCGAATCCGAAGATCGAGGCGATCGCGGCCATCAGGCCACCTTTTTTCGCTGGAGCGGGCGCGGCGGCAGGCGCCGGTGCTGCGACTGCCACAGGCGCGGACTGGACGACCGGCGGCGGCGCCGTCTGCAACTGCGAGGTGCGCACGGCGGGCACGTCGGCGACGACGGGGGGACGCGGCTTGTGTTCCTCGATGACGACGTCTTCGTCGGGCTCGATCTCGTAGCTGCGCTCACTGCTTTCGGTGTTGCTGCTCTGGATGTCGAAGTGCGGCGTTTCGATGTGCTGGTTCGGCACGATCATGATGCGTTTCTTGCTCTGCATTTCGATCGTCGTGATTTCGCTGCGCTTTTCGTTCAGCAGGTACGATGCGACGCTGACCGGCACGATCGCGCGCACTTCGCGGTTGTTCTGCTTGTTGGTCTCTTCCTGGATCAGGCGCATGATCGACAGCGACAGCGATTCGATGTCGCGGATCGTTCCCTGGCCGTTGCAGCGTGGGCAGACGGTTGCGCTCGTTTCGCCGAGCGAAGGACGCAGTCGCTGGCGCGACATCTCGAGCAGGCCGAAGCGAGAAATCTTGCCGACCTGCACGCGCGCGCGGTCCATTTCGAGCGCGTCGCGCATGCGGTTTTCGACGTCGCGCTGGTTCTTCTGCGACATCATGTCGATGAAGTCGATGACGATGAGGCCGCCCATGTCGCGCAGGCGCAGCTGGCGTGCGATCTCGTCGGCAGCTTCGAGGTTGGTCATCAACGCCGTTTCCTCGATGTCGCTGCCTTTCGTCGCGCGCGAGGAGTTGATGTCGATCGAAACCAGCGCCTCGGTCGGGTCGATGACGATCGAGCCGCCGGAGGGGAGTTTCACCTCGCGCTGGAAGGCGCTCTCGATCTGCGTCTCGATCTGGTAATTCGTGAACAGCGGCACGGTGCCCTGGTACAGCTTGATGCGGCTTTCGAACTGCGGCATCACCTGGCGCACGAAGGTCAGCGCGTCGTTGTAGACGGCCTGCGTGTCGAGGATGACTTCGCCGATGTCCTGGCGCAGGTAGTCGCGGATTGCACGCAGCACGACGTTGCTTTCCTGGAACAGCAGGCACGGTGCGTCGTTTTCCTTGCCGGCCTGCGTGATCGCGGTCCAGACCTGGAGCAGGTAGTTCATGTCCCACTGCAGTTCTTCAGGCGCGCGGCCGACGCCGGCGGTGCGGATGATGATGCCCATGCCGTCGGGTATCTGCAGCGCGTCCATCGCGTCTTTCAGTTCGGAACGGTCTTCGCCCTCGATGCGGCGCGAGATGCCGCCAGCGCGCGGATTGTTCGGCATGAGGACCAGGTAACGGCCGGCGAGGCTGATCATCGTCGTCAGCGCGGCGCCCTTGTTGCCACGTTCTTCCTTCTCGACCTGCACGATCACTTCCGTGCCTTCGGCGATCAGGTCGCGGATGTTGCCGCGGTTATGGTCGGCATTGCGCTTGTAGTACTCGCGGCCGATTTCCTTCAGCGGCAAAAAGCCGTGGCGGTCGGCGCCGTAGTTGACGAAGGCAGCTTCGAGCGAAGGTTCGAGTCGCGTGATGCGACCCTTGTAGATGTTGGCTTTCTTCTGGACGCGATTGCGATTTTCGATGTCGAGGTCATAGAGTTTCTGACCGTCGACGAGAGCGACACGCAACTCTTCTTTCTGAGTCGCGTTTACGAGCATTCTTTTCATAGTTACCGTTTCCTGTCGGCGTTGAACCGGCGTGAAACCTGGCAACCAGGGGCTAGAAATTAAGTCAGGTGGAGGCCTGATCTTTTGATTTTGTCTTCATTCAAATCAAATACAGGAAGCACGGTCCCTCTGCTGCAAACCAAACCACGGGCGTCGTGTTGCTTTAGTGCCATGGTGCCAGGCCTCCCGGCCGGCATCGTCATGCCGCACTGTGTCCGGACACGGTGTCCGGAGTTCGCGGCGCTGCAACACGCTGCATCAAAAAGCGGTTTCGTGAGCAGGTGCCTTCACCTGTTCCGCAACCAGGCCTGCGCCTGACTGCCATCAATTTCTTCGCTGGTTACCCGGTACACATCCCGGGCTGGGTTTCAGTCCTCTTGATCCGACTTCCTGTCGACTCCAGTGCCGGCTACGGCAATGAAGCGGAGGTCTTCACACGGGGCGGTCGGTTGCTTCTGCATTGCTGCAGTCCAAAACGGTGCTTTGGTGCAAGGAGACAGCCGGTGTGGTCGCGGAGGACTACGTTCACTTCGGTCGAACAGCGCTTCGATGACGGTTCGCTGGTTCAGGGCAGCCACGCGTTTGCGCAAGCAGCTTGCGGACGCAATGTCGATAATGACGACCTGCGACAAGAATCAGTGGACCGGTACGAGCTTTCGTAGCCCGGGCCTGTGCTGCAAGTGGCGTAGTACGCGAGAGCACAGTACGCGAGTGCGAGGCATAGGACGGGGCGTGCGACCGGGCGGCAATATAACAGTAAACCCAAGGCTGCTCAAACATTTATCCGCCTTACTTGAGGAGCCGCCTCAGCCCGGGTGTATACTCGCGGCCCTCGTGTTTTCCCCCTGGCCCGCATGGGTCGCACAGGCCTCCGTTTTGAGCGCAAGCCCTTCCGAAAACAGCAGCGACAAGCCTGCCGTGCAAGTCCTCGAAGTCGGCGAGCGCAACGACGAACAGCGCCTCGACAACTTCCTGGTCGCCCGGCTCAAGGGTGTGCCCAAGACCTTGATTTACCGGATCATTCGCAAGGGTGAAGTCCGGATCAACGGCAAGCGCGCAAAACCGGAACAGAAACTCGAAGCCGGCGACAGGGTCCGCGTGCCTCCACTGCGCCTGCCGACGGCCGCCGAGCCGCCACAGCCGGGGCAGCAGTTGCAGGCTCTGCTGCGACAGGCGGTGCTGTTCGAAGACGACGACCTCATCGTGCTGAACAAGCCGTCCGGGCTCCCGGTGCATGGCGGCACGGGCGTCAGGCTCGGCCTGATCGAAGCGATGCGTGCGCTGTATCCCGACGTCCCGGGCCTCGAGCTCGTGCATCGACTCGACCGCGGTACGTCCGGCTGCCTGCTGCTGGCAAAAACCGGCCGAGCGCGGCGCGGGTTGACCGAGGCATTTCGCTCGCACGCCGTATTGAAGATTTACCATGCGCTCGTGGTGGGTGAATGGCCGAAGCAGGTCACCAGCGTCGATGCGAACCTGCAAAGACAGCCGGAGCGCGGCGGCGAGCGGCGCGTGGCCGTCGATGCCGAAGGCAAGGAGGCACGCACGGGCTTCCGCATCCTGAAGCGCCTCGGCGACGCCACGCTGGTCGAAGCGCGGCCGCTCACCGGACGCACGCACCAGATTCGCGTGCATGCGGCGCTCGTCGGCTGCCCGCTGATCGGCGATGACAAGTACAACAGCGACGCCAGCAACGCGGCCTTCGCGCAGCGCGGCATCAAGCGCCTGTGCCTGCATGCCGCCGAAGTGCGTTTTCCGCATCCGCGCGACGGCCGCGTCGTGCAGTTACGCGCAGACTACGACGCCGCCTTCATGCAGGCACTGCAGCGGCTAGCCGAGCGGAGCGGTTGACGAGAGCGAAGCGGCTGGGCCGAGCGGATCGAGGCCGGCCGTGCGCAGCATCGCGCACAGGCTGATCAGCGGCAGGCCTATCAGGCTGTTGTAGTCCTTGCCGTCGAGCGCGCTAAACAGCGCGATGCCGAGTCCTTCGACCTTGAAGCTGCCGGCGCAGTCCACGGGCTGTTCGATGTCGACGTAACGCGCGATATCATTCGCATCGAGCTGGCGGAACTGCACCGTATACCTGTCGACCTCCTGCTGCCATGTTGCGTTTTGCGTGTCGTACAGCACGAGGCCGGTGTGAAAAGTCACGCGGCGGCCGCTGCAGGCCTGCAATTGCGCACGGGCACGCGCGGCATCGAGCGGTTTGCCGAGGATGCGGCCATCGAGTTC
The DNA here is from genome assembly GCA_036405915.1 of Pseudomonadales bacterium. Lineage (GTDB taxonomy): Bacteria > Pseudomonadota > Gammaproteobacteria > Pseudomonadales > Pseudohongiellaceae > CAILUG01. The sequence goes on from DASWWP010000035.1 coordinate 14,722, forward strand.
GCAGGCCTGGTCTGAACCGATGATGAGTGCCTGCGGAAAGCGCGCGGCCAGTGCACGTGCCTTCGCGAGCGCAAGGCGCGCAACGAGTTCCGTGACGGATTCACCCGGCAGCGGCGTTTCATCGACGTCCGGATTGGCGCAGTCGAACGGCATCCGCAGCTGTTCGAGCAGCGCGCGGCGGTATCGCGACGACGAGGCGAGCACGAGTTGCATTGGATACTCCTTGAATGACGGCACTGTAGCGCAAAGCGGAACGCTGCTGCATGTGCCGCGCTTTTAACCTCGACTTAACCCTGACTTAACCGCGACAGCTCGCCGCGCCGCACGAACGCTGACATTGCCCGCCGTATGCTTTAACCTTCGCGCCTGTCATGAATGCACGCAACGGCCCCAAGCACATGCCGAGATTTCAGTCGTTTTTCGCATCGTTCGCCGTCGTAGCGCTACTCGCACTGAGTGCCTGCGCGAGCCGTTACTCCGCGCCCGTCGCCGACATCGAGTCCACACCGCGCTACATCGACAGCGGCCGCACGCATCGCGTGAACGGCGGCGAGACGCTGTACGTCGTCGCGTGGATGTACGACCTCGACGTCAACGCGCTCGCGCGCGTCAACAACCTGCGCGAGCCGTACAACATCGAGCCCGGCCAGGTGCTGAGCGTCGACCTGCGCGGCACGCCGGGTGCGGTCGCCACGACGACTGCGCGGCCCGCCGCGGTCGGCAATGCCACCGTCACGCCCGCTGCGGTTGCGACCGGCATCAGGCGCGCGCCGCTCGATTCGACGCCGCTGACGCGCCAGAGCCTGCCGTCCACGCCATTGCCCGACAGCACTGCGCCGTCTACTCCGCCCTCGACGCCATTGCCGCAGGCCACTGCGCCGGCAAGCCCGCCGGCCGTTGCCCGCGTCGAGCCCGAACCGCTGCCCGAGCGCCAGTTGCCGCCGCCGACGCAGCGTGACGTACCTGCCACGACACCGGCACCGTCGGCAACCGTAACGCCACCGCCGGTGGCCGACGCGCCGGTACCTGCAGTCGTCATTCCGCCACCGGCATCCGAACCCGAGCCGGAACTGCCTTCCGAAGCCGTGGCGAACGGCGCCATCGCATGGGCCTGGCCCGCGCGCGGCAACATCATCGGCCGTTATTCCGATACCGATCCCGACAACAAGGGCATCAAGCTGGCCGGCACCGCTGGCGATCCGGTGCTCGCCGCTGCCGATGGCGAAGTCGTCTACACCGGTAACGGGCTGCTGCGTTACGGCGAACTCGTGATACTCAAGCACAACGACCACTTCCTGAGCGCCTACGCACACAACCGCGTGATCAACGTGAAGGAGGGCGATCGCGTGCGCCGCGGCACGAAGATCGCCGAGCTCGGCTCGACCGGCATCGATCGCGACATGCTGCATTTCGAAATCAGGCTCGATGGCAAGCCTGTCGATCCGATGACCTATCTTCCACCGCGCTGACCACGACCACTCTGGGTCGTGCCGCCGCGCTGATATCGCATCGCCGTGCAGCGATTTCGCTCGCGAAATTTTCTGAAAATATTTTCGCCTGTACTATACTGCCGCCGGGTTCATGGAGTGGCGAACTCGCATAAAACCGGCAGTTTTCCCGCATAAAACCCGCTTTTTTGTTCGCGCGTGTTTTTCCCGAAAGCTGCCCATAATAAAAACAGAAACGGCAGGCTGGCATGCATCGCATGCGGCCTGGAAAGGGACTTACCATGACGTCAGTACGTCGCCCAGTCTCGTCTGGCTCCGGCAGCAGGCAGTTTCCGGAAGCGAACGAACTTTCCGCAGGCGCTCATCTCTCTCCGCACGCACACGATCCCGCTTCCCTGGCGCACGAGGTGCCGGGCACGCGCGACTTCGCCGACGAACATTCAGTCGAAGATCGTGGCGCCGCTTATACCGGCCCGGTTTCGGCGGAAGACACACCGCTCAACGAGCCAGAAATCAGCGACGCCGACGAAGCCCCGGCGAGCGTGGACCCGACGACGCTGTACCTCAACGAGATCGGTTACACAGCGTTGCTGAATGCAGAACAGGAAGTCGTGCTCGCGCGCGAAGCGCTGCGGGGCAATGCCGACAGCCGCAAGCGCATGATCGAAGCTAACCTGCGGCTCGTCGTCGCGATCGCGAAGCGTTACCAGCATCGCGGGCTCGGCCTTCCGGACCTGATCGCCGAAGGCAACATCGGCCTGATCCGCGCCGTCGAGAAATTCGATCCGGAACTCGGCTTTCGTTTCTCGACCTATGCGACGTGGTGGATCAAACAGACGATCGACCGCGCGCTGATGAACCAGGCGCGAACGATTCGCCTGCCGATCCACGTCATGAAGGATCTCGGCGTGTGCCTGCGCGCACTCGACCGCCTGCGTGACGCGAGCGGCCGGGAGCCGAGCGTGCAGGAAGTAGCGGAGTACGTCGGCAAGCCGGTGAAGACGGTCGAGCGCCTGCTGCAGTCGAACACGAAGGTGTGTTCCGCGAACGTCCCGCTGCCGGAAGCAGCCGAAAGTTCATTGATGGACAATCTCCCGGACGACCGGCCGAGCGATCCGCAGGCTATCCTGCAGGAACAGGACCTGCAGGAAAGCATCGGGCAATGGCTTGAGCGGCTGTCGGCGAAGCATCGCGACGTGCTCGCGCGCCGCTTCGGCCTGCGCGGACACGACGGCGGCACGCTCGAAGATGTCGGCCGCGAAATCGGGCTCACGCGCGAGCGCGTGCGGCAGATTCAGATCGAAGCGCTCGGCAAGCTGCGCCGGATCATGGAACGTGACGGGTTTTCGGCCGATGTGATGAAGGATTGATCCCGGAGGGATCAGCGTTCGAGGTACTTGAGCTTGCCTTCGACGCCATTCCACTGCTCGGCCTCCGGCAGCGCGGGCTTCATCTCGGTGATGTTCGGCCAGTTCCGCGACAGCTCGGCGTTCAGTGCGATGAATTCGTGCTGGTTGTCCGGCACTTCGTCCTCGGCAAAGATCGCATCGACCGGGCATTCCGGTTCGCACAGCGCGCAGTCGATGCACTCGTCGGGGTTGATGACGAGCATGTTCGGGCCTTCGTAGAAGCAATCCACCGGGCACACTTCCACGCAGTCGGTGTGCTTGCACTTGATGCAGTTGTCGCCTACGACGAAGGTCATGTCTGTGCTCCTGGCTTAAAGCTGACTGATTGCTGGCTGATCTGTAGTTCGTGATTCGCTGCTCTGTCGCGTCCGGTGATGGACGGGAAGGGCGGGGTCTTGCGGCGCGGCATTCTAGCAGCATGGCGCTGCGGGCGGGTACCCGGTTTTTCCGCCTTCGCCATCCGGCCCGGGTGGATAGGGCCGAGTGAGGTTGTGAGGCTGCGGCGGGACAAGCTCGCCCGCGTGAGTCGTGGCGCGTCCGCGCGACTCATCCCTGTTGCTTGCGCAAGTCCTTCAGTCGATACAGCAGCTCCTGTGCCTGCCGCGGCGTCAGCTGGTCGGGATCCGTCGCGTCGAGGATGTCGAGTGCGGGATGGCCGGGGAGGGACGCGAAAAGGTCGTTCTGCAGGACCTGCTTCTGCGCGGCGATGCCGCTCTTGAAGCCTTCGTCCTTTTCGAGCTGCTGCAGTTTCCTGCGTGCCTGCTGGATGACCGGGCGCGGAATGCCGGCGAGCTGCGCGACCTGCAGGCCGTAGCTCTGGTTCGCCGGGCCGGGTTTCACGGCGTGGAGGAACACGATGCCGTCGCCGTGCTCGGCGGCGTCGAGGTGCACGTTGCGTACACCGGCATAGTCGTCGGGCAGCGCGGTAAGTTCAAAGTAATGCGTGGCGAACAGCGTCAGCGCGCGGATCTCGGTCGTGATGTACACGGCGCTCGCCCACGCGAGCGAGAGGCCGTCGAAGGTGCTCGTGCCGCGGCCGATTTCGTCCATCAGCACGAGGCTGTTGCGTGTCGCGTTGTGCAGGATGTTCGCTGTCTCGGTCATCTCGACCATGAAGGTCGAGCGGCCACCGGCGAGGTCGTCGGAGGAGCCGATCCTCGTGAAGATGCGATCGATCGGGCCGATCTTTGCCGAGGCGGCCGGCACGTAGCAGCCCGTGTGCGCTAGCAGCACGATGATTGCCGCCTGGCGCATGTACGTCGACTTGCCGCCCATGTTCGGGCCGGTGATGACGAGCATCGTCGTGTCGCCGCCCAGGTCGAGGTCGTTCGCGACGAAGGGTTCGCGCGTGACCTGTTCAACGACAGGATGCCGGCCGCCCCTGATACTGATGCAGGTCTCGTCGACGAGCTGCGGACACACGAGGTCGAGCGTGCGCGCGCGTTCGGCGAAATTCGCGAGCACGTCGAGCTCGCCGAGGCTGAATGCGCTGCGCTGCAGCGCGGCGATGTCGCGCAGCAGCACGTCGAGCAGGTCGTCGTACAGCTGCTTCTCGCGGGCGAGCGCCTTGCTGTTCGCGCTCAGCACCTTGTCCTCGAATTCCTTCAGCTCCGGCGTGATGTAGCGCTCGGCGTTCTTCAGCGTCTGCCGCCGGATGAAATGCGCAGGCACCGTTTCGGACTGCAGGCGGCTCAGTTCGATGTAGTAGCCGCTGACGCGGTTGTAGCCGACCTTCAGCGTGGACAGTCCGGTGCGCGCTTTTTCCTGTTCCTCGAGCCGCACGAGGAAGTCGCCGGCATTCGTGCTCAGGTTGCGCAGCTCGTCGAGTTCGGCATCGTAGCCTTCCATGATCACGCCGCCGTCGCGGATCACGACGGCCGGATTCTCGACGAGCGCACGTTGCAGTAACGCGGCGATTTCCGGGTAGTCGCCGACCTGCTGCGCGAGTGCCTTCAATGACGGCGCATCGATCGCCGCGAGTTCCCGTTGCAGTAGCGGAAAGCACAGCAGCGCATCGCGCAGTCGCGCCAGGTCTCGCGGCCGTGCCGAACGCAGCGCGACACGCGACAGGATGCGCTCGATGTCGCCTATCTGTTTCAGCAGCGGTTGCAGCGTTTCGTATCGGTAATCGAGCTGCAGCGCGGCCACCGCTTCCTGGCGATCGAGCAGCGTGCCGCGCGCTCGTATCGGCCGGTGAAGCCATCGCCGCAGAAGGCGGCTACCCATCGGCGATGCGCAGCCGTCGAGGACCGAAGCAAGTGTATTCGTCGTCGTGCCGTTGAGATTGACGTCGATTTCGAGGTTGCGGCGGCTGATCGAGTCGAGGATCAGGCTGTCTTCGCTATTCTCGACGCGCAGGCTCTGGCAGTGGGCAAGTTCGCCATGCTGCGTTTCGCGCGCGTAGTTCAGCACGCAGCCGGCCGCGCGCAGAGCGCGATGCAGGTGCGCGCAGCCGAAACCTTCGAGGCCTTCGGTGCCGAACTGTTTCGTCAGGCTGCGCATGGCCGTGTCGAGGTCGAAGTCCCAGCCGGGTCGTTTGCGCAGGCCACGACGACCGTCGAGCGCAGCCGGCAACGGCAGCGCTTCGGCGACGAGAAGCTCGGCCGGATCCAGTCGATTGAGTTCGGCGAGCATGCCGCTTTCGCTCGCGGTTTCGAGCACCGTGAAGCGGCCGGAGCTGACATCGAGTGCGGCGATGCCCCAGTGGGCGGTGGCGCCACTACCTTCGCACCATAGCGCGGCGAGCAATTGATCCTGGTATTCCTTCAGCAGCGCTTCGTCGCTGAGCGTGCCTGGCGTGATGATGCGCACGACCTTGCGCTCGACCGGCCCCTTGCTCGTCGCCGGGTCGCCGATCTGTTCGCATATCGCCACCGACTCGCCGTTCTCGACGATCTTGACGAGGTAACGTTCGCAGGCATGGTATGGAATGCCGCACATCGGGATCGGCGAGCCGCTGGACTTGCCGCGCGCGGTCAGCGTGATGCCGAGGATCTGCGAGGCCTTCACGGCGTCATCGAAAAACAGCTCGTAGAAATCGCCCATCCGGTAAAACAGCAGCACGTCCGGATACCCCGCCTTCGTCGTGAGGTACTGCTGGATCATCGGCGTGTGTTGGCTGAGGGCGGCGTTGTTCACTGGCGGGTATTTGTTGTTCTCGTGAAGGGCCCGGATGGTAACCCAAGGCTTCCGATGGCTCTACCTTGCAAGCGCGAATTTCGGGCGCGGATCTGCGCTGGCGACGGCCTGCGGCCGGGCCGCGATTCCGTCAAATCGCTTTTGCCGAAATCACGCTTATCTGCTTTAATGCGGGCACCCCGAAACGCCCCTCGCGGCACGGGCTCCGCAGGACCCGCATGGATGCATTAACTCAACTGAAACCCCGGTAAATCAAGCATATTTCTTCCAGGACTACGACCTCTCGGTGACTTCTATGGCAGCAGACTCCAATAAATCCGACGCAAACAAAGACAAGGCCCTCGCGGCGGCACTCGCGCAGATCGAACGGCAATTCGGCAAGGGCTCGATGATGCGTCTGGGTGCGCAGGAGAACGTTGCCGTGCCGGTGATCTCGACCGGGTCGCTCGGGCTCGATCTGGCGCTCGGCGTCGGTGGCCTGCCGCGCGGCCGCATCGTTGAAATCTACGGTCCTGAATCGTCGGGCAAGACGACGCTGACGCTGCAGGTCATCGCCGAAGCACAGAAGCTCGGCGGCACATGCGCGTTCATCGACGCGGAACACGCACTCGATCCGATCTATGCCGGCAAGCTCGGCGTCGACGTCGACAACCTGCTCGTCAGCCAGCCCGATACCGGCGAACAGGCCCTCGAGATCTGCGATACGATCGTGCGCTCCGGCGCCGTCGACGTCGTCGTCATCGACTCCGTGGCCGCATTGACGCCGCGCGCCGAAATCGAAGGTGACATGGGCGACAGCCACATGGGCCTTCAGGCTCGCCTGATGTCGCAGGCGCTGCGCAAGATGACCGGTAACATCAAGAGCTCCAACACGCTCGTGATCTTCATCAACCAGATCCGCATGAAGATCGGCGTGATGTTCGGCTCGCCGGAAACCACGACCGGTGGCAACGCGTTGAAGTTCTATGCCTCCGTACGCCTCGACATCCGCCGCACTGGCGCTATCAAGGACGGCGACGAAGTGGTCGGCAACGAAACGCGCGTGAAGGTCGTCAAGAACAAGGTGGCGCCGCCGTTCAAGCAGGCCGAATTCGAGATCTATTACGGCCAGGGCACGTCCCGTAACGGTGAAATCATCGACCTTGGCGTCGCGAACAACCTCGTCGAGAAGTCCGGCGCGTGGTACGCCTACAAGGGCGAGAAGATCGGGCAGGGCAAGAAGAACGCGATGGTGTTCCTCAGCGAACATCCGGAAATCGCGAAGGAGATCGAAGCGAAATTGCGCGAACTGCTGATGGGCAAGCCGGGCGGCAAGACTGCCAGCGGCAAGGCTTCGGCTGAAGAAGCCGTGCTCGCCGACGACTGACCGACCTGCCATGAGGCCGGCGGCCGTGGACCAGTGCTGAGCACACGGGCACGATGAAGTCCCCGACCGCCGACCAGCCTCCGATTGCCGTACGCCGCGCCGCCATGGACCTGCTCGCGCGTCGCGAACAGTCCTTCCACGAGCTGCTCGACAAGCTCACGACGAAGTTCCCCGATTTCGACCGCGAGGCCGTCATACGGCCCGCGCTCGAACGCCTGCGCGCCGAAAACCTTCAGTCCGACAGCCGCTTCGCGAATGCATGGGTCAACTATCGTGCCGGGCGCGGTGTCGGCCCGCTGAAGATCGCGTCCGAGCTGCAGCCGCGCAAGCTCGACCGCGAGCTGCTGAATGGCGCGCTGTATCTCGATGGCCCCGACTGGGAAGAAAAGTGCTACGAGGTGCTGTGCCGCAAATTCCGCGTGCGGAGCAAACCAACACGCGAGGAGCGTGCGCGGTGGCAGCGCTTCCTGATGCAACGCGGTTTCGACCACGAACAGATCCGCGCCGCAGTGAAAAAAGCCGAGGCGGAAACCGCCGGCGGGGAGCCCGACGACTGAGCTCCGCGAACGCCGCACGAGCGCGGCCCGCACGCGATCGACGCTTGCCGGGCGCGGTGCAACGGTCGTCGAAACGGCCACGATTTCACGTCACGAAAAGGCAAATATTTGTTGATGAGTTTGCGATTTTTATGGGCTACACTTGCCGCGATTTTTGGCCGCTGAACGCTCGTTCGAGACCCCACTGAGACGTTCGCGCCGACGCATGACCGAAGCATCAGAAGCTCCGCCACGGACGGTCATCAACGAATGGTTCATCAACAGATAGCTCAGCAGGAATCTCGCGCTCAATGCGATTGAAAAGCATCAAACTTGCAGGCTTCAAGTCCTTCGTCGATCCGACAACCGTCAACTTCCCCAGCAACCTCTGCGGCGTCGTAGGACCCAACGGCTGCGGCAAGTCGAACATCATCGACGCCGTGCGCTGGGTGATGGGCGAGATGTCCGCGAAGAACCTGCGCGGCGAATCGATGACTGACGTCATCTTCAACGGGTCAGCGAACCGCAAGCCAGTGGGCCAGGCTTCCGTCGAGCTCGTGTTCGACAACAGCGAGCGCAGGATCACCGGCGAGTACGCCGGCTTCACCGAAATTTCCGTCAAGCGCGTCGTCAACACCGAAGCGCAATCGACCTACCTGCTGAATGGCCAGAAGTGCCGCCGCAGGGACATCACCGACATCTTCCTCGGGACCGGCCTCGGTCCGCGCAGCTACTCCATCATCGAGCAGGGCATGGTCTCGCGCCTGATCGAATCCAAACCGGAAGACCTGCGCATCTTCATCGAGGAAGCGGCCGGCATCTCGAAGTACAAGGAGCGCCGCAAGGAAACCGAAAGCCGCATCAGCCGCACGAAGGAAAACCTCGAGCGCCTGACCGACATCCGCGAAGAACTCGAACGCCAGCTGCAACACCTGCAGCGCCAGGCGAAGTCCGCGGAGAAATACAAGGAATACAAGCAGGAAGAACGCGACACGACCGCGAGGCTGCACGCATTGCGCTGGAAGCGCCTCGATGACGACGTGAGTGCATCGCAGGCCCTGATCGGCGACCTCGAAGTGCGCCTCGAATCCGGCATGGCCGACTACCGCACGATCGAAGCGGAAATCGAGCAGCATCGTGCATCGGGTTCGGAAACGCAGGAGTCCTACCAGAAGATCCAGGCGAGCTACTACAGCCTCGGCAGCGAGATCGCGCGCATCGAGCAGAACATCGAACACCAGCGCCAGCGCAAGCAGCAGCTCGAAGCGGATCTGTACGACACGCGCGAAGCGCTATCACGCGCCAAGTCCGAACTGCAGGCCGACCTCGACAAGATCACCTCGCTCGACGAAGAAGTGACCATGCTCGAGCCCGCGCTCGAGGAAGCCCGCGCGCAGGAAGAACTCGCCTCCGCTTCACTCGAAGAAGCCGAGCACGCCATGCAGAAGTGGCAGACGGACTGGGACCAGTTCAACCAGGATTCCGCGAACTCCGTGCGCCGTGCCGAAGTCGAGCAGCAACGCATCAACCATCTCGAGAACATCGTCGACCGCGGCCTCACGCGCAAGTCGAGCCTCGGCAGGGAGCTCGAAACGCTCGCCACCGATCCCGAGACCGAGCAGCTCGCCGCGATCGAAAACAATCTCGGCCAGTTGAGCTCGCAGCAGGGTGACCTCGAGAAGCAAAGCGCTGGTCTCAACGCGCGCATCGAAGAAACGCGCCAGCAGCTGAAGGCCGCGAACGAGCAGCTCAGCCAGGAACGCAACCGCCTGCAGGCCTTGCTCGGCCGCCAGGCCTCGCTCGAAGCACTGCAGCAGCAGGCGCTCGGCAGCAAGGACAAGGACCGCCAGAAGTTCATCGAAAGCGCGCAGCTCAATGGTCGCCCGCGCGTCGTCGATAGCCTGAAAGTCGAAAGCGGCTGGGAGAAGGCGGTCGAGACCGTGCTCGGCGAGCACCTGCAGGCCTTCCGCATCGAAGACGTCGCATCGCTTTCCGAAGCGCTGAAAAATTTCACGAATGGCCAGGTCGTCGTGCATGACAGCCAGTACGGCGGCGGAGCGGCAGCAGGCAACCCGGCGCTCGCAGGCCGCGAACTGGCGGGCAGGATCACGTCCGGTGTCGAAGCCGTGCTCAGCGTTGCAGCCAACGTTTACGTAGCCGACTCGCTCGCCGAAGCACTCGGCCTGCGTGGGCAACTGCGTGCTGGCGAATCGCTCGTCACGCGCGAAGGCGTGTGGCTCGGCCCCGACTGGTTGAAAGTCGCGCGCGGCTTCGATGAGAAGGCTGGCATCATCCAGCGCCAGGAAGAATTGAGCAGCCTGCAGGAACAGATTGCGCAGAACCGCGAAGCCGTGCAGATGCGCATGGACGAAGCCGACACGACGCAACAGCAGCTGCACGGCCTGGAGAAGGACAAGGAACGGATCATCCAGCAACTTGGCGACGTGATCCGCCAGCTCACCGAAATCAGCTCCGACCGTTCCGCGCGCCTGATGAAGATCGAGCAGGTCACCGAGCGCCGCAAGCGCCTGCGCCTCGAGATCGACGAACTCGAAAAGCAGCTGAACATCGAGCAGACGAACATCGCCGC
>DASWWP010000036.1:0-9037 GCA_036405915.1 Pseudomonadales bacterium
GGCATCGTCGCGTAATTGCCAGTTCAGCCAGTTGACCGCGACCTGCGCGGCGACGCCGCCATTCTCATGCGAATACGTGCCGCCGTGGCCCGCTTCGAGCAGGTTCGCGACGGCGACGGGCACGTGCTCGATGCGCTTGTAATCATCCATGCCGTTCACGTACGCGATGTCGGATTCGCCGCCGAGGATGTAGATCGTCGGCGTGTGGATCTTCTGCAACTGGTCTTTCCTGACGTTGCCCATTCCCGGCGCCGGGGCGCCGGATGCGTCGATCAGGATGCCGGTGTTCATCAGCACGAGGGTGTCGATCCTGGGATCGGCCGCCACTTCGAGCGCCTGCAGCCCGCCGCAGCTGAAGCCGGATACCGCCACCTGGTCGGGATCGAGCTTGCCGAAATACGGGCTGCCCTCGCGTTCATTTTCCGCGAAGGCCCAGTCGAGCGCTTCGGTCAGCGCGGCAGCAACCGTGCGTTCACCCTGCTGCGGAGCTTGCCCTTCCACCGGCGCCGGACGCGGAGGAGCACCGGGGCCACTGAGGATCTTGCCGCTCGCGATCACGAGGTAACCGTGCGACGCGAGTTCGAGCAGGTGGAAGCGCGAACTCGCGCCATCGGGTGAACAACCGCCGTTGCCCCAGGCCACGACGCCGAGTTTCATCGCGCCGAGCGCGCCGAGATCGCGCGGGCGATACACGACATGCGCAGGCAGCGAGGCGACTTCTTCCTTCATTGCCGGATATGCGCCAGTGCCGGCGTTGTCCGGACGGCGATTCATCTCTTCCTGGCCTGGCGGCTGTGCGATGGCGGTGGCCGCCAATCCAGTGAACCCTGCGGCGAAAAACGTTGCGGCGAGCGTGAGCGCGATGCGTTGCGAGTATCTGCCTTTCATGTCGGACCCCTTCTGGTTGTTGTTGGACGGGTTGTGGCGGTGATCTGCTGCACAGTAGTATCGCTGACGATATTGTCGACAATTCTGCCGCACACACCGGCGTACGGGAACCACATGTACAACAAAAAGAAGAAGGGGAACTACCACGGGCTGTTCGGCAACTTGCGCAGGACGGGCCTGATCCTGCTGGCGACCTTCTTTGCGGCCGCCGCGGCGCTCTGTGCGGCCGCCGTGGCGCATGCACAGGCGCAGGACAATGTCGTGCGCAGTTCGCTGTACGTGCCGGTGCGCGATGGCACGCGCCTCGCGATGAACGTGTACCGCCCGGCCCGCGACGGCATCGCGGTCGATACGCCGCTGCCCGTCATCTTCATGTTCACGCCGTATCGCGCGCGCTATCGCAACGCCGACGGCGCGATCGTCGAGCTGGCGCAGGCGCGCAGCCTCGGGCTCGATCGCCTGCTCGCGTCCGGCGGCTACGTGATCGCCGAAGCGGACGTGCGCGGCAAGGGCGCTTCGTTCGGCGCGCGCCGCGGTTTCCAGGACCGCACCGAAGCGCAGGACGGCTACGACCTCGTGCAATGGCTCGCCGGGCAGCCCTGGTCGAACGGCGTCGTCGGCATGGCCGGCTGCTCGTACCTCGGCGGCAGCACCGTGCAGGTCGCGACGACGCGGCCTCCTGCGCTGAAAGCGATCTTTGCGGGCGCCTCGGACCTCGACAAGTTCGACTTCGTGCGCAACGGCGGCATCACCGCGCAGTTCAACACGCGGCCGGACGAACCGCTGAGCGACGACCTGATGAGCGTGCCGATGGGCGCGGACAGCGACGGCGCACTGCTGCGCGCGGCCGTCGCCGAACATGCCGCGAATACGCCGATGGCGGCCCTGTGGTACGGCATGCCGTTCCGCGACAGCGTGTCCCCGCTGACGGGCAATGCGTTCTGGGAAGAAGTCGGGCCGTACTCGTATCTCGACGCATTGCGCGCGGCGCAAATCCCGGCGTATTTCTGGAGCAACCTGCAGGACGAGCCGACCAGCCAGATGATCCTCGCCGCGGCGAACCTCGATGCGAAGCTGCTCGTCGGGCCCGGCACGCACTGCGTACCGCCGCCGGACATCGACCTCGGCGCCGAGCTGCAACGCTTCTTCGACCGGCACCTGAAAGGCATCGACACCGGCATCGACCGCGACCCGAAATACCAGTGGTGGGTCGAGAATGCTCCGGAGGGCGAGGCATGGATCCGTAGTGATCGCTTACCCGGTGCGGACGCCACGCAGCAGGTCTGGCATCTCGGCATGTCCGGAACCGCGAATGACGCGGCGACGACAGAGGCCGCAGGCAGGTCCGACGACACGAACGCGCAGGCATCATCGACCGGAGCAGCCCAAGGCGTTTTCGCCACCGCGCCGCAGCCAGCCGGCGAACGCCAGCTCACGGTCGATTACGATCTCGGTGCTGGCGAGTATTTCGCATTCTGGGTCGATTCACAGGCCGACCGCGGCCTCGTGTTCGGCGGCGAACCGCTCGCGCAGGACCTGCACCTCGAAGGCTACCCGGTGGCCGAACTCACCGTCGCATCGGACCGCGACGACATCAATGTCTTCGTCTACCTCGAAGAGCAATCAGCCGACGGCAGCGTGACGGTGCTGTCGAACGGAAGACTCGCTGCCTCGTATCGCGCGACGGCCGACGCCCCGTACGACACGCTCGGCCTGCCGTGGCATCCCGGCCGCGAACGCGATCACCAGCCGCTGGTGCCAGGCGTGCCGGTGGAACTCGACATCGCGATGCTGCCGGTTTCCCGCATCGTGCCCGCCGGTTCGCGCCTGCGTTTCGTCGTCACCGGCGCCGACCCGCGCCAGCGCAACCTCGCCGACATCCGCCAGGACCCGCCGCCGGTCATGACACTGACACTCGGTGGCGAGTCCGCACGCGTGTCGTTGCCGGTTCGCGAATGAGGCTTCCGCTGCGTGCTTGACGCGGCCCACCCCCGAAGGCCATCATCTGGTCAACAAAATTGTTGACAATCTGCTCGACAAAATAACAACAACCAAAAAGGAAATAACGATGAAGACCAGGATCGCGACCGCGGTACGCGCGGCATTGCTTGGCGGCGGCGCATGCGCCGCGCTGTGTTCGAGCGCACTGCACGCGCAGCAGGCGAGCGTCGAGGAAATCACGATCACCGGCACGCGCGTACGCGGTGCGGAGCCGGTTGGCACGTCGGTGCAGACGATCGATCGCGCCGGCATGGCCGACGCGGGCCAGGTCAGCATCGACCGCATGATCAAGGACCTGCCGCAAAACTTCGACCTCGGCGTCAGCGAGAACTCGCGCAATACCTCCGGCGGCGCCGGCAACATCGTGTACGGCAATACCGTGAACCTGCGCGGCATCGGGCCGTATGCGACGCTGATCCTCGTCGACGGCCACCGCGTCATCAACAACAGCCGCTCGTTCGATCCGTCGGTGTTGCCGACGCTCGGCGTCGAACGCGTCGAAGTCATCGCCGACGGCAGCTCGGCGATCTACGGCTCCGATGCGATCGCCGGCGTCGTGAACCTGATTCCGCGCAGAAACCTCGATGGCATCGAGGCGCTCGGGCGCTACGGCGTCAGCGAAGACGGCGACTACAGCGAAAGCATGGCGGGCCTCGCCGTCGGCAAGGAATGGGCATCGGCGGAATTCATGCTGGCCTTCGAGCATGTCGGACGCGAAGCGCTCAGCGGCGATGACCGCGATTTCTTCCGGTCCGACCAGCGCAGCGACGGCGGCAAGGACTACAGCGTCACGCGTTGCAACCCCGGCACGCTGCGCATCGGCACGACGACCTACGCGATCCCCGCCGGCGGACTCACGGCAGCGAACGCCGCCGGCCTCGTCGCCGGCTCGAGCAACCGCTGCGACGAACTCACCGGGCAGGACCTGTTCCCCGACCAGGAATACGATTCGTTCAACAGCACGGCATCGTGGGACCTGAACGATGCAGTCACGCTGCTGTTCGACGGCTTCCACAGCAAGCGCACGTTCACGCGCCAGCCGGGATATGCCTCGGCGACGCTGACAGTGCCGCAGACGAATGCCTTCTTCGTGCGCCCGCCGGGCTTCACCGGCACGTCGTACCAGGTCGACTACAGTTTCATTGACGACCTGCCGCGCGACACGAACACGGGCTATGCGCGCAACTGGGAAGTCAGTCCCGGCTTCCGCGTGGCGCTGCCGGCCGAGTGGCAGCTCGATGGCGTCGTCACGTACGGCCGCAACGACGATGCGTCCGACACCGTCGCCGGCCTGAACAACGGCGCGCTGACGACCGCGCTCGCCAGCAGCGACCCGGCGACGGCCTTCGATCCGTACGGCCAGAACCGCACGTCGCAGAGCGTGCGCAACCTGCTCGCGAACCAGATCTTCCTCGCCCCGACGAAGAACGAATTCCTCGGCTACGAACTGCGCGCCAACGGCGCACTGATGGAACTGCCCGGCGGCGACCTCGCGCTGGCGACCGGCTATGAACACCAGGACCAGGACGTCGAACTGGGCTCTGCGCGCGGCAATCCCGGTACGCCCGTCGCATGGCGCGAATTCACGCGCGAAGTGGATTCGGTGTATGCCGAACTGCTGCTGCCGATCGTCGGCGACGCGAATGCCCGCGCCGGCATCGAGCGCCTCGAATTCACGGCGGCGCTGCGCTATGACGACTACAGCGATGTCGGCGACACGACGAACGGCAAGCTCGGTGCGTCGTGGAAGCCGACCGATGCGACGCGCATTCGCGCAAGCTGGGGCACCTCGTTCCGCGCGCCGCTGATCACGCAGATCTACGGCAACAGCAACGCGCTGTTCGGCCAGAGCTACCAGAATCCGACCGGCGGCGCGCCGATCCAGGGCATTGCGCTGTCAGGACCGAACCTGCAGCTCGGCCCCGAGGAAGCGACGACGCGTACGCTCGGTTTCGACTGGGACATCACGCCGGACCTCAGCCTCGGCCTCACGGCCTTCGACGTCGAATACGAAAACCAGGTCGAAGCCTACCTCGCGAACCTCGCGCTGCTGTCGCGCGAAAGCGAGTTCAACGGCACCGGGATCATCCTGCGCGACGCTGCGGCGGCGCAGCGCGTCGTGCAGTTGCTCGGCCAGGGCATCACGCTCGCGCGCGGCTCGTTCCCCGGCGGCGATCCGAACAACGTCACGCTGTTCGTCGACGGCCGCAACAACAACCTCGGCACGTCGCGCACGAAGGGCATCGACTTCCAGCTGGATTATTCGTTCGATGCAGCGGACCTCGGCAGCTTCGGCTTCATGGTCAACGGCACGCTGCTGACCTCGTACGACCTGTCGATCACGGCCACCGCGCCGCTCGTCGACAAGCTCGACCTGATCTTCAACCCGCTCGACTTCAAGACGCGAGCGAGCCTGTCATGGGATTACGAGGCATGGCACAGCGTGCTCAGCGTGACGCACGTCGGCGGCTACACGAACGACGCGATCACGCCGCATGAATC
Organism: Pseudomonadales bacterium; assembly: GCA_036405915.1. GTDB lineage: Bacteria > Pseudomonadota > Gammaproteobacteria > Pseudomonadales > Pseudohongiellaceae > CAILUG01. The sequence goes on from DASWWP010000036.1 coordinate 5,392, forward strand.
GGTGTCGTCGTTCTCGCCGGTGGACCTGCGCGTGACGTATGCCTTCTCCGGTTCCGGCAGCACCACGCTGCTCGACGGGCTCACGATCGGCGCGGAAGTGCGCAACCTGTTCGACGAAGAGCCGCCGTACGTGAACATCGCTCCGTCGGTGAATGGCAGCGGCGGTTACGACGCGACGGCCGCGAACCCGATCGGCAGGCTGTTCGCCGTGACGCTGAACAAGACCTGGTGATGCGTGTTTAGCAGTAGCAGTAGAAGCAGCTCAGATATGCAGGCGCGCGTTGATCTCGCTGAGCGCGGTGAAACCGTCGAGGATGTGGTTGCGCATCGCGCGCTCGGCGTCGTCGGCGCGGCCGTCGACGATCGCCTGCGTAATGACCTTGTGGTCGGCGTTCGCCCGGTCGATGCGCTGCGCGTTGTAGAAAGTCGTGAACAGCAGCCGGTATACCGGCACCGACAGCTGCGACAGGAACTGTGCGGCGTAGCGGTTGCCGGACCCTTCTATGATCAGCGCGTGCCATGCGTCGTTGAGCTGCGCGAAGCGCTCGTGCGAGCCGCTCTTTTCCAGCTCGTTCATGCCGGCCTGCAATTTCTGCAGCTGCTTCTTCAGTTTGGGCTCGTCCGCACGCGCGAAGTCGCCGGCGGCCATGCCTTCGAGCGCCATGCGCGCCTTGTAGATCTGCCGGACTTCATCCATGCCTAGATGCCGTACCGACGCGCCGCGGAATTCCTCGATGCTGACCAGACCTTCACTTTCCAGGCGCCGCAGCGCTTCGCGCACCTTGCTGCGGCTCGCGCCGGTTTCGGCGACGATGTCGGCTTCGACCAGGCGCTGCCGCGGCACGAGCCTGCCGAGACGGATCTGCTCGCGCAACAGCTTGACGATGTCGCTGACGCGGATCGCCGAATCGTCCTGCACATCGGGTTTCGCCGTGTTGCCGGCTTTGACTTTCGCAGGTGCGGCAGCGTGTTCTTTCGTGGCAGTTTTGGAAGGCGATTTGGGTACAGCGGGATTACGGCGCGTGGCGGTGCGGGACATGCATTCGGTTCCGGGAAGCGGACGCAGCGATGAAGCAGCCGCGGGTGACGCATGATCCATCATCTGCCAACTGACAGGCAATCGCCGGCCACCGCCACGCTCGTGTTCACCGGCGACGTGATCCTGGACGTTCCCGGGCCGGACCACTGGCTTGGCGGAATCGCGCCCGTGCTGCAGGCCGCAGACCTCGCGGTGGGCCACCTCGAGGTGCCGCACACGCACAGCCGCAACGAGCTCGAAGGAGACGTGCCCGCGCCGGGCGCTGATCCCGCGCACCTCGCCGCGCTGAAGCGCGCCGGATTTTCCGGCATGACGCTCGCTGGCAACCACATCGCCGACTGCGGCGCGGCAGGCATCGCCGACACGATCGCCGCACTCGCTGACCTGGACCTTGCTTACGCCGGCGCCGGCGCCAACCTGGCGCGCGCACGCTCTCCCCTCGTTCTCGATGCGCCTGACGGGCGCCGGCTCGGCGTACTCAGCTACAACTGCGTCGGTCCGGCCGCCGCCTGGGCGAGTGAAACCGCCGCAGGCTGCGCGTACCTGCCCGTCGCGACCGTCGACGGCATCGCGCCGGCACCAGCCGCCCGCTATGCCGTGCCGCTGCCGCAATGCGCCGAGTGGCTGTATGCGGACATCGCCGCGTTGCGCCAGTCGGCGGATCTCGTCGTCGTGTCCCTGCACAAGGGTACGGTGCACACGCCCGCAAGAATCGAGGACTACGAGCGCACACTCGCGCAGCTCGCGATCGATGCCGGCGCCGACCTCGTCGTCGGCCATCATGCCCACATCGTGCGCGGCATCGAATTCCACCGCGGGAAACCGATCTTCCACGGGCTCGGCAATGGCTGCGTCGTCACGCACGCACTCGCACCGGACCAGGATCATCCGGCGCGCGCCGCCTGGGCGCAGCGGCGCAAGGAGCTGTTTGGTTTCGAGCCGGATCCGGCATTCACGCTCGCGCCCTTCCATCCGGAGGCAATCAATGCTTTTCTTGCCCGCGTGGAGTGGCAGGCGGACGGCAGCCTCGTGTGCGGCATCGTACCGGTGACCGTCGATGCACCAGGCAGGCCGCGCGTCGCCGACGCGGCGGAATCCGAACGCATTTGCGGGTATCTGCAGCGCATCACGCGCGAAGCGGGCTTGCCGCCGCTGCGACTGACCCAGGGCGCCAACATGGTGGAAGTGCATGAATCCTGAAACGAATGCCGGCACGCCACGCGCGCCGTCGCGCGCGTACAGCCTCGTCGTGATACTCGGCGGCAGCGCGCTGATCGGCGCGATGGCCATCGACACGGTCGCCGTGATCGGCCGGCACACAGGCATGCCGCTGCTCGGCTCGATCGAGCTCGTGCAGTTGCTGGTCGGCGTATCGGGCGCGATGGCGCTGCTCGTCGCAACGCTGCGCGACAGCCACGCCGTCGTGCGCCTGCTGCTCGCCAACATTCCCGCGCAGCACGCGGCACTGCTGCAACGCGTCAATGCCGTTGCCGCCACGCTGTTTTTCGCCGCGCTGACGGCCGGCTCCGCATGGATCATGCGCGAGATGTGGGGCAGCCACGAGGAAACCGAACTGCTGCGGCTGCCGCTGGCGCCGCTGCGCCTGTTGATCGTCGCCGCCCTCGGCGTCACTACCCTTCTGTTCCTGCGCAAGGCGCTGCATCGGAGTTCGCATGATCGCAACGCCTGAAACCGGCCTCGTCGGCGTACTCGTCCTGCTGCTGTTCCTGCTGCTCGGCATGCCGCTCGGCTGCGCGCTGGGCCTCGTCGGCCTCGGCGGACTCACGCTCGTGCTCGGCTTCGAACCGGCGCTGATCAAGTCCGGCGACCTCGTGATCGAAACGCTGACGCGCTACGAACTCGGCACGCTGCCGCTGTTCATGCTGATGGCGCACCTGTGCTTCTCGTCGCTCGCGAGCCGCGACCTGTTCGACGCTGCAGCGCGCTGGATCGGCCATCGCCGCGGCGGCCTCGCGCTCGCATCCATCGCCGGCTGCGCCGGCTTCGGGTCGATCAACGGCTCGAGCCTCGCGACGGCGGCAACGATCGGCATGGTCGCCATCCCCGAGATGCGCCGGCACGGTTATTCCGATGCACTGGCCACCGGCTCCGTTGCCGCCGGCGGAACGCTCGGCCAGATGATCCCGCCGTCGGGCGCGCTGATCGTGTTCGGCATCATCGCGCAGCAGTCGATCGGTACGCTGTTCACGGCGGCGATCGTGCCGGGCATCACGCAGGCGCTGTTCTACATGATCGTGATTGCCCTTCTCGTGCGCTGGCGCCCGTCGCTCGCGCCGCCGACACCCAGGGCGACGTGGCCGGAGCGCTGGGAAGCACTCGGCAAGATCGCCGACATGCTGCTGCTCGTCGCCGTCGTGATCGGCGGCATCGTGTTCGGCCTGTTCACGCCGTCGGAAGCCGCGTCGATCGGCGCAGCCGGCGCGCTGGCGATCTGCGCATGGAGGCGGCGCCTGAACTGGAAGATGCTGTACCACTCGCTCGAGGAAACGCTGCGCACGAGCGGGCTGATCTATCTCGTCGTCATCGGCACGCTGGTATTCTCCGTGTTCATCAGCATCACCGGCGTGGCGGAGGCCGCAACGGGAC
>DASWWP010000037.1:0-21877 GCA_036405915.1 Pseudomonadales bacterium
AGGCAGCCAGTGCTGCTTTCGCCTGGTCGACGATCGCTGCAAATGCGTCCTTGTCATGCACGGCGAGATCGGCCAGCACGCGGCGATCCATTTCGATCCCGGCTTTCTTCAGGCCGGCAATCAGCCGGCTGTAGCTGACGCCAAGCGCACGGGACTGTGCATTGATACGCGTGATCCACAGTGCGCGGAATACGCGTTTCTTCGCCTTGCGATCGCGATAGGCATACTGGCCGGCTTTCGTGACGGCCTGCTTCGCGACGCGCAGCACGCTGCGGCGGAAGTTGTAGTAACCTTTCGCTGACTTCAGGATTTTCTTGTGACGCGCGCGTGCTGTGACGCTACGTTTTACTCGAGCCATGGTTCTATCCTCTCAATTCGACAGATGATCAATTTTCGCGATACATGCGTTTTACACGGCCGACATCCGAGGGGTGAACCTGGGACGTGCCGCGCAGCTGACGCTTACGCTTCGTCGTCATCTTCGTGAGGATATGGCTCTTGAACGCGCTCTTGCGTTTGAAACCGGATCCGGTCTTCTTGATGCGCTTGGACGCACCGCTGTGTATCTTGGCTTTCGGCATTGCTCTTACTCCGCATTAGATCCCGCTTCTACGAAAGCGGATCTGGGTTTGTTAAATAGCAGCAGTTCCCTGCCCGCTTCTCCTGCGGGTTAACGGAGTTAACTCGGAAAGGATTGCGGCGAACGGCTACTTTTTCTTTTTGCCGGGGGCTATCACCATTGTCAGCTGGCGGCCTTCCATCTTGGCCTCCTGCTCGACTACGCCGTGCTCGGAAAGGTCTTCTTTCAACCTTGCCATGAGCTCGGCCCCGATCTCCTGATGGGCCATTTCACGACCACGGAACCGCAGGGTTACCTTGGCCTTGTCCCCATCTGTCAGGAAACGTATCAGGTTGCGTAGTTTTACCTGATAGTCCCCTTCCTCCGTCCCTGGGCGAAACTTCATTTCCTTGATCTGAATGACCTTCGTTCTCTTGCGGTTGGCCGCACGCTGCTTCTTCAATTCGAAGACATGCTTGCCGAAATCCATGACCTTGCAAACAACCGGGTCAGCTTCCGGCGAAATGAGCACCAGGTCCAGCTTCACGGCTCGCGCAGCGGCCAAAGCCTCTGCGAGTGACACGATACCCTTCTGAGTTCCGTCATCCAGAATCAGGCGCACCTTGTCAGCTTCGATCTCCTCGTTGACGAGGGAACGCTTGCTCTTGTCATTTTCCCGCTTGATAGTCAGATCTCCAGTTCAGTTATATCCATGCAGGGACGTATGAACGCGGGTGTTATGCGTTCCGCCCACGGCGGTTCACGTCCTGCTCCAGCAGATTCACGAAAGCATCGAGGGGCATTACACCGAGGTCCTTGCCGCTGCGGTCACGCACTGCGAGGGTCCCTGCTTCCACTTCTTTATCGCCCGCCACCAGCAGGTACGGGATGCGCTGAATCGTGTGCTCGCGGATTTTAAAGCCGATCTTTTCGTTTCTCAAGTCAGCTTCGACCCGGAACCCCTTGTTTTCCAAGGATTTCACGACATTTGCACAGTAATCGGCCTGACGATCCGTGATATTCAGCACGACGGCCTGCGTCGGCGCGAGCCAGGCCGGGAATGAACCCTCGTAATGTTCGATCAGGATGCCGATGAAACGCTCGAACGAACCGAAAATCGCGCGATGCAACATGACTGGTACCTGGCGCGAGTTGTCTTCGGCAACGAATTCGGCGCCAAGGCGGCCCGGCATGGAGAAATCGACCTGGATCGTGCCGCACTGGCGCGGGCGCCCCATGCAGTCCTTCAGCGTGAATTCCACCTTCGGGCCGTAGAAAGCGCCTTCACCGGGCTGGAGGTCCCAGGGTTTCCCGGTGTTGTTCAGCGCGGTTTCGAGCGCCTGTTCGGCTTCGTCCCAGATGTCGTCGGCGCCGACACGGTTCGCGGGGCGCGTGGACAGCTTCAACGAAACGTCGGTGAAGCCGAAGTCGTTGTACACCTGCTCGACGAGCGCGATGAACTTCGACACTTCCGATTGGATGTCCTTCTTCGCACAGAAGATATGCGCATCGTCCTGCGTGAAAGCGCGCACGCGCATCAGGCCATGCATGCTGCCCGAGGGCTCATAACGGTGGCAGGCACCGAATTCGGCGAGGCGCAGCGGCAGGTCGCGATAGCTTTTCAAACCCTGGTTGAACACCTGCACGTGGCAGGGACAGTTCATCGGCTTGATCGCATACATTCGGCTGTCGGATTCGACGCTGAACATCTCGTCCTTGAACTTCGCCGCGTGGCCGGATTTTTCCCACAAGCTGTAGTCGACGAGCTGTGGCGTGTTGATTTCGAGATAGCCGTTCTGGCGCCAGATGTCCTGCATGTAGTGCTTGATGACCTGATAGATCGTCCAGCCCTTCGGATGCCAGAACACCATGCCAGGAGCTTCTTCCTGAAAGTGGAACAGCTCGAGCTTCCTGCCGATCTTGCGATGGTCGCGGCGCTCGGCTTCCTCGAGCAGGTGCAGGTAATTTGCCAGCGCCTTCTTGTCGCCCCACGCGGTGCCATAGATGCGCTGCAGCATTGCGTTGCGATGATCGCCGCGCCAGTAGGCGCCGGCGACCGACATCAACTTGAAGGCCTTGATGTGACCCGTCGACGGAACATGCGGACCGCGGCACAGGTCGATGAATTCGCCCTGGCGGTAGAACGACAAGTCTTCGGCGGACGGAATGCTTTCGATGATTTCCGCTTTGTACTTCTCCCCCATCGTGCTGAACATCGCGACCGCATCTGCGCGCGACATCAGCGAACGCTCCACCTTGATGTCGGCGGCGGACAGGCGCTCCATCTCTTTTTCGATGGCAGCGAGGTCGTCCGGGGTGAATGCACGCTCGAAGGCGAAGTCGTAATAGAAGCCGTTTTCGATGACGGGGCCGATGGTCACCTGCGCGGACGGAAACAGGTTCTTGACGGCATTAGCCATCAGGTGCGCGCAGGAATGGCGAATGACGTCGATGCCTTCCGGGTCACGTGCAGTGATGATCGACAGCGTTGCATCGGCAGTGATCAGGTGACTCGCATCGACGGTCTTCCCGTCCACCTTGCCTGCGAGCGCAGCCTTGGCGAGACCCGGTCCAATGGATTCGGCCACCTGCAACACCGTTACCGGCGTGTCGAAATTGCGCTTGCTCCCATCGGGAAGCGTTATCGTGACCATGGAACCTGGGATCAATCCTGTTATACCGGCCCTGTTGAACCGGCGCATGTACCGACGAATACCGTTGTCGAACGCAGTTTCGCGCAGTACGCACGGATCATGATCCGAGGCGTAGGAATATTGCGGGAGTGGTAGGCACGACCAGATTCGAACTGGTGACCTCTTCCATGTCAAGGAAGCGCTCTAACCAACTGAGCTACGCGCCTGTATCTTTTTCCGACTTCTTCTCGAACCCATTCCACCGCTTTATCCAAGCTACCGGAACGAGTCGAGCCGCCGACTACCCTGCGTTGACTGCAGGACCTTCAACTGCCCTGCCTTCTTTACCTCTTATTGCCGGGTTGCCGCCATCTGATTCAGCCGCCCCGCAAAAGAGCGGCGATTATAGAGAGGCAACCAGCAGAAAGGAAGCACCATCAACGGCTTGGCTACTACAGGATCAGCACCTGGTCCTGCAGTTTCGCAAGACGGTCGCGCAGCGCCGCAGCCTCCTCGAATTCGAGATTGCGGGCGTGCGCCAGCATCTGCTCGCGCAGTTCCTTGATCCGGCGTTCCAGCGCGTCGCGGCTGAGTGGCGCTTCGTCCGCGAGATAGCCCGCTTCACGCTCGGCAACCTTTTTCGCTCCCTTGCCTTTACGCGGCGCGCCGGGAATGTTGCTGCCGCCTTCGAGTGCATCGTTGACGGCCTTCTTGATGCCTTTCGGCGTGATGCCATGGGCCGCATTGAATTCCTGCTGGATACGGCGGCGCTCCTCCGTCGTCTTTAGCGCACGCTCCATCGAACCGGTAATCCTGTCGGCATACAGGATCGCCCTCCCATTCAGGTTGCGCGCGGCGCGACCGATCGTCTGGATCAGCGAGCGCTCGGAACGCAGGAAGCCTTCCTTGTCCGCGTCGATGACGGCGACAAGCGACACCTCCGGCAGGTCGAGGCCCTCGCGCAGCAGGTTGATGCCGACGAGCACGTCGAACACGCCAAGCCTCAAGTCACGCAGGATTTCCATGCGCTCGACCGTTTCGATGTCCGAATGCAGGTAGCGCACGCGGATGCCGTTGTCGGCGAGGTAGTCAGTCAAATCCTCAGCCATGCGCTTTGTCAGAACGGTAACGAGCACGCGTTCGTCGCGCGCGACGCGCTGCTTCGCTTCCGACAGCAGGTCGTCGACCTGATGCAGCGCCGGCCGTACTTCGACTTCCGGATCGACGAGGCCAGTAGGCCTGACGACCTGACGCACGAGCTGCCCCTGCTTCGCTTCCTCGTATGGGCCTGGCGTCGCCGACACGAAGATCAGCTGGGGCGCAAGCGCCTCCCACTCTTCGAAACGCAGCGGCCGGTTATCGAGCGCCGACGGGAGGCGGAAGCCGTACTGCACGAGCGTCTCCTTGCGCGAACGATCGCCCTTGAACATCGCGCCGATCTGCGGAATCGATACGTGCGACTCGTCGACGACAACGAAAGCGTTAAGCGGCAGGTAATCGAAAAGCGTCGGAGGCGGCTCTCCCGGCCCGCGGCCGGACAGGAAGCGCGAATAGTTTTCGATGCCCGTGCAATAGCCGAGCTCCTGGATCATTTCGAGGTCGAACTGCGTGCGCTGCTGCAGGCGCTGCGCTTCGACGAGCTGGTTGTTCGCCTGCAAAACCTGCAGGCGTTCCTGCAGTTCGATCTTGATCATGTCGACGGCCTTCAGCATGCGATCGCGCGGCGTGACGTAATGCGACTTCGGAAAGATGGTCAGCTCCGACACGCGCTCGACCACGGCGCCGGTCAGCGGATCGAAATAGCTGAGGCTTTCGATCTCGTCGTCGAACAGCTCAATGCGAATCGCATTGACGTCTGATTCCGCCGGGAAGATATCGATCACGTCGCCGCGTACGCGATAACTCGTGCGGCGCAGGTCCATGTCATTGCGTGAGTACTGCAGCTCCGCGAGGCGTTTCAGCAATGCACGCTGATCGAGTTTCGCGCCGACCTTCAGTTGCACGACCATGTTCAGGTAAGCGGCCGGATCGCCGAGACCGTAGATGCACGAGACAGTAGCAACGACCACGACGTCCGGACGTTCGAGCAGCGACTTGGTCGCCGACAGGCGCATTTGTTCGATGTGCTCGTTGATCGTCGCATCTTTTTCGATATACGAGTCGGACGACGGCACGTACGCTTCTGGCTGGTAGTAGTCGTAATACGAAACGAAATATTCAATGGCGTTCTCCGGAAAGAACTCCTTCAGCTCCCCGTACAGCTGTGCCGCGAGCGTCTTGTTCGGCGCCATCAGGAGGCACGGACGCTGCACCTGTGCGATCACGTTCGCGACGGTATAGGTTTTACCGGAGCCGGTGACACCGAGCAGGGTCTGCGCGGCAAGGCCGTCCTCGAGACCTTCGACGAGACGCTTGATCGCCTCGGGCTGGTCGCCGGCCGGCGGAAATGGAGCATGAATTTTGAATTGCCGAGCCATGGGTTCAGAAGACGCGTGAATGGGAATGGAAAATTCCGACGAACGGGAAATTTTATATCCAGACACGCCTGCGATGCAGGCGTAAATCAGTCAGTTGGCAGGCCGGACATGCGCTGCGATTTGTTGCTGCCAAGTCCTGCCGCGGCGGTTGACCGGTTCTGGAAATCTAATTACTATGCGCGCCTTCGAGATTGACGTCCGGCACGCACGTTTCAAGTTTGACGTTAAAGAAGTTTGCGTACTGCCCAATAGCTCAATGGTAGAGTAGGTGACTGTTAATCACTTGGTTCCTGGTTCGAGCCCAGGTTGGGCAGCCAATCTCGATATCCGGTTTCACTCGCTGTTTTTCAAGCTCCGCAGTTCTCCCCCGCTTCGCTGAATTCCCCGGTAGTTGGCAGTTCGCTCCTGCACCTCAGGATTCCTGCCGTTCTATCCATCGCTGGACTTCCTGATTCGCACTGGCAGCGCAGTCCCTTGCGCACGCCGGGACTCCATCAGTTACGAAACAGCGGCAGCACCTTGCTGTCGAGCGCTTCCTTCTCCTGCTCCGCGATCTGCAGGTCGAGCATCGGATCGCTCGCCGTTTCCTTCGACACGAAGCCGCCGATGGCTTCGCTGAGGACTTCGCGGATCTGCACCTGGTCGAGCGTCGAGCAGGCATGCTCTAGGCGCAGCAGCAGCTGTTCGATCTGCTGCCATGGCAGGAAGTCTTCCTCGGCGCGCATGATCTTCGGGTGGTCGGTGCCGGTCACCTGTTCGCCGATCAGCAGTTCCTCGTACAGTTTCTCACCTGGCCGCAGCCCGGTGTATTCGATTGCGATTTCACCGTTCGGGTTACGCTCGTCCTTGATGATGTAGCCCATGAGGTGAATCATCTTGCGCGCGAGATCGAGGATCCGCACCGGTTCCTGCATGTCGAGCACGAATACGTCGCCACCGGCCGACATCGAACCGGCCTGGATGACGAGCTGCGCCGCCTCCTGCACGGTCATGAAGTAGCGGGTCACTTCCGAATGCGTCACGGTAACCGGGCCGCCCTTCGCGATCTGCTTGCGGAACAGCGGAACGACGGAGCCGGATGAACCGAGCACGTTGCCGAAACGCACCATTGAGAATTTGGTTTTGCTGCCGTTGGCCGACAGCGACTGGAGGATCTGTTCCGCAAAACGTTTTGTCGCGCCCATGACATTGGCCGGACGAACTGCCTTGTCGGTCGAAATGAACACGAAGTTCTCGACTTCGAATTTCGCGGCCGCCTTCGCCAGCACCAGCGTGCCGAAGATGTTGTTCTGCACGCCTTCGATGATGTTCTTCTCGACCATCGGCACCTGCTTGTATGCCGCGGCGTGATAGACGGTCCGGATGCTGAACTTGCGCAGCGCGTTCTCGACCTGGGCCTGGTTGCGCACCGAACCCAGCAACGGAACGATCTTGATCTCGCGGCCCTGCTCCAGCACGCGCTGGATTTCGCGCAGTTCGCTTTCGATCAGGTACAGCCCGTACTCGGAGTTATCGTACAGGATCATCTGGGCCGGGCGCAGCTTGATGATCTGACGGCACAGCTCCGAGCCGATCGAACCGCCGGCGCCGGTGATCAGCACATTGCTGTCGCGGATGCAGGCGCTCATCAGCTGCGGGTCGGGCGGGACGATGTCACGGCCGAGCAGGTCTTCGATGTCGATGTCGCGGATTTCGTCTACGCGCACCTTGCCGGACACCATGTCGAACAGGTCCGGCACCGTGCGGACGTGGACCGGGTAATGCTCCAGGCAGTTCAGGATCTGCTTGCGCTCGGCATGCGTGGCTGACGGGATCGCGAGCAGGATCTGGCGTACCGAAAAATTCTCGATGAGGTCGTATATTTTCGCCGGGCTGTACACACGGATACCGTGAACGGTATTGCCAATGAGGGATTCGTTATCATCGACGAAGGCAACCGGCAGATACTGGTCGCCGTTGTTCAATGCCGCTACGAGTTGCATGCCCGAGCTGCCGGCTCCATAGATCACGACTGGCTCACGCGGCCGGAAGTTGTGGATCATGTTCTGCAGCACCACCTTCGATGCGAAGCGGATGCCGCCGACAAGCAACAGCGCAATCATCCAGAACACCGGAATCGCCTGCACGGGGAAGTCGAGGTCGCTGCTGAGGTACAGGATGCCTGTCGTCACCAGCGTGATGATCGTGATTCCTTTCAGGATAACGAGACCCGACTGCACGCCCATGTAGAGCACGATCGTCCGGTAAAGACCTGAGCTGTGAAACGTCACGACGCCGCAGAATGCAGCGAACAGGAAATATGGCAGGTAGGTGTCGGTCGGGTTGAGTGCGTAAAAGTCGCGGCTCACGAGCGCGACCGAAATCCACAGCGCAGCGAAAATCAGCACGCCGTCGAACAGCATCATGCTGGCTTGCTTCAGGGAACGGGAAAACGCGAAGGTACTGAATCTCATAGAGCGTCCTTTTGACTGGTGACGATCTTGTCCGCCCCAGGCCGGCATGCAGCCGCCCTGCGACATTCCCTTGTGCTGGTCGTGCCGTTCGCAGCCGGTGTAGCTGCTTTCACGGCATTTTCAACGGCCGTTGCAACTGCAGCAACGGCATCCACTGCGATTACACCGCGGTGATTAACCGCCTGATCATCGCTATTCCTGAACCGCTACTGTCGGCACCTGCCGGTACGTCCTGCCAACGACATGCAGGGGCGCCCATGCGATGAAGACGAGCAGCATACCCCACTGCTCGTACCGGGTCGTCAGCCACGCGAGGGGCAACAACCAGCAGACATTGATCACTGCGACGGCGGCAACCACAGAGCCGTGATTGCCCATGCGCAATGCTGCCTGCTGATACGCATGGGAGCGGTGCGCATGATACCACACGAGTCCGGCGCGCATACGGCCCACGAGCGTGACAGTCGCGTCGACAATGAACACGCCGAGCAGCACGAGCAAGGTCCACACGTTGACGCTCGTACTCTGCATCGCGAGGCCGCCAAGCACCGCAAGCATGAAGCCGAGATAGTTGCTCCCGAGATCGCCCATGAACAGCTTTGCCGGAGGCAGGTTGAAGAAAAGAAAGCCGGTGACGGCAAGCGCGAGGCCGAGGCTGAGCATCGTGACGAGCGATGCCGCATCGACGCTCGCGAACAAGGCTAGCGCAAGGCACACGAAGATCGCTTCAGTCGCGGCGAGGCCATCGATGCCGTCCATGAAGTTGTACAGGTTGACCAGCCACACGAGGCCCGGCAGCAACAGCGCGATGCGCAACCACGCAGGCTCGAGCGTACCCCAGGGAAACGACAATGGCGGCACGGGATCGAGCAGCAGCAGCGCACCCAACGCGGTGAGGACCTGTGTACCGATCCGCTGGGCGATGCCGAGCGGACGCAGATCATCGATGAAGCCGACGCCGGCGAGAACGAGCGCGAGTCCGGCGAGTGCTAGCTGCTGCACCGCGATCACATCGCCAAGGTATAGCGCGGCAACCAGGATCGAGAACGCCAGTACGAAACCCGCACCGCCGCTCTTCGGCGTGGGAATGACGTGCGAACTGCGATGGTTCGGATGATCGAACCAGCGGCAATGCCGCGCGAGTGAAAGCCACAAACCGGTGGCCACGAAAGCCGTGGCGAAAACCACGAGCAGAGAGTACGTCAATAGCATGTTTGCCTTGGTGCATGATCGCCGCCGGAGTCGCGCAGCGCGGCGCGATCATACCATCCCGCGCCAGCGCAATGAGTGGCGAGACGCACACAAAAACTGGCGAAGGCGCAGCACGTGGCTAGACTGTCGTCATCTCTCCCACCGGAGCATGGACATGGATGTTCCTGCCATCGGCGATGCCTCGCTGATCCCCGCGCTCATTACACGCGTCATGTCCCACCCCGAACACTGTGCAATGCGCTTCCGCGGCACGAGCATCACGAATGGGGACCTGTTGCGTGCCGCCTCGCAGTTTGCCGGATGGCTGCACCACGCGGGCCTGGGGCACGGCGCGCGTGTTGGCGTGTGCCTCGACCGCGGACCCGGAACGCTGGCAATGCTTCTGGCGCTTTGGATGAGCGGCATGGTGTATGTACCACTCGATCCCGCGCTGCCGCGGGAGCGCCTGTTTTCGATGTGCACCACCGCCTCGCTCGACGTCATCGTGACCGAAGCGCGTTTGACCAGCGTCACCGCGCGCCTGCCCTGCGCACTGATGATGCTCGAAGAGGCGGCTCTAACGGCGCCCGCATCTGGATCATCCGCGTTCGGCGCATCCCTTGAGCGTCTGCCCCTCGCCGCAGACGACCTCGCCTACATCCTCTTCACGTCGGGTTCCAGCGGCGTACCGAAGGGCGTGCGCATCGGGCACGGCAACCTCGCGGCGCTCGTTGCCGGGATTCTGCCGCTACTGGAACTACGCGAAGGATGCCGGTTGCTCGGCTGTGCACGCTTCGGTTTCGACATCGCCTTCTTCGAGCTACTTGCCCCGCTGCTGTGCGGGGGCACGCTCGTGCTCGCAGACAGCGACGAGTGTCGTTCGCCGCTCGCGTTGCTGCAACTGATCGAACGTGAGCAGGTCACCGTCGTTCAGGCCACGCCGTCGCACTGGCAACTGCTCACGGCACTGCCATGGACGCACTCCCTCGACGTCGCGATCGCGACAGGCGAAGCACTGATGCGCGGCACGGCCAGCGCGGTGCTGCGACACAGCGAGCGGCTCTGGAACCTTTACGGTCCGACCGAATGCACGATCTGGGCGAGCGCACATCGCGTCGTGGCGGAAGATCTGCTGGGCACGGCACCCGCGGTCGTGAGCATCGGCAGCGCGATACCCGGGTATTCGCTGACGATCACCGCACCTGATGCATCGGGCGGTGGCGAGCTCGTCATCCATGGCGATGGCGTGGGCCTCGGCTACTGCGGCGAGCAGGGCACGAACGGCGCATTCCGGCCTTGCCCGCTGACGTCCGCCAGGACATACCACAGCGGCGACCTGTGCCGCCGTGATGCAGCCGGCCTGCTGCATTACCTAGGCCGCCTTGACATGCAGGTGAAGCACAATGGCTATCGCATCGATCTCGGCGAGATCGAGCATCTGTTGCAACGCCACATGTCGATCCAGCGCGCCGCGTGCGGCGTATATCCGCCGGGGGAAGCCGTGCCGGGTTTGTTGTTCGCCTGCATCGAAGCGCGAGCGGGATCGCCGAATCGCAACAAGAAGACCCTGAACGACTATCTCGCCGACCACCTGCCAGCCTGGATGCTGCCGCAGCGTTACTTCTTCGTCGACCACCTGCCCGTCACGGACAATGGCAAGCTCGATCGCACTGCGCTGCGCGCGATGGCCGCGCCCGTGAGCACCAGGCACCAGCCGGGCAGCCTCGAAGCGCGCGTCGCCGCAATCTTCTGCGACGTGCTGGGCATCGACCGGATTGGACCCTGCGACAGCTTCCTCGACCTCGGCGGTTCGTCGATGCTCGCCGCCACGCTGGTACTGGCTCTCAACGAGCACCTCGGCAGCGGCCTCACGTTGCGGCAGGCACTGGCGACGCCCCCGACCGTCGACAGCATCGTTCAGCTGCTGCGTGCGGCGCCTGCGAGCAGCGTGGCGAGCTGATGCTCCATCGCATCGAGTAACGCACGCGCGTCGGCCGCGTCGAGACATTCGCGCGCATACTCGATGTGCCATACGTAGGTGCCTGCATTGCGCAGCACTTCCACCTTCAGGGGATGCTGGCCGCGAGGCATGGCAAGCGCTTCGATGCGCGCGCTTGCGCTTCCGAAATCGGGCTGCGACTGCGGAAGGTTCTGGAAGGCAAACAGGATGTCGCACCAGGCATTACCGCCCGGAAGCGGCTCCGGACGCAGCTGGCACACCAGCTCGTCGAACGGAACGTGGCGGTGGCGCAGCGCCTCGTCGAGCGATCGCTGGATGCGCCGCACGGTGTCGAGCCCACCAGCAACACCACCCTTGCCTCCATGCGGGGGTTCCGGAATCGCGACCGGGTCGCGCAACACGAGCAGGTTTACGAAGTATCCTACCGCGGCATCCTGTGCACTGCCGTCGCGCATGTTCACCGGCATGCCGATACACAGTTCGCAGAGCCCCGTCAGCTCGAACAGCGCAAGCCGCAGCGCCGCCAGGAACAGGGCAGCCGGCCGCAGGCGCCAGGTACGCGCGGCGCGCTGCACGCCAGTGCAAACTTCATTCGCGACTGAGCGCTGCTCGTGCGCCAGCATGTACGGCCCGCGCGCATTCCTCACCTGCGGCCACGACGGCAGGCTATCCGCACCGGCGAGGTAATTGCGCCACCAGGCAAGGTCATCGTCCTGGACTACGGCTTGCTGCATCGTCCATCGGCGAAACTCCGAGTCGCTGTGCTCCGGCCGCCACGTGTGATCGCGCAACAGTGCCCTGTAGCTGTTCGCCAGGTTGCGCAGCAACACGCTACCGGACCAGCCGTCCGTCACCGCATGATGCAAACAGAACAGCAGGGTCCAGCGCCGCTCGCCTGTTTGCAGCAAACGAATCCGCCACAGCGGACCGCGATCCAGATCGAAGGGCTGTGCCGCGGCATCGGCGAGAACCCGCCGCACCGCCTCAGGATCTTCCTGCCCGACGTCCAGCTCGATTCCCCACGCAGCGTCGACGTGCACGACTAGCTGCCGCGAATACGGTTCGTAGCGCAGGCTGCTGCGCAGGACTTCATGCCGCTGCAGCAAGGTGCTTAACGCGCGTCCGAGAGCCGGCACGTCCAATTCGCCGTCGAAATGAATCAGCACCGCCGTGTTGTAAAGCCCACCGCCCCCACGCTGCTCGGCCAGCCACAGCCCGCGCTGTCCCGCCGTGCATGGGAAGCGAACCGGCGCCCCGGCTGGCGCATCGCCGGCAATGCGCTCCGTGCAGTCGTCCGGAGGTTCTCCGGCAATCGGCGGATCCACCCTGATGCCCCGCGTCCGCGCCGCATACTGGCGCGCGCCACCGGCGCCCACGCAGCGTTGCGCCATCCGCCGCGGCGTGCTGAAGCTGCCCACCTCGCGCAGGTCGAGTTCGGTGCCGAAGCGTTCGCGCACACGCGCGAGCACGCGCATCAGGTCCAGCGAATCGCCACCGCACAGGAAGAAGTTGCTGTCCGGACCGAGCGTTCCCTCCCCCGCCGGCTCCAGCACCTCGCGCCAGATGGCGAGTACCGCCTGGAGCCCTGCGTCGATCGATGCTTTCACGACACTTTGCGCAGACACCGCCGGTAATCCTCCTCGAGTATCGTCGCCACGGCGAGCCGGTCACGTTTGCCGGCTGCGTTGCGCGGAATTCCCTTGCCGAGCACGAGCCACGCGGGCGTGGCATGCAGGGCACCATGTTCGACGTACCAGTCGATCAGCGTCGTGGGCGACGCCTGGCTGTCTGCACGCAGGCAGACGAGCACGCCGAGCCGCCTGCGCCCTTTATCGAGCGTCAGTATCGCCGCCATGCAGTCGGCGACGTCGCGATGCCGCAGGAACACGCGCTCCACGTCCGCCGGATACAGGTTGCGGCCGTTCACGACGCACATCGCATCCACGCGGCCGAGGAAAAAATGATGGCCGAGCGCATCGCGCCGGAAGCGGTCGCCGGTGCGATACCAGCCATCGACGAACTTAGCTGCGTTCAATGAATCATCGCGGTAACACGGGAAGGTCGTGTCGTTGCGGACCCACAGCTCGCCTTCGGTCGCCTCGCCGGCTTCGGCATCGGCATCTGAATCGACAAGCTTCGCTTCGCCGAACCGCAGGCGCCCGCAACTGTCTGGCGGCGTATCGTCGCCGTGATGCGACAGCCCGCTGAGTCCTTCGCTCATGCCGTAGGCGGAAAAAACGCGGACGCCGAGCGTCCGTGTGACAAGCGCGATCAGCTGCGGCGTCACCGCCTCGCCCATCGTCAGGCAGTAGCGCAACGCGGACGGAGGCAATGCCCCGATCGCATCGTCGACCAACGCTTCGTAAAGAGCCGGCACGAACATCAGCAACTGGCAACGCACCTGCAACGCCAGCACGAGATACTCGCGAGGCGCGATCGCACGCGGCAGATGCACGAGCCGGCCATCGAGCAGCGCCTGCAGTACGAAACTCAATCCGCCGAAGTGCGCGAGCGGCAGCGCATTGACGCGTGGCGATGGGGCGCAACCTGCCGGCACGTCGGGAAATGCGTCGAATAGCCGGCGCTGCCAGTGCAGGAATACGTTCAGGCGCCAGCGGCTGTAAAGGATCACTTTCGGGGCCCCGGTGGAGCCGGAGCTGTGCAGGATCAGCACCGGTGCGGAGGCATCGGCCATGTCGCCGACGCTGCACGGTCCTGCGTTATCCGCACCTAGCCGGACGCGATCAGCGCGCGCCGCACCGCCTGTCGATGCGGGCTCGCCCATCGCTGCGGCATAGGCCGAAGGTTTGTGCGCGCCCCCGGAAAGAACCGGGCGCAACCACGGGGTGCGGCGCAAGCGCAGGCGCCAGACCCTGGTGGCCAGGCGCAGCACGCTGTTCAGCGCAGCGCCCTGTACGTCTTCATCGACGATGACAAGCGTCGCATCGAGCCCGGCGAGGATGTCCTGAAGAACAGCGCTGCTTTGGTCCCGGTGCAGGGGCGCGAATGCAGCCCCGAGATCGACGCAGGCGAGAAATAACGCGATGAACTGCGGCGAGTTGCCCGCCATCACGCAGATCGTGCTGCCAGCTCCCGCCCCGCTTGCTTCCAGAACGCGCCTGAACCCGTGCGCCGTGTTCAGCAGGCGTGCATAACTCCAGCGATATTCCTCGGCAAGGCCGTCCAGCATCGCGAGGGCCGGTGCCGCGCCATCATGGCTGCGAAGCACGTGCAACAGATCGGGAATGGACATGGCAGCATCCTTGCAACCAAAAAAAGCGGAACAAACGGGGCGAGTCCGCCACCGCAGCGTAGTCGAACCGCCGGGATCCGCCACTATTTCGGAGGTCGCGGCCTACTTCCGATACATCGGCAAGCGCACGACGACTATCACGCCCTGCTCGCCGATCAGGTTCTCGGCATAGATATAGCCGCCGTGGTACTCGGCGATCATGCGCGCGATGTGCAGGCCCATGCCCAGATGGGGCAGCTTCTTCATCCGTTCGGGACGTACGGACACCATCGAGTCGAAGATGCGATCCTTCATGCCTTCTTCGAGATAGGGCCCGTTATTGCTGACGGTGATCACGGCTTCGCCGGTGTCTTCCCGGCACGACACGACGATCGGCGTTCCGGCATCCGCGAAGTCGACGGCGTTGGCGACGACCTTGTCCATCAGCTGCGCGATGTACTCCGGCGTGCCCATGATGCGCACCGCATGGCGGCTGATGCTCGCCTTGAACTCGACGCCGGGATAGATCTGCCGATACTCCGCCACGCAGGCTTCGACGACCTTGTTGAGTTCCGTCACTTCCTTGTCGGAGGACTGCAAGATCTGCTCGAGGCGCGCCGCCTCGCTCATGTTCGTCAGGATGAGGTTCAGCCTCGCGATGCCCTCCTCCGCGCGCTGCAGGTACACCGATGCTTCGTCCTCTCGCGGCGTGATCAGCCGCAGGTTTTCGAGCGAGCTGCGCACCACGGTCACCGGCGTTCGCAGTTCGTGCGACAGGCGCGACGACATGTTCTCGAGATAATGCGTGTACTGCCCCAGCCGCTCGACGATGTTCGCGAAGCTGCGTGACAGGTCGCCGATCTCGTCCGTACTGCGCGACGGCACGATCGTATTGCGGAAGCGGCCGTAGTCGTCGACGCTGCGCTCGGCCTGGTTGCGCAAACTCCGGATGCGCGTCGACAGGCTCGTTGCGAACACGAACAGTGCGCCGACCGTCAGCAACAGGATGCCGAGCATGGTATCGAACAGGGTTTCGAGCGCCTGGTTACGGAAGGTGCGGATGCCGTTCATGTTCTGGTCGACGACGACGGCGCCGAGCACCTCCTGGTTCACGACGATCGGCCATGCCGCCTCGAGGATGCGCGTGACGCCGTCCTCGAGCGTGCGGAAATCGGCGCGGGGCGAACCGGTCAGCGCGGAGATCACGTTGTCGCCTTCGAGCGTGCCCTCTTCGTACAGGTCATCGACGAAGCTGTCCGTCGGCTGGCGCAGCAGGCGGTCGTACAGGCCGCGGAGCACGTTGTCCTTGATCCAGACCCACGGACCGCCGCGCGCTTCGGTTTCGGTCAGGATCAGGCCGGTCGCACTCTGGATGTCGCCGCTGCTCAGCAGCACGCGCTGGCTGCGATCGATCACGCGCACGCGCGAGCTGTTGTGGCCCATGCCGGCGACGATGCGGTCAATCTCCGGCGTCGGCCGCCTCAGCGTGCCCAGTTCTCCCGCGCTGTTCAGGCCCGACGTCGACACGATCGCGTCGAGCGCGCGCTCTGCCGGGTCGTCGATGTCGTAAATCGCGAGGCCGAGCTTTTCGCCAACGAGGTCCAGCGGCAGTCGCAACTCGTATTCGTAGCCTTCCGGCGTGCGGCGGAACGCACCGGTGATCGCGGGCTCGTGCTGGTACGCACCCGGTTCGCTCAGGTCGTTGCCTACCTGGTAGGCGTAGACATCCATCTCGTTGGCGTACGGCGCGATGACGTATCGCTGGAACGTACCTTCGCCGGTGACGAACGCGAGGTGCAGTGCATCGCTGCGATCCAGCCGCAGCCCGTCGGGATCGCGCAGCACGAGGTATTCGTCTTCGACACGTACGTAGGCATACAGCGCGCGGTTCGATTCGCCGAGCATCAGGCGGAAATTGAGCGGATCGCCTTCGGTGCGCCCCGTGCGGAAGCTGCTCATCGCGTTGAAGGGGTTCGGCGAGCTGCTCTGTTCGCGATAGAGCTGCTCGTATTGCTGGTAATCGCGCCAGTCGAACAGGCTGCCATCGTTCGTTTCGAGGCGGTAGAAAACGGGGAACACGTACAGGTCGGTGCCTTCGCGCGCGCGGCTGTACGTATTCGGGTTGAACAGTTCCGGCCGCTCGCTGAGTGCGGTGGCCAGTGCACGCGCGGTGCCGAGCACGACCTGCTGCTGGCCGCGACTGAGGTATTCCTCCATCTCGAGGATGTAGCGGTAACCGAGCCACGGCAGCACCAGCAGGAAGGCCGACAGCAACAGCAGCTTGCTGCGCAGGCCGAAGATGGTGCGGAACTGTTTACTCATGGACTCTCGGCTTCCTCTCGTGCGCGCCGGTTGCCGGCACGCCGCTCACCCTGCCCGGGCCGCGGGCTTCGTGATGTTCCAGCGATAGCCCATGCCGTACACCGTGTCGATGCAGTCGAAGTCCTTGTCGAGTTCGACGAACTTCCTTCGGATGCGCTTGATGTGCGACGTGATCGTGCTGTTGTCGACGTATATCTTGGACTCCTGCATCAACGCATCGCGGCTTTTCACGTGCCCCGGGAACTTCACGAGCGCATGCAGCATCCAGAATTCCGTGACCGTCAGCAGCACCGGCTGGCCGCGCCACTTGACGTCGAGGCGGCTCAGGTCGATGCAGAGTTCGCCGCGCACGAGCAGGTTCTCCGGCGCCACCGGCTGCTCGAGTGCATCGAGCCTCCGGAACAGCGCCGCGATCCTTGCAGTGAGATGCGGAAGGCTGATGTCCTTCGTCAGGTAGTCGTCGGCGCCCATGCGCAGGCCGCTTACGGTGTCGAAGTCGTTGTCGCGCGCGGTGAGGAAGATGATCGGCAGCGAGTCCGACATCGACCGCAGGCTCTGGCACAGCATGAAGCCGCCGTCGATCTCGTCTTCGAGCCCGATATCGATCACGGCGAGATCGGGCAAGCGCAGGTCGAACGCTGCCTGCGCCCTTTTGCGATTCGGGTACGTCGTCACGTCGTAGCCCTGCTTGCGCAGGACGGCGGCATAGTTCTCACGAATGGCGGCTTCGTCTTCGACGATCGCGATGCGGCGACTCATGGTTTTCCCTGATTTCCCCAGCCCTGGCGCAGCCGGACTATTCCCGCCGCAAATTTCCGGACCTTTTTCACTCTTTTCGACTATAGCCGAACTACCCGAGCAAGGGCATCGCCCGAAATGGATTGCCCTTTTCCCGCCACAATTGGTCAGCAGCTTGCCCCGATTCCTCCTTTTGGCTGCACCACCCGGCCGTTTTAATACTCATCAATCCGGATCGGCCGGAGCGAATGCAAACATCCCAAAAGGAGATTTCGATGAAAGCACGTCACTTGTCCACTTCCCTGCTCACCGCGCTGGCGCTCGCGCTCGGCACGGGCTTCGCGCTGAATGTATCGCGCGCACAGGCGCAGGACCTCGGTCCGAACCTGGATCCGAAGGAAGTCGGACGAGTTGAAACGACCAGTGTCGGCGGCGGTTTCCTGCTCGGCGCAGCTGTCGGAGGTCCCCCCGGTGCCTTCGCAGGAGCCGTCGCCGGCGCCCTCTTCGGCGATCGCATCCTGGTCGGCCGCAGGAACAGGGCGCTCGAAGCCAGCCTCGCCAGCACGCGCGACGACCTGCTCGCGATGGCGCAACGCAACGCGGAGCTGCAGGCGCAGTTGCTTGCAGCGACCGATGGTACGAATCACCAGAACCTCGTCGCCTCGACCACGCACGACACCGGCAGCCGTGCCGCCGTAGGCGATAGCTCACTCGTGCTGCATTTTCGTTCCGGTTCCAGCGACGTCGAGGAACTGTACGACGAGGACCTGAAGGATTTCGTCGCCCTGGTGCATTCGGTACCAAATGCGATCGTCGAGATTTACGGCCATGCCGATCGCCGCGGCGACCAGACGGACAACCTCTGGCTGTCGCAGGAACGCGTGCAATCCGTCGAGAAGGCGCTGCGTGACCTCGGCCTGCGCAATTTCTCGTACGAAACCACCGCGCTAGGCGAAGGCAAACCGCTGACGGCCACCGATACGCTCGAAAACAATTTCTTCGACCGCCGCGTCGTCCTGCGCCTGCGCCGGGATGTCGGAGCGATCGCGTCCCATTCCCGTTGACATTGCCAGACGGCAGGAGTTGACCATGCACGACCTACATCTGATCACCGGCAACCGCACCACGTCTTCCACGTCGCTGTGTCCGTGGCTGCTGCTGAAGGAATTCGCGATTCCGTTCCGTGAGATTCGCATCGATCTGTATCGCAGCGACGCGATTGAGCGCCTGGGCCTCTACTCGCCGTCGCTGAAGGTGCCGGTGCTGATACACGAGGACATCAAGGTGTGGGATGCATTGCCGGTATGCGAATACCTGTCGGAAACCTTCCTGGAAAACCGCGGCTGGCCGGCGCACCAGCGCAAGCGCGCCGCGGCCAGATCGATCTGCGCGGAGCTGCACGGTGACTTCACCCACTTCAAACAGGAGTGGCCCATGAACTGTCACCTGCAGCAGACGCGCATACCTGACGCCCGACTCGAGCGCGACATCGCGCGGCTCGACGCGATCATGTACTGCTGCCGGCAGAAATACGGCGACGGCGGCCAGTGGCTGTTCGGCCAGTTCTCGATTGCCGACGCCTTCATGGCGCCGTACGTCATCGCGCTGCAGTGCTACGGCGCCGACATGACGGAACGCGCGCGCCGCTACATGCAGACCGTACTGAGCCATCCCGACCTGCTCGACTGGCTGAACGACGCGCAGGACGAACTGGACACGGAGCGCTTTGCGAAAAAGATTGCCTGATTATGTAGGGTGTTGTTGCTCTGACTGAGCGTGGTGTTGGGCCGGATGAATAATCCGGCCTTTTTTTTGGCTTTCCGAAATTTCTACAGGTAGTGCAAACCCGCCGTGGACATCGACGAGCTAGCTCGCGCGCTAGTCCCGGCAGGCAAGCTTGTCCGCCGCCTCACCATCCCAGGCTGCGAGCGGTACGGCCGACACGGAATTCTTGGGCGAACCTTCGACGACACGTTCGCTGTATGCAAGGTATACGACGGTGCTACGGGGTACGTCGCAGAAGCGAATCACGCGGAGGCGTTTGAATATCAGTGACCGGCGTTCGTTGAACACTTCCTCGCCCGCTTCCAGCTCGCCGGTAACACGCACCGGTCCCACCTGCTTGCAGTCGATTGATGCGTCGGAAGTATCCTCTGCGAGGCCGGCGGCGCCCTTGTAACCCCCAATCTGGGCGCGGCTCAGGTAGCAGGCTACGCCGCTGATCTCGGGATCATCGAACACTTCGATCCCGATCGAGTCGTCGGGACTCAACAGTTTGAACGTCGTATCGACGCTACCGATTTCCTCTGCCATCGCCAGGCAGGTGGCGGCAGAGAACACGGTGGCAAGTAATGTGTGTATTGCAGGCGAATTCATAGGAAATTTCCGTAGGCTCGACACAGTTTAGAGAGGCTGTGGTCAGGAAACAGTACTCAAAACCCTGAAAAAGGCGCTTCGAAAGACCCGTTGCCGCGGGCTTACCAGCTTGAGTTTGCCCTCCCCTTGCTATACAGTGCGCGCTCTTTTTTCGGGGCCTGACGCCCGCCGAAGTCGCGAGGAAACAAGCGCTTGAGGCTGGTCAAAACAGTGTCGCTGGACCCGGTCAGAAAAAGGTGAGGTGTCCGAGCGGCTGAAGGAGCACGCCTGGAAAGTGTGTATACGTTAATAGCGTATCGAGGGTTCGAATCCCTCCCTCACCGCCATATCCGCACAGAGATATAAAGAACCCCGCGATGCGGGGTTTTTTATGGCTGCCATATCCCTCCCCCCACTCGAAAGCGACTGCACGCTGCTGCATGCGCCGGCACATCCGCCCGCGATCTTCGCCAAGCTTTGGCTGTATTCGCTATGGCGCCCCTCTCCTTCGTGCTGGCTGATTGTCCGCAATCTGTCGGCATATCAACGCGTTGTCGCTGAAAAGCGCGGGCTGGCACGACAGCTGCAATGCCGCGGACATGAGTAATCGATGCAGGACGCAGCAAACCTTTTCGCTGCAGCTCGCGTCCTACTCGGCAAAGAGCGGCAGGAGCCGCACCACGACAACTACAAGCATTCAATAACTTGTACAAATAACAAGAAGGGCGCCATCGTGAACAAGGTCCAGTCCGTTTCGCTTGCCGATCCCATGTCGAGCCCGCCACGCAAAACAGGCATCGGCGACACCTCCGGACAGGACATCAAAATCGCGCCACCGTCACGGCAGCGTCGCCTGCTGATCGCCGGAGGCATCGGCTGCGCGGCCCTGCTCGTTGCCGGCCTTCTCGCGCCGCTCGTCAGCAACTGGGTACTTGCAGAAGTCAGCGTGCCCCGCGAACGCTTGCGCGTTGCCACGGTGCGCTATGGCGATCTAGTGCGCGACGTATCCGTCGAAGGCCGCGTCGTTGCCGCCGTGAGTCCCACGCTTTTCGCCTCGGCCGACGGCACAATAACGCTGCTCGTCGAATCCGGAAAGGAAGTCGCCGTCGGCGACGACCTCGCGCACATCGAAAGCCCTGAACTCGAAAACCGCCTGCAGCAGGAACGCGCGTCGCTAGAGACCGCTCAGGTAGAGCTCGAACGCGAACGCATCACGCTGCGCCAGCTGCAGCTTCAAAGCCAGAAGAACGTCGATCTGGCCGCCGTGGCACTCACGGCTGCGCGCCGCGAACTGCGGCGCAACGAGCTCGCGTATGAATCCAGGGCAATCGCCGAAGTCGACCTGCAGAAGGCGCAGGATGACGTGCACAACGCCGAGCTGTCGCACGCGCACGCCATCAAGGACATCGAGCTCGACCTCGAGCGCCTGAACTTCGAACTGCGCACGCGCGAACTCGGGGTCGACCGGCAGGCGCTGCTCGTCACGGACCTCGAGCGGCAGGTCGGCGAACTGACGATCCACTCGCCGGTGGTCGGCATCGTCGGCAACCTGCAGGTGAACCAGAAAGCCGCCGTCACGAACAACCAGGCCGTGATGACCGTCGTCGACCTGACTGCCTTCGAAGTCGAAGCGAACGTGCCGGAGAGCTACGCGGACGACCTCGGCCTCGGCATGCCGGCGGAGATCCTCATAAGCAACGCGCGCCATGACGCCACCGTCGTCGCCGTGTCACCTGAAATCGTCGCCAACCAGGTGACGACGCGCCTGCGTTTCGCCGGCACCCCGCCCGGCCTGCGCCAGAACCAGCGACTGACGACGCGCATCCTGCTCGAGAACAGGCCAAATGTACTGATGGTAGAGCGCGGCCAGTTCCTCGAGAGCGGCGCCGGGCGCGTGGCCTACGTGCTCGACGACGACATCGCGCGCCGCACGAACATCGAGCTCGGCGCGCGCAGC
>DASWWP010000038.1:0-7239 GCA_036405915.1 Pseudomonadales bacterium
ACTGAAAGTGCGACGCCGGCGCTCGAGGCGATCCTGCTGCGGGACCTGCGTCGCGCGCAGTTTCGTCCGCGCATAACGGACGGTTCGGTGCGTGACAATGAAACCATGCAAGTGCGGTTTTATTTTACGTATTGATTTGCATCGCCTTGTCTTCGCCTTGCGTTGGCCTACTATCGTCTCGCATGACTGCATGATCGCCTTGCGGATCAAAGCGGGCTGATCGATCCGGAGCCGTCTGGAGATGACACTCCGGAGAAGACATTCGGGAGAATGGCGCGATGAGCGTGCATCACGGCCTCAGACCTGTGCTGACGGCTTTGCTAAGTGGTGTGCTGTTGAATGCTTCCCTGCCGGACATTTCCTGCGCCGGACAGGACCTGCGTTACCTGAGTTTCCATCCCGTTCCGCTTCGTGTTTCTTCCCCTGGTGGCGCCTCATCAGCTGATGTTTCCATGTCGCCGGATGATTCGCGCGCATCGACTGTTTTTTCGACGGATGCTGCGACACGCGAGGCGACGTATCGTGATCGCATCGCCGAACTGCGCCTCAGCGAGGGTTCGCTGGCGCTACCGCTTGCCGAGCAGCTGCTCGCACTGGGGCATGCGTTGCACGAGCAGGCTGAGCTCGACGCAGCGCTCGCGGCGTTCGAAGAAGCACGTCATGTACTGCGCGTGAACCTTGGCCTGGACAGCCTCGAGCAGGCGCCGGCACTGACGGCGATGTTCAGCGTGTATGCGCAACAGGGCGATGTCGAGCGCGCACACGCGATGCAGGAAGCGTTGTTCTACCTGCGCCTGCGGCATCATGGCGCCGAAAGCGATGGTGCAGTCGATGCGATGCTCGAGTGGGCCGACTGGAACGTCACGCTATACATGTTGCTCGATCCGCTGCCGACCATCGACAGCAGCGTGCACGCATTCACGCGCCTGAACGACCCGCGACTCGAGCTGGCATACGAGGCCTACCTGCGTGCGCAGCAACATCTCCAGCAGCACGGTATATCCGGCGATCCGCGCCTCGTGACGACCGAGCGCAAACTCGCCGCGCTGAACTTCATCACCGATCGCAAGTTGCTCGACACCTACGGCGACGCGTTGTATGCGCATGTGGCCATGTCGGACGATGCATTCGGCGATGCCGACAATGCACTGGAAAACGCAAGTGCCGCGCGATTCCATGAAGGCAGCTCCGCACTGCGGCGCGCACTCGCGTACAGTGAGCGCAGCTTGCAGCGCCGCGACGACGACGTCGCCGCTCGCATGGTCGAGCTCGGCGACTGGTACCTGCTTTTCGATCATCGCGCCGCTGCAATGGAACTGTATCGCGACGCGCTGGCCTTCATGCGCGAGGCGAGCCTGCCGCAGGAAGACGTCGAACGCATCATGTCACCCGGCATGCCTGTACCGACACCGGATACCGCGTACCTGCCGCCGGTCGAAGCGCGCGAGTACGCCGGCTACATCGACGTGGAATTCGAACTCACGCAATTCGGCATGGCGACGAAGCCGAAAGTCATCGGCAGCTCCGCGCACAACCGCCAGATCGAACGCGAACTGCTACGCGAGATCCGCAGCTGCAAGTTCCGCCCGAAGTTCGTTGCCGATACGCCGGTGAATCGCGAGAAGGTCCAGCTGCGTTATTACTATGCGCTTTGACACGCCGTTGCGTGTGCTGGCGCAGGTTAGCGCCCGCAGCGCATAGCCGGGGCTCCAGCCTGAAACCTGGCGCGAACCGGATCCCCGTCGGCCCAGGGCTCCATTTGAATTCGAGGCCAAAAAAAAGGGGCCAGACGGCCCCTTTTTCTGTATTGCTGTGTTGCTTACACCAGGCGGTAGCCCAGATCCGACAGCGGCATCTTGCGGATGCGTTCGCCGGTTGCGTTGTAGATGGCGTTCGTGACGGCAGCCAGCAGCGGCGGCATGGAAGGCTCGCCACCACCACTCGGCGCGAACTCCGGTGACAGCTGCACGAACTTCGTTTCCAGTGCCGGAGCCTGCGGCATGCGCAGCAGCGGGTACTGGTGGAAGTTACGCTGGTCGATCACGCCGTTCTTGAACGTGATCTTCGCGTTGAACAGCTGGCTCAGGCCATCGATGATGCCGCCTTCGAGCTGGTTCTCGGCGCCGTTCGGGTTGTGGATGAAGCCGAAGTCGGCTGCGGCGAAGACCTTGTGCACTTTCACTTCCTTGTTCGCGCGCACTTCGACGTCGGCGATCTGTGCCACGTAACCCGAATGGCAGAAGTAGAACGACAGGCCCAGCGCACGATTCGGCGGCATCTGCTTGCCCCACTCCGCCATTTCGGCGACGGTGCGGATGACATTGGCTGCGCGGCCCTTGTGCATGCCCTGCGGGCTTTCCGACGGACCTTCGCCGCCAAGCGTGTCGAGCATGAACTGGACGTGGTCCTTGCCGGAGGCCACGGCGAGCTCGTGCATGAAGCTCTGGAACGTGAAGGCCAGTGCGTTCGACGCTGGTGCGCGCATCGGACCGGTCGGGATGCCATTCTGGAACAGCGTCTGCGTAAGCTTCAGGTTTGGTACGACGTCCATCGGGAACACGCTCGGTGCGAGGTCGGCGCTCGTCATCGGCGCGGTGCCGTTGCCGGTCACGCTGAAGAAGTGATCCTGGAAGGCAGTCAGGTTGCCGTTCTCATCGAGCGCGGCCTTGTACGAATGAAAGCCGCCGGGGCGGAAAAAGTCGTACTGCATGTCGTCTTCGCGGGTCCACTGCAGTTTCACCGGACGACCTTCCATGCGTTTTGCGATGGCGCTCGCTTCGAACACGTAGTCGTTCGCCAGCTTGCGGCCGAAGCCGCCGCCGATGCGCGTCATGTGCAGCGTGGAATTCACCGGTTCGACGCCGGCAATCACGGCCGCACCAGCTTCACCGCCCTGCGGAATCTGCGCCGGGGCCCAGATCTCGATCTTGCCGTCCTTGAACAGCGCGGTGGTCGTCTGCGGTTCGAGCTGCGCGTGCGATACGTACGGATATTCGTAGAAGGCTTCGAGCACTTTGGCGGCGCTCTCGAACGCTGCCGCTACATCGCCACGATCAGCCGGTGCACGCTGTGCATTCGGGCCCGGAGGACCGACGGTAACCATGATCGGTTCGCCATCCTGCTGCGCCGCCGCGGTGGCGCGGGCGACCATTTCGTCCCACGTCGCGACTTCGGCCGAGGAATTGTCCCATTCGACTTCGAGTTCGCGCTTCGCGCGGATCGCGGCCCAGGTGGTTTCGGCAACGACCGCGACGCCACCGAAGTGCGTGCCGCTGTTCGCGTTGAAGAAACGGGCATCGAGGAAGGGCTCGACGATGAAGGCGTCGATGACGCCCGGCAGCGACTTGATGTGTTCCTCGTTGAACGACACGGCCTTGCCCGCGATCTGCGGCGACTTCGTGAACGTCGCGTACACCATGTCGGGCAGGCGCACGTCGGCACCGAACAGCGGCTGGCCGGTGACGATCTTCACGTTGTCGACGCCCGTCACGCGCTGCCCCATCAGCTTGAACTGGTCCTGGGTCTTCAGCGTCAGCGACGCGATTTCCGGGACCGGCATCGTCGCGGCGCGTTCGGCGAATTCGCTGTACGGCCATTCACGGCCGCTCGCGGCATGGAGCACTTTCGTATTGCCGGTGCTCAGTTCTCCCACCGGGATGCTGAGCT
This sequence comes from Pseudomonadales bacterium, assembly GCA_036405915.1. Taxonomy (GTDB): domain Bacteria; phylum Pseudomonadota; class Gammaproteobacteria; order Pseudomonadales; family Pseudohongiellaceae; genus CAILUG01. Next base: position 3,667 of record DASWWP010000038.1, read on the forward strand.
GCGCCGAGGCAGCGGCGAGGATCATCGCGCGTGCGGTGGCGCCGGCATTGCGCATCGCCATCCAGTTCATCGGCGTCGACAGCGAACCGCCGGCAAACTGGTTGCCGCCGTACAGCGCTGCGTCGACATCGGCCGTTTCAACGTCGACGTCGCTCCACGCGCAGTCGAGTTCTTCGGCGATCATCATCGGCATGCCGGTCTTGATGCCCTGGCCACACTCGGGGTTTTTCGAAAAGATCGTGACGCGGCCATCGGGCTTGATCTGCACGTACGGCACGAACGGCGTCGCGTTGACCGGTGCCGGCGCGCCAGGAGGCTGCGCGAAAGCCTTGTCGCCCGTCAGCGCCATGCCGCCGAGCACGAGGCCGCCGCCGGCGATGCCGGTGAACTTCAGGAAGCCGCGGCGGTTCAGCGCAAGCGGCTTGATGTCCTGTTCGGGGCCGTTGACGAGTTCCTGGAAGAAGCCAGGCAGTTCTGCGGGAAGTTGGGTCTTCATGTTCATACGGCTACTCCTTTCGGTGCGGCAGCGTCATAGAAGGCGGTGCTGTTGGCGTTGCCGGCAGCGACATGGATCGCGCGGCGGATGCGGGTATAAGTGGCGCAGCGGCACAGGTTGCCGGACATGGCGGCATCTATGTCGGCGTCGCTCGGGCTCGGATTCGTTTTAAGGAGCGCCGTGGCGGCCATGATCTGGCCCGCCTGGCAGTAGCCGCACTGCGGCACGTCTTCATCGACCCAGGCCTGTTGCACGGCAGTCAGTGCGCCGTCGGGACCGGCGAGGCCTTCGATCGTCGTGATCTCTTCGTTCGTCAGGTTGCCGACCGGGATCTGGCACGAACGCACCGGCGCGCCATTCAGATGGACGGTGCATGCGCCACACTGCGCGATGCCGCAGCCGTACTTCGTGCCGACCAGTCCGAGTGTGTCACGCAGGGCCCACAAGAGTGGCGTGGAGGGATCAATGTCCCCGATGTCCATCGTTTGACCGTTGATGCGTAAAGTTGCCATAACAACTCCTGGTTCTGGTTATGTAGAGGATGTGGTTTTTATTATTCTGGGTACTGGAGCAAAACGAACGTGAACGCTTTTATGAGCTATTGCGAAAACCCGGTGAAAACGCGCGATTTGGGGCTCAAAATACCGGTTTTCTGCCCGGAAAAAGTGCCTCAAAGTAAACCACCAGCCCCGTTTCAGGCAAGTAATATCTTGCCGCCGCGCAACCGCTGACCGAGCCTTCAAGACCCCGTCCGATGAGTGTTTTCACGACCCCTGTTCTGACCCCGATCCTGCGTGGCATCGCGCGCGTGCTGTTCCGCCTGTGCGGGTGGCGCGCGGTGCCCGACGCCCGGATGCGGGCGCCCTTCGTATTCATCGGGGCACCGCATACGAGCAACTGGGACTTCGTGCTGCTGCTCGGCGCGATGTTGATCCTGAAGCTCGACATACGCTGGATGGGCAAGCACACACTATTCCGCTTCCCCTTTGGTGGCGTGATGCGCTGGCTCGGCGGCATCCCGGTCAACCGCAGCCGTGCGCACAACCGCGTGGCCGACATCGTTGCTGAATTCGCGCGGGATCCGGACCTCATCGTCTGCATCCCGCCGGAAGGCACACGCAAGAAGGTCGAGCGCTGGAAGACGGGCTTCTACCGCATCGCGCACGGCGCCGGCGTGCCGATCATGATGACCGTCATCGATGCCGAGCAGCGCCTGATGCGCCTGATCGACGTGTTTCATCCGACCGGTGACATCGACCGCGACATGCCGCTGATCCAGCAGCACTACCTCGGCTTCCGCGGCCTGCGGCCCGAACATGCCTTTGAATTCCCCGACTTACGCGGCGGCCAGCACTCCGGGCCCGGTGCCAGCCAATGAGCAGGCTGCAACGCCAGACCTGGGAATGGGCCTTCGATGGACCCGCCACCGTCATCTGGCCCCTGTATGCCGATACCTCCCGCTTCAACGAAGCCGCCGGCTACCAGCCCTATGAGATCGACGAAGTGCCGCAGCCCGACGGCTCGGTGCGCTACTTCGTCGAGACGAAGCTCGGCCCCTATGCGCTGGCCTGGGAGGAAATTCCGGCCAACTGGCAGGAAGGCCACTGGTTCAGCCATGACCGCCGCTTTACGCGCGGCCCCTTCCGCCAGATGAACGTGCGGGTGCGGGTCGAGGAGCGCGGCGCGCGTTGCGTGTTTCACTACACGCTCGAGGTCGAGCCCGCGAACCTGGTCGGCGCGCTCGTGATGAAGGGTGGCTTCTTCGGCAAGGTCGGCAGGACCTTCGACCGTCTCGCGGCCGGCTTCGCGCGCTACGCGGACGGCCAGTCCGCCCAGCCCTATGTCCCCGGTCCACCACGTCTCGCCGCCGGTGCGCGGGCGCGCTGCGCGCAAATCGGCATGGAACTGGCGCGGTCGCCGTATGCCCACAAGCTGCAGGACAGGCTGATCGCGTGGATCCTCGAACGTTCCGAAAACGACGTGATGCCGCTGCGGCCGAAAACGCTCGCGCGCGAGTGGCGGCTGCCGGAGCGCCACGTGACGGAGCTGTGCCTCGTTGCGGCGAGCAAGGGTCTGCTCAGTCTGCGCTGGGCGTTGCTGTGTCCGAACTGCCGCATCGGCAAGGCCGAAAGCGCACGCATGGACGAAATCCCGCGCGGCGCGCACTGCAGCAGTTGCAACATCGATTACCAGCGCGACTTCAACCGCAACGTGGAGCTGGCGTTCCTGCCGTCGAAAGCGATCCGGCCGCTGCACAGCGGCGAGTATTGCCTGTTCGGGCCGATGTCCACCCCCCACATCAAGGCGCAATTGCGCGTCGACCCGGGCACCGCACGCCAGGAGACGAATTATCTCGCGCCCGGAAATTATCGTATCCGGACGCTCGAGCCGGGCAACGACGTCTATCTCGACTGGAGCGGCGGCAACTTTCCCCGCATCGTGTTCGATCCGCAGGGCCAGCTTAACCTCGAGTACGAACTCGCTGCGGCCACTCTCTACATCGACAATCACTTTCGGCATCACCGCACGGTGATTATCGAGCTGCGCGCGTGGATGCAGGACGTGCTCACAGCGCGCGAAGCGGCCACGCTGCAATGCTTCCGCGACCTGTTCAGCGAACAGGTGCTGCGCGCGGGCGACCACGTGGAGATCGACAACGTCGTGCTGATGTTCACCGACATCAAGGCCTCGACTGCGCTCTACAACCAGATCGGCGACGCCGCCGCCTACGCGCTGGTGCGCGAACATTTCGCGGTGCTGGCCACCTGCGTGCGCCGCTGCAACGGCACGATCGTGAAGACGATCGGCGACGCGATCATGGCGGCCTTCGACCAGCCGCTCGACGGCGTGGTCTGCGCGCTCGCGATCCAGCAGGCATTCGCCCTGTTCAACAGCGAACGTACGGGCTCTGATGCGCAGGTCACCGTGAAGATCGGCATGCACATGGGCCCCTGCATCTCGGTCACGCTGAACGGCATCCTCGACTATTACGGCAAGGTCGCGAACCTGACCGCGCGCCTGGCCGGGCTCAGCGAGGGCGATGACGTCGTGCTGTCGCAGGCCCTCGCCGACGATCC
>DASWWP010000039.1:0-3852 GCA_036405915.1 Pseudomonadales bacterium
GACGCGATGGCCGCGCTGAAAGGGCGCCCGAATGATAAAGAGCTGCCTGGCGACATCGTGTTCAAGCTGTACGACACGTACGGCTTCCCGGTAGACCTCACGGCCGATATCGCGCGCGAACGCGGCATCACGATCGACACGGCCGGTTTCGAGAAAGCGATGGCCGTGCAGAAACAGCAGGCGCGCGCCGCGAGTCGCTTCGAAGCTGAAGCCGCGTTGCATATCGATCATGCCGACGGCACGCAGTTCGAAGGTTACGAGCAGCTCGAAAGCCAGGGCACCGTGCTCGCGCTGTATCGCGGCGGACAGAAAGTGCAGGAACTGAATGACGGCGACGAAGGCGTCGTGCTGCTCGATACGACGGCGTTCTATGCTGAAAGCGGCGGACAGGTCGGCGACACCGGCCAGCTGTTCTGCGGCGATGCCGCATTCACCGTGATGGATACGCGCAAGCAGGGTAGCCACTACCTGCACCACGGCCGCGTCGAAAAAGGCACGCTGAAAACCGGGCAGCCGTTGACGGCCGCCGTATCTCCGGAAATCCGCCAGGCCACGATGCTGAACCACTCGGCGACGCACTTGATGCACGCCGCGCTGCGCCAGGTGCTTGGCGAGCATGTCATGCAGAAAGGTTCGCTCGTGCATCCGGATTACCTGCGCTTCGACTTCGCGCATACGAAGGCGCTGAGCGCGGACGAAATCGAACAGATCGAAGACATCGTCAATGCGCAAATCCTCGCGAACCATGAAGTGCGGAAGCAGAGCATGTCCATCGACGAAGCACGCAAGCTTGGCGCAATGGCGCTGTTCGGCGAGAAGTACGGCGACGTCGTGCGCGTTGTGTCGATGGGCAACATGAAGATGGCGGAGCAGCAGAGCATGTTCTCGATCGAGCTGTGTGGCGGCACGCATGTACAGCGCACCGGTGACATCGGCCTGTTCCGCATCACGCAGGAATCCGGCATCGCGGCCGGCGTGCGCCGCATCGAGGCGGTCACCGGACGCAGGGCACTCGAACGTTCGCGCGAGCAGGACAGGCGCCTGCAGAATCTCGCTACGCTCGTGAAGGCGAGCCCGGACGCCGTCATCGACAAGGTGCAGCAGCTCGTGGCCGCGAACCGCGCGCTCGAAAAGGAATTGCAGCAATTCAAGGCGAAGGCGGCAGCCGCGGCCGGCGCAGATCTCGCCGCGCAGGCGCAGACGATCGACGGCATCAAGGTGCTCGCCACCGCTGTGCAGGGTATCGACAGCAAGGCGCTGCGCGACACGGCGGAACAACTGCGCAACAAGCTCGGTTCAGCCGTCGTCGTCCTGGCCGTAAACGAAGGCGGCAAGGTGAGCCTCGTCGTCGCCGTCAGCAAGGACCTGACCGACCGCATCAAGGCCGGCGATCTCGTCGGCAAGCTGGCGGTGCATATCGGCGGCAAAGGGGGCGGACGTCCCGACATGGCGATGGCGGGCGGTACGAATCCGGAAGGCCTCGAACAGGCCCTGGCCGCTGCGGACCCGGCGATCCGCGCGCTGCTGCAGGGAAGTTGAGGACTAGCACGCAGGACGAAACTGACCCCGTGGTCAAGTTCGATTTATGATGGCACAATGATGGCAATCTAACGATGGCATTGATAGTTCAGAAATACGGCGGGACCTCCGTAGGGTCCATCGACAGGATCCGCAACGTGGCCAACAAGGTCGCGAAGTGGCGTGAAAAGGGCAACGATCTGGTGATCGTCGTCTCGGCGATGAGCGGGGTCACGAACAACCTCGTCGCGATGGCGAACGAATTGCAGAAGGAGCCGAATCCACGCGAGATGGACGTGCTGCTCGCCACCGGCGAACAGACGACGATTGCGCTGCTATGCATGGCGCTCGAAGCAATTGGCATTCCTGCTCGCTCGTACACGGGCGGCCAGGTACGCATCCTGACGGACAGTGCGTTCACGAAGGCGCGCATCGTCAGCATCGACGACGCGAACATGCGTGCGGACCTGAAGGAGGGCAAGGTAGTCGTCGTTGCCGGTTTCCAGGGCGAAGACGAGAACGGAAACATCACGACGCTGGGTCGCGGCGGTTCCGATACGACGGGTGTAGCACTCGCCGCGGCCCTGAAGGCCGACGAGTGCCAGATTTATACGGACGTGGATGGCGTTTATACGACCGACCCGCGCGTGGTGCCGGAAGCGCGCCGCCTCGACAAGATCACCTTCGAGGAGATGCTGGAGATGGCGAGCCTCGGCTCGAAAGTGCTGCAGATACGCTCGGTGGAGTTTGCCGGCAAGTACAACGTGCCGCTGCGCGTACTGTCGAGTTTCGACGACGGCCCAGGAACAATGATTGTCTCGGAGGATGCAACGATGATGGAAAATCCCGTGATCTCGGGTATCGCCTTCACGCGCGATGAAACGAAATTGAGCATTATTGGCGTGCCGGACGTTCCGGGCATGGCCTACAAGGTATTCGGCCCGATCAGCGACGCGAACATCGAAATCGACGTGATCGTGCAGAACATCGGCGACAACAACAATATCAACGACATCAGCTTCACGGTACAACGCAAGGATGGCGACAAGGCCGCCCGCATCCTCGAGAAAGTGGCGAAGGAAATCGGTGCGCAGGAAGTTCGCGTCGACAGCAAGGTGGCAAAGGTTTCACTGGTTGGCGTCGGCATGCGCTCGCATGCGGGCATCGCCAGCAGGATGTTCGAAGCACTGGCGAAGGAATCGATCAACATCCAGTTGATCACGACGTCGGAAATCAAGATCTCGGTCGTCATCGACGAGAAGTATCTGGAGCTTGCAGTACGAGTCTTGCACTCGGCTTTCGGCTTGAAAGATCCGGCTTGAGCTCCAGAATCCTGGGGCGAGTCGGGAGAGCGACCGGCGCATGCAGCAACATAGGCTGACTCACGAGGCAGTCGAACGCGGCACGAGCGCTGGTTGCGATCATTAACGTAGCAGCACGACAGGGAGTCTCTACACGGAGTCTCGCGTGCCGAATGCTAAGGAGGTAGTACATGTTGATATTGACTCGTAGAGTCGGTGAAACCCTGATGGTCGGCGACGACGTGACGGTCACCGTGCTCGGCGTGAAAGGCAACCAGGTGCGCATCGGCGTGAATGCACCGAAGGACGTTGCAGTGCACAGGGAAGAAATCTACGAACGCATCCGCAAGGAAACCGAAGGCGGCGATTCGAGCAAGACGCCGCACGGCAATTCCTGATCGGACTCAGGTAACAGGGAGACGTGACAAGAGAGCCTTGCCGGCTGGCCAATGCGCGTGTCTGTGTGTATTATTGCGCGCTCATTTGGAGAGATGGCCGAGAGGCCGAAGGCGCGCCCCTGCTAAGGGCGTATAGGCTTATCCCCTATCGAGGGTTCGAATCCCTCTCTCTCCGCCACTTTTCATGAAAGCGCATAAAGAAGCCCGGTAATGCCGGGCTTTTTTATGCTTGCTGCAAAGCCACTTCATCCATCTGGCCTCAAAGGCTTCGAGCGCCCGCCGCGGGCGCATTTCCGTGGCCGGGCCTCGAGCCTATTATGAGTTTTACGGACGGGTCGAGCCGCCGGGCGCGACGCAGCGCGCTTCGATGGATGGCGCTTGTGGGACGACGGTCGAACCCGCAATGGCAGGGTCGCGGCTGGGACATCGCTTAAAACTTCACGTGGCGTTTGAACAGCGGCAGGAATTCGTCCTGCCGGTGGCTGGCCATGATGATCGTGGTGTGCGTCTGGCTGGACAGGTGGTCGAGGAAGTACAGCACGCGATGGCGGTTGATGTCGTCGAGCCCCTGCGTCGGCTCGTCGAGGATCAACAGCGCAGGTTGCTTGACGAGTGCGCGTGCGACCAGCACGAGA
>DASWWP010000040.1:0-3993 GCA_036405915.1 Pseudomonadales bacterium
AGGGCGGCATTGAAAGCTACATTTCACATTGACGGCCGCGCGCACCCGTCCCGGGCCATCACCAGATCTTCACCCTCTCCTCCGGCGGCAGATACATCGGATCATCCGGCCCGATGTCGAAGGCTTCGTACCACGCATCGAAGTTACGCAGGATCGCATTGCAACGCGCTTCACTATGCGAATGCGGGTCGGAGGTCAGGCGCACTTCGAGGTTCGCATCGCGATACAGGCGCCGCCAGATCTGCGCCCAGCCGATGAAGAAGCGCTGGTCGCCCGTGAAGCCGTCGATGACCGGGGCTTCTTCGCCGTTCAACGACATGCGGTAGGCCTGGTACGCGACGGCGAGGCCGCTGAGGTCGCCGATGTTTTCGCCGAGCGTGAATTCGCCGTTGAGATTCTTGCCGGGCAGCACTTCGATCTGGTTGTACTGTTCCACCAGCTTGTTGGCGCGCTCGGCAAAGGCTTGGGCATCGGCTTCGGTCCACCAGTCGCGCAGGTTGCCGGTGCCGTCGTACTTCCTGCCCTGGTCGTCGAAGCCGTGGCTGAACTCGTGGCCGATCACGGCGCCGATGCCGCCGTAGTTCACGGCGTCGTCGGCGTCCACGTTGAAGAACGGCGGCTGCAGGATGGCGGCCGGGAACACGATCTCGTTCATCGGCGGGTTGTAGTACGCGTTCACGGTGTACGGCGTCATGAACCATTCGTCGCGATCGATCGGCTCGCCGAGCTTGTTCACTTCGCGTTCGTGTTCGACGTTGCGTGAACGCATGACGTTGCCGACAAGGTCGGTCTCGTCGACGGTCAGTGCCGAATAATCCTTCCACTTGTCCGGGTAGCCGATCTTCGTGTTGAAGCTCGCGAGCTTGTCCTGCGCCTGCTGCTTCGTTTCCGGCGTCATCCATTCGAGGTTGTCGATGCCGACGCGGAAGGCGGCGCGCAGGTTTTCGATCAATTCGTCCATGCGCGCTTTCGCTTCATCCTGGAAATGCTGCTCGACGTACAGGCGCCCTACCACTTCGCCGAGCGCGGCATCGACCACGCCGACGCCCCGCTTCCAGCGCGGCTCCATTTCTTCCTGGCCGTTCAGCACGCGCCCTTCGAAATCGAACTGGGCCTGCACGAAGGCCTCGCTGAGGTATGGCGCATAGGCGTCCACGGTCTTGAAGCTGAACCAGTCTTTCCACGCGTCGAGCGGAACGTCGCTCCAGACATCGGCATAAGCTTCGATGAAGCTCGGTTGCTGCACGATGAACGTTTCTTCGCTTACGCCGAGCCGCTGCAGGTATGCCGCCCAGTCGAGCGATGGCGCCATCGTTTGCAGCTCTTCAAGCGTGCGCTTGTTGTACGTGAGTTCGGCCTGGCGGTTCTGGACCCTGTCCCAGTGCGCCTCGGCGAGGCGCTGCTCGATGCCCATGATCGACTCGGCGCTTTCTGCCGCACGTGCGTAGCCGGCGAGCTCCATGACGTTCGTGATGTACGTCCGGTACGCCGCGCGCGCTTCCTCATGCGTTGCGTCGCCGGTGCTGAGGTACCAGTCGCGATCGGGCAGGCCGAGGCCGCTCTGCACGATGTACGTGATGTACTGGTCGCTCTGCTTTTCGTCGTTGCTGATGTAAAAGCCTGCAGGATTCTGGACGCCGCTGCGATTCAGGTCGGCGGACAGAAGCAGCAGGTCTTCCTTGCTTTCCACCATGGCAATGTCGTCGAGCACGGGCTGGATGGGAGCGGCACCCAGTTCCTCGACACGCGCTTCGTCCATGAAACTGGCAAAGAAGTCGCCGACCTTCTGCGCATCGGAGCCCGGTGCGGAGTCCGCCACCGACGCGCTCTCGATGATGTCGCGCAACTGCTCGTCGGCCGTGTCGGCGAGCACGGTGAAGGAGCCGTAGTTGGACTTGTCGGCCGGAATCGGCGTGTTGGCGAGCCAGTTGCCGTTCACGTATTCGTAGAAGTTCGTGCCGGGGTCGACCGTCGTGTCGAAATTCTCCAGCTCGACGCCGGAGCCGAGGGCGGCTGCAGTTTCTTCAGGGGGTTGTGCTTCCGATGTGGACGACACATCGGCCGGTTCGGGTTGCCCGCAGGCGGCGAGCAGGACGGCAAGGGAAACAGGCAGGAATTTCATGGACATGAACCACCTCTTACATGCTGAGTTGGTGCAAGTGTAACGCCTTGAACCCTGGCTCGCCCCCTCCGCCGCGCATCCTTCCATTCAAGCCCGGGGACGCGACCGCCGTTATTGTCCCTGAAGCTCTTCAGGAACTCCCGATGACCAACGCCGCCCTCCAGGACACCGACGACAAGGACTGGCGCCGCAAATACACCGACGTCGTCCGCACGCTGGAAACGGACGAGCGCCGGTATCGCGAGCAGGAGCAGACGCTCAAGCGCCTGGTCCGGCAGCTGTGTCTCGCCGGCTCCGGCCAGTCGGAGGCGATCGATGCGGCCTTGCAGCGCGTCAGGGACCTGCTGGCGCAGGAGCCGATGGCGCATGCCGAGTTGCACGGTGCCGGGAGTGCGGTCGCCGATGCGGTGATGCAACAGGAGCGCCGGCAACCGTCCGAGACGGGTCCAATCGCCGTGGGGCCTGCCAGTAGTGCGGCATCCGATAATGCTGCAGAGGGTAGTAGCGCTGCAGCGTCCGGCGCATCCGACACACACACAGCGCTCGCGTTCGACCCGCTCGTGCGCGACGCCTTGTCGCGCCTGCTGGCGGAGCTGCGGCGCGATGCCGAGCTGACGCGCGCGGCGGACGAACTGAATGACGATCTTTGCAAAGCCACGATTGCCGACGAGCTGCCGGCGCTCGTGCAACGCACCTGCGTCATGGCCGTGCAGCGCATCCGCACGCTCGAAACGCTGCGCAGCGGACTCGAAACGCTGCTGGACCAGATGGTCGGCCGGCTCGACGAGATGTCGGCGTGGATTGCCGGCGATGCTGCGGCGCTGCGGCAACAGATGTCACGGCGCGAGGACTTCGGCCGGCAGGTGCAAAGCGAAGTCAGCGCCATTGGCGCAAGTGCGGACGCCGCGAACGATCTTGCCCAGCTGCGCACCGTCCTGCGTACCCGACTGGACAGCTTCGGCCAGCGCCTGGAAGAGTTCCGCAAGCGTGAGGACGACCATCAACGCGCGGCCCTCGAGAAGAGCGCGCAGATGCATGCACGCATCGCCGAGCTCGAAAGCGAAACGGGCAAGCTGCAGCAGAAAATCCAGGAAGAGAAACGAAACGCGCTGCTCGATCCACTGACGCAGGTGGCGAACCGCCTCGGCTGGGACCAGCGCATTGCCGACGAAGTCGAACGCTGGCGCCAGTATCCGCAACCGACGTGCGTCGCCACGTGGGACATAGACCACTTCAAGCGCATCAATGACACATACGGCCATACGGCAGGTGACAAGGTACTGCGTATCGTCGCGCAGGCACTCGCGAAGCAGCTGCGCAGCAGCGACTTCATCGCGCGTTACGGTGGCGAGGAATTCGTGATGATCGTGCCCGGTACGTCGCTCGCGAACGGCACCGCGCTGGCCAACAAGATCCGCGAGACCGTGTCGCGCATCGGCTTCCACTTCAGCGGCAACCCGGTCGTGATCACGATCTCCTGCGGCATCACCGAACTGCGCGCGGGCGACGATGCCGGAAGTGTGTTCGAACGCGCTGACCAGGCGCTGTATCGCGCGAAGGAGGATGGAAGAAATTGCGTGGTCAACGTTTGAAAACCGGCGCATGTGTCGGGCTGCGCCAACACTTACGGTTGTTTTTCACGCAAGCTCAAGTGATGCCGCACACAGAATGCAAGATCCCCGATATGTATAAACTTTCCGTTCAGGCACGGTCCATGCATCCCTCGCAGAAAAGCGGAACGGAAACGGATGCAAAATACTCAAACCCACACACGACGCAAGCTCGAACGCGTGCGCTACCTCTTCCGTCACGGCGGTGTGGGCGGCTTCCTGTTCTACCTCTGTTACCGCTTCGTAAACCGCTTCACGCGG
>DASWWP010000041.1:0-4466 GCA_036405915.1 Pseudomonadales bacterium
CTGCTGCGGGCAGATGAAGTGGATGTGCGCATCGATGCCGCCCGCTGTCACGATGCAGCCTTCGCCGGCGATGATTTCGGTCCCAGGGCCGATCTCGATGTCTACATCATCCTGCACGTCCGGGTTGCCGGCCTTGCCGAGCCTGACGATGCGGCCGTTCTTGATGCCGATGTCGGCCTTCACGATGCCCCACCAGTCGATGACGAGCGCGTTGGTAATCACGAGGTCCATCGAATGTGCGTCCGCAGCCTGGCCCTGGCCCTGGCCATCGCGGATGACCTTGCCGCCGCCGAACTTCACTTCGTCGCCGTAGCGCGTGAAATCTTTTTCCACGCGCACCCACAGCGCGGTATCGGCCAGGCGCACGCGGTCGCCCGTGGTCGGGCCGAACATCGCGGCATAGCTGTTGCGGTCGATCGTCGCCATTACAGTTTCCCCATGACGTCGCCGCGAAATCCATACACGGCGCGGCGTCCGCCGAACGGCACGAGTTCGACGTCGCGACCCTGGCCCGGCTCGAAGCGCACGGCGGTGCCCGCGGCGATATTGAGGCGCATGCCGCGCGCCTGTTCGCGCTCGAAGCGCAGTGCGTGGTTCGTTTCGAAGAAGTGGTAATGAGAGCCGACCTGTATCGGCCGGTCGCCGGTGTTCTCGACGCGCAGCGTCAGCGTGGGCTTGCCCGCATTCAGCGTGATCGTGCCGGGGGCAGTCTGGATTTCGCCGGGAATCATGGACGAGTCGCTCAGTTGATCGGGTTGTGTACGGTCACGAGTTTCGTTCCGTCGGGAAAACTCGCTTCCACCTGCACTTCGACGACGAGTTCCTGCACGCCGGGCATGACCTGGTCCGCACGCAGCACCTGTTTGCCGGCGCTCATCAGCTCGGCCACCGTGCGGCCGTCGCGCGCGCCTTCGAGTATCGCCATGCTGATCAGCGCGACGGCTTCCGGATAATTCAGTTTCAGGCCGCGCGCGAGGCGGCGCTCGGCGAGCAGGGCGGCGGTGAACAGCAACAGTTTGTCTTTTTCGCGAGGCAGCAATTCCATCGTTAACTCGTTCTAGGTCGACCAGATAGCGGGCAGGGACGCAGTGCGATGCAGCAACAGCGGCCGTAGCAGCTGCCAGAATGCGACGAAACAGCGGCGTGCCTCCTGTGCGCAGTTGCCGAGGTAGCGGCCGATCACGAAGGAGCCGAGCCGCGTGATGCCGCAGCGTGCCGGGGCCTGCGCATGCACGCTACGAAGGGAGTCGAAGGTGGCCTCGTCGAGTTGCCCGGCGTTGAAGGGTCCGCAGACGAACACGCCGCTGGCCATGTGTCGCTGCAGGCCGCACGCAGCAGCATGCAGCGGCGACAGCGGGTCTAGCGCAAGCCGCTCGATGAGCGCCGGGCGGCCGGCAACGTCGATGCGCAGGCTTTGCCGCAGTTGCCCGCTGTCGAAGCGCTGCGCGTTTGCCGGCAGCCCGAGTACGGCGAGATCCCAGCCGATGAAGCGCGCTCCGGCAGCGAGCTCGACGCGCGTGTCGAGCACGGCATGTGCACCGGGAAACACGAGGGTTTCCTGCGGAAACCATTCCAGGGTCGCGTTGGCGGCGACGCGCAATGTGTTGATCTGTTCCTGCAGGCGCCGGTCACGGCGCGCGCGATACAGGCGCCCGGCGCCGGGAGTCGTGCACAGCACCTGCGCGTCCTCATCGACATCGAGCTCGACCTGCAGCCGGTCGCCGGACACGAGCCCGCCTGGCGGATGCAGCAGGTAGACGTGCGCAAGATCGCGGCCTTCAGGATAAAAAGGCCGCTGCACATACAAAGGTCCTTCGTGCCGGCTGTGCGCGATGCGCGTGCCGGCGGCGCCGCGGCGGAACTGCAGCAGCAGCTGCGCATGCCAGCAGGCATCGGCCTGGGCGGGAACGTTGGAAGGGAGTGTCACCTGCGTATTCATTGTCGAGGTCGATGGTCGTCCAAGGGACCTCGATCGGATAGTGGTCAAATGACGTAGAGCTGCGCATGCCTGCCCGTATCGCCAAAGCTCGACAGAAAAATTCTCCCCGATCTGCTGGTTATCCCGTCCGGCGCCCCCCGCCGGCACGAGGCATAGTGCTTCGATGCCTTGCCGGACAGCAGCTGATCCGCTGCAACAGTTCCGGAACTTTTCCATACGACCAACCCTGGAGCCCCCCTGTGCCTACGAAGAAAGAGCCGGTCAACAAGAAGCCACTCCCGAAAGCGCCGGTGCGCAGCAAGTCTGCCGGCAAGACGCCACCATCGAAGGCGACAAAGACTGCCGCCGGTAAAACCCCGCCACGCAGCGAATCCCGCACGACGGCGCGTTCGACCGTCAGCGGCCCGGCCCGCCAGAATGCCGATCCGGGCGACCTGCCTGCATTGAAGCTCGCCGGCACCGAAGCCACTGCCGCCGCGATGCCCCACAACGCGGCGAAGGCCGCCGAACACGGGCGCGCCGCGAACAATCCGCCGCAGGGCCAGGTCGTTGAACCGCCTCATCCGATCGTCGGCGCCAGCACGCTCACCGAATCGCAACCATCGGTCAAAGCCGGCAGCGGCAATCCACCGATGAGTTTCAACCCCGGCAACGGGCCGCTCGACCGCGTGCGCGTCGACTCCAGCGGCCGCGTGCTGACGACGAACCAGGGCGTGCCGGTTGCCGACAACCAGAATTCGCTGAAGGCCGGCCTGCGCGGACCGACGCTGCTGGAAGACTTCATCCTGCGCGAGAAGATCACGCACTTCGACCACGAACGCATCCCCGAACGCATCGTGCATGCGCGCGGCTCGGCGGCGCACGGATATTTCGAATGCTACGAGTCCCTCGAAGACATCACGCGCGCATCGATATTCGCCGAGGCCGGCAAGCGCACGCCGGTGTTCGTGCGCTTCTCGACGGTGGCCGGCGAACGCGGGTCCATCGACACCGCGCGCGACGTGCGCGGCTTCGCCGTGAAGTTCTACACCGACGAAGGCAACTGGGACCTCGTTGGCAACAACATCCCCGTGTTCTTCATCCAGGACGCGATGAAATTTCCCGACCTCGTGCATGCCGTGAAGCCCGAACCGCACCACGCGATGCCGCAGGCCGCCAGTGCGCACGACACCTTCTGGGACTTCGTCTCGCTGATGCCCGAATCGACGCACATGCTGATGTGGCAAATGTCGGACCGTGCCATACCGCGCAGCTACCGCACGATGCAGGGTTTTGGCGTGCACACCTTCCGCTTCGTCAATGCGAAAGGCCGTTCGCAGTTCGTGAAGTTCCACTGGACGCCACTTGCCGGCACGCACTCGCTCGTGTGGGACGAAGCCGTCAAGATCGCCGGCGCGGATGCCGACTTCCATCGCCGCGATCTGTGGGAAGCGATCGAAGCGGGCGCGTTTCCGGAATGGGAACTCGGCGTGCAGATCTTCAGCGAAGAGCAGGCCGACCGTTTCAGCTTCGACGTGCTCGACGCGACGAAGATCATCCCGGAAGAACTGGTGCCGGTGCGGCCGATCGGCCGCATGGTCCTGAATCGCAATCCCGACAACTTCTTCGCGGAAACCGAGCAGGTTGCTTTCTGCGCCGCGCACATCGTGCCGGGCCTCGACTTCAGCAACGATCCACTGCTGGCCGGCCGCATCCATTCGTACGTCGACACGCAGATCACCCGCCTCGGCGGACCGAACTTCCACGAAATCCCGATCAACGCCTCGGTGGCGCAGGTGCACAACAACCAGCGCGACGGCTTCCATCGCCAGGCCATCGCGCGTGGCCGCGTCGCGTACGAGCCGAATTCGCTCGCCGGCGGCTGCCCATTCCAGGCCGGTTCGATGGGCTTCATGTCGTTCCCCGAGCAGACCGAGGAGCACAAGGTGCGCGGCAAGCCCGAGAAGTTTGCCGAGCATTACAACCAGGCGACGCTGTTCTGGAACAGCCAGACGGACGTCGAGAAGCAGCACATCATCCGCGCGTTCCGCTTCGAGCTGACGAAAGTGCAGACCGTCGCCGTGCGCCGCCGCATGGTCGCCGGCCTGCGCAATGTCGCGGAAGAACTCGCGGAGGCCGTGGCCGACGGCCTCGGCATGGAATTGCCCGATCCGCTGCCACGCGTGATCGCGCGTCCACCGAAACCGGAAATCATGAGTTCTCCGCCGCTGTCGTTACTGGCGCGCCCGGGTGCCGTCGGCATCCAGGCGCGGCGCATTGCGATCCTCGTCGCCGATGGCATCGAAGGCGCGAGTGCGGTGCGCCTGCACGAACTGCTCGCGGCGCAGGGCGCAGTGCCTCGCTTCGTCGGCATCAAGCTCGGTAACGTGACCTGCGACGACGATGCCGCGATCGAAGCCGAAGTGTCGATGGAAGCCACGCCGTCCGTGCTGTACGACGCGCTCGTGCTGCCCGATGGCGGCCCCGGCACGCAGAACCTGCTGCGCAGCGGCCATGCCGTCGAATGCCTGAAGGACGCGTACCGCCA
>DASWWP010000042.1:0-14254 GCA_036405915.1 Pseudomonadales bacterium
TGGCGGGGCGACGCCTGAGAAATCATCGTCGCCCGCCAAACGCCGGGGCCCAGTGTCGTTGAACTCAAACGGAGACAGCCATGCCCAGAACGTCAAATCGCATGGGTCGCATCAGCGACCAGATCAAGCAGGAGCTCGCGCTGCTGATCCAGAATGAATTGCGTGATCCGCGGCTCGGCATGATTTCCGTGCTCGACGTACGTGTCACGAAAGACCTCGCGCATGCCGAAGTCTTCATCACCGTACTCGGCGCCGAAGCGGCGGCTGCCGTGGCCGCCTTGAACAATGCTGCCGGCTTCCTGCGTTCGCTGCTGGCGAAGAATCTGAACCTGCGCGTCACGCCGCGCCTGCGTTTCGTGTTCGATGAATCCGTGGAACGTGGCCGCATGCTGTCGTCGCTTATCGACGAAGCTGTAGCGCAGGATGCGAAACACGACCATTCGGACGAAGCGGGTGCGCAGGCTGCGGGCCAGGATCCATCGACCCCTGGCAACCCGTGAAACGTGAACTCCGCGACGTCGATGGCCTGTTGATCCTCGACAAGCCGTCCGGCCCCACGTCCAACCGCTGCCTCCAGCAGGTCAAGCACCTTTTGCGCGCGGCCAAGGCCGGGCACACCGGTGCGCTCGACCCCCTTGCCAGCGGCGTACTGCCGCTGTGTTTCGGCGAAGCGACGAAGGTGTCGCAATTCCTGCTCGATTCCGACAAGGCCTACCGCGCACGCATCAGGCTGGGCATCACGACCGCAACGGGCGACAGTGAAGGCGAAGTCCTCGCCACGGCCGCCGTACCGCCTTTGACTGGCGCGCAGATCGAGGCCGTCCTCGCGGAATTTCGCGGCCTGATCACGCAGCAACCGTCTATCTATTCCGCGCTGAAACAAAACGGCGTGCCTCTCTACCAGCTCGCGCGCGAAGGGAAGGAGATCACGCCGAAGTTTCGGGACGTGACGATTCATGCGTTACAGCTGCTCGCGCACGACGGCGACGAGTTCGACATCGAAGTCAGCTGCAGCAAGGGCACGTATGTGCGCACGCTTGCCGAAGACATCGGTAAAGCGCTCGGCACCGGCGCGCACCTGACGGCGCTGCGGCGGTTGAAGGCTGGCCCATTCTCGCTGGCTGAGAGTATGACGATCGAGCAGCTGGCGCAGCTCGCCGGGAATGGCGAGCTCGACGCAAAACTGATTCCGCCGGACCGGGCCATTGCCGACCTTCCCGACGTGCGGCTCGATGCCGATCAGGCCCGGCGCATTCGCCAGGGTCAGCTCGTCAGGCTGGGCGAGGGTCTCGCCACGCCGGATGTGCGTGTGTACTTCGGGCAGGAATTCGTCGGCATCGGCGAACTGCGCGGCGACGGTACGCTAGCAGCGAAACGCCTGATGAAATACTGAGGGGTGAAGCGGGCAGTTAATGCCGCTGGACCCCGGCCTGCGCCGGGGTGACGCCGACTGTTTCATCGTCGCCCCGGCACAGGCCGGCGCCCAGTCCTTGTGTGCATCAAATCTTGTAATAACCGCGATACCATTCGACAAACCGCGCAATGCCGGTTTCCACCGGCGTCGTCGGCCGGTAATCCACGTCGGCAATCAGCGCATCGACGTCCGCATAGGTATCCGGCACGTCGCCGGCCTGTAGCGGCAGCATGTTCATGTGTGCCTTCTTGCCGAGGCACTGCTCCAGCACCTCGATGTATCGCAGCAGCTCCACCGGGCTGTTGCTGCCGATGTTGTACAGGCGATACGGCGCCTTGCTCGTCGCAGGGTCGGGCTTGTCGCCATTCCACTGTGGATTTGGCGTCGCGACGTGGTCGAGCGTGCGAATCACGCCTTCGACGATGTCGTCGATGTACGTGAAGTCGCGGCGATGATGGCCATGGTTGAACACGTCGATCGGCTTTCCGGCGAGGATGTTGCGCGTGAAGATGAACAGCGCCATGTCGGGGCGGCCCCAGGGACCATACACCGTGAAGAAGCGCAGGCCGGTCGTTGCGAGTCCGAACAGGTGGCTGTACGAATGCGCCAGCAGCTCGTTTGACTTCTTGCTTGCCGCATAGAGGCTCACCGGGTGGTCGACGTTGTTGTGCACCGAAAAGGGCATCGCGGTATTCGCGCCATACACCGAGCTGCTCGAGGCGTACACGAGATGCTCCACGTCGTTGTGCCGGCAGGCTTCGAGGACGTTCACGAAGCCGACGATGTTCGAACTCACGTAGGCCTGCGGATTCTGCAGCGAATAACGCACGCCGGCCTGCGCCGCGAGGTTCACGACGCGCTGCGGCCTGTGCTTTTGGAAGATCTCGTTCATAGCGTTGGCGTCTTCGAGACTCACGCGGCAATCGGTGAAGCCCGGCTTGTCCAGCAGGGCCTGCAGGCGTGCCTGCTTCAGCGTCACGTCGTAATAGTCGTTCAGGTTGTCGACGCCGATGACTTCATCGCCGCGCGCAAGCAGGCGGAGTGACAGTGCCTGGCCGATGAAGCCAGCACTGCCGGTAACCAGAATTTTCATTTCGGATCCTTGTTACAGGCGTTCCACGCCGGGCTGCGACGGGAACAGGTACTTCACGTCGAAAATGATGCACTGCTTCTTGCAGTACGAACGGATTCTTTCGATTCCCTCCTCGCGGAAACGGTCGTGCGCGACGGCCACGATCACGGCGTCGTAGCAGTTTTCCGACAGGTCGGAAATCAGGTCGAGGCCATATTCGTGCTGCGCTTCGGCCGGATCGACCCACGGATCGTAGACGTCCACCTGCGCGTTGTATTCACGCAGGCCGTCGACGATGTCGGTCACGCGCGTGTTGCGCAGGTCCGGGCAGTTTTCCTTGAACGCGAGGCCCATGATCAGGATGCGCGATTCGGATACGTGGATGCGGTTGCGTGCCAGGCACTTGATGACGCGGCCGGCGATGTAGCTGCCCATGTCATCGTTGATCTTGCGGCCGGCAAGGATCACGTCGGGGTGATAGCCGACTTCCTGCGCCTTGTGCGTGAGGTAGTACGGGTCCACGCTGATGCAGTGGCCGCCGACCAGGCCGGGCCGGAACGGCAGGAAGTTCCACTTCGTTCCCGCGGCTTTCAGGACTTCCTCGGTGTCGATGCCGAGCCGCTCGAAGATGATCGACAGCTCGTTGATCAGCGCGATGTTGATGTCGCGCTGCGTATTCTCGATGACCTTGGCCGCTTCAGCCGCCTTGATGCTGCTCGTGCGGTGCGTGCCGGCGGTGATGATCTGCTTGTACAGCGTGTCGACGAAGTCGGCGATTTCGGGGGTGGAGCCGGATGTCACCTTTGTGATCGCATGCACGCGGTGAACCTTGTCGCCCGGGTTGATGCGCTCGGGGCTGTAACCGGCGAAGAAGTCGGTGTTGAATTTCAGACCCGAGTGCTCCTCGAGGATCGGTACGCACACTTCTTCGGTGGCACCGGGATAGACGGTCGATTCGTAGATAACGACATCGCCTTTCTTCAGCACCTTGCCTACCGTCTTGCTTGCGCTCTGCAGCGGCGTGAGGTCGGGGCGCTTGTGGCGGTCGATCGGCGTCGGCACCGTGACGATGTACACGTTGCAGTTGCGGATCGCTTCGATGTTCGTGCTGAATTCGGCCGTGCAGCCTTTCAATTCTTCCTGCGAGAGTTCGCGCGTGACGTCGAGGCCGGTTTTCAGTTCATCGACGCGTTTCTGCTGGATGTCGAAACCGACACTGGGAAATTTTTTTGCGAACTCCACGAGTAACGGCAGGCCGACGTAGCCGAGACCGATCACTGCAAGCCTGACATCCTTCATCTGCGTGGGCATACCTTTACACCTTGTATTTTTGAAATCGCGGCGATTATACCGACATCATCCAGCCACAGAACGCGATGGGCCTCCGGCGAAAACTTGCATCCGCCGTGTTTTTCCACCAATTGCCCCGGTGACGCCATTACTCCTCGCAGGGATAATGCAGGCATGCGCTTGCTGCTGAAAATATTCGTGCTGTTGTTGCTGCTGGTTCTCGCCGGCGGCGGCGTGGCGCTGGTGCTGATGCTGGAGGACGAGCCGAGCGTTCAGGGCGAGGAGCTGGTGGCGTCCGACCTGCAGAATGCACGCGTGTTCATCGAGAACTCCGACCCGAGGCGTTTGCAGTCGGGCGAACTCTCCGAATTCACGATAAGCGACGAAGACCTCGAGCTGCTGCTGAATTACCTGCTCGATCATTTCGCGGGTGGACGCAGCCAGGTCGATCTCGCGTCAGGGACCGCGGATCTGCGATTGAGCGTGCGCCAGCCCCTGACGCTGCTCGGCGACTACCTGAACCTGCGTGTCGTCCTGCTTCAGCAGCAACACGAGCTGGCACTCGATTCCCTGCAGGCGGGCCGCATCGTCGTGCCGGGATGGCTCGCCGATCCGCTGATGCAGCGCACCCATGCCGAGTTGTTGAAGCGCGTTCCCGAGTACTCCGCCACGATTGCCGCAATCGACAGTTTCACGCTCGCCGACGAGCGTTTGAACATCGTCTACGAATGGCAGCCTGAACTGCTCGATCAGCTGTCCACGCGTGGCAGTGACCTGCTGCTCGGCTCCGCCGATCGCGAGCGCCTGCTCGCCCACTGGGGCCACCTCAGTGAGTTGCTGGCCGCCCCCGGACTCGGAACACGCGTTGCGCTGACCGAGGTGCTGGCGCCGATGTTCGAATTCGCGCGCGTTCGGGCGCAGGGTGAACGCGGCGACCCGGTCGAGGAGAATCGCGCGGCATTGAGGGCGATGTCGCTGTATGTCGCCGAGGCCGATGCCGCGCAGTTGCTCGGCGAAGCCCTCGCTCCGCCGCCGCGCCGTACGCTGATCCTGGCCGGCCGCGAGGATCGCGCGCAGCATTTCCTGATTTCAGCCGGCCTCGCCGTCAGTTCCAGCACGATGCTCGCGCAGTCGCTCGGCCTGCTGAAGGAAGTCGATGACTCCCAGGACGGCGGCAGCGGCTTCAGTTTCATCGACATCGGGGCGGACCGTACCGGTGTGCGTTTCGCCGAACTTGCGGTATCCGGTCCGGACGAGGCGCGGCTGCTCCAGGACCGCGTGGCCGCCATGGACGACGAAAGCCTGTTCATGGCCGATTTCCGGGACTTGCCGGAATTGCTGTCGGAAGACGACTTCCGGACGGGTTATGGCGGGGTCGGGGAGCCGGCCTACGAGGCGGTCCTGGACGACATCGATGCCCGAATTGCCGAGATGCCGTTGTTCCGGTGACGGCGGCAGGCCTGCTTCGGCCACGCGACGGCTGTGCTAAATCTCTGTCCCATCTTGGGTTTTCCGTGGATTTTCGATATCGCGAGCCCCTCCAACTGTGCTACCTTTGCCGCCCCCAAACGGCAGCCCCGTGCGGGTAAGGACGACACCAGGTCACTATCAATATGCATGGTGGCTCTGGCTGGACAGGAAGGTCCGACATCATCAACGCATATTCGAGAGGAAACATCCCATGGCACTTAGCGCCGAACAGAAAGCGGAAATCGTCCGCGAATACAGCCTGGCCGAAGGCGACACCGGCTCACCGGAAGTACAGGTAGCCCTGCTCACCGGCAACATCAACCAGCTGCAGGACCACTTCAAGAACCACGAGCACGATCACCACTCGCGCCGCGGCTTGATCCGCATGGTCAACACCCGCCGCAAGCTGCTCGACTACCTGAAAAGAAAGGACGCCGAGCGTTACAGCAAGCTCATCCAGAGACTGGGCCTGCGCCGCTAACGCAGCTCACGCCTCGCGCCTGGCCGACATTGGGTCGGCCAGGTTCATACGCCCCAGGAAAAATACATGTTTAATCCGATCCGCAAAGAATTTCGTTTTGGCAATGACACCGTCGTACTGGAAACCGGTCGCATTGCGCGCCAGGCCACCGGCGCGGTACTCGTCAGCATCGGCAATACCGTCGTACTGGCCACGGTCGTTGGCCGCAAAACCGCTAAGCCCGGCCAGGACTTCTTTCCCCTGACGGTCAACTACCAGGAAAAGACCTACGCTGCCGGCAAGATCCCCGGTGGCTTCTTCAAGCGCGAAGGCCGTCCGACCGAGAAAGAAACGCTGACGTCCCGCCTGATCGATCGCCCGCTCCGCCCGCTGTTCCCGAAAGGCTTCCTGAATGAAGTGCAGGTCGTCTGCACCGTGCTGTCGTCCGACAAGGACGTTGATCCGGATATTGCGTCGATGATCGGCAGCTCCGCCGCCCTCGCGATTTCCGGCATTCCGTTCGCGGGCCCGATCGGCGCCGCGCGCGTCGGTTACAACGATACCGACGGCTATATCCTGAATCCCGCCTATTCGAAACTCGCAAACTCCGAACTCGACATGGTTGTCGCCGGCACTGAAAACGCCGTTCTGATGGTCGAGTCCGAAGCGAAAGAATTGCCCGAAGACCTGATGCTCGGCGCCGTGCTGTTCGCGCACCAGGAAATGAAGGTCGTCATCAAGGCCATCAAGGAATTCCAGGCAGAAGCTGGCAAGCCGGCGTGGGAATGGACGCCGGCCGTGAAAGACGAAGCGCTGCTGAAATCCATCAGCGATGCGTTCAGTGCCGACATCGGCGCCGCCTACCAGATCGCCAACAAGGCACAGCGCCAGGATCGCCTCGCAACGATTCGCGCCGAAGCCGTGGCGCGTTTCGCGAGTGAAACCGTCGAAGCCGCAACGATCGAAAGCTACTTCTCGTCGATCGAGAAGAAAACCGTGCGTGGCCGCATCATCGCTGGCGCACCGCGTATCGACGGCCGCGACAATCACACCGTGCGCGCGCTCGACATCCAGGTCGGCGTACTGAACAAGACCCACGGCTCCGCGCTGTTCACGCGTGGCGAAACGCAGGCCATCGTCGTTGCGACGCTTGGCGCCATTCGCGATTCGCAGGTCATCGAAGACCTGTCCGGCACGAAGAAAGACGCCTTTATGCTGCACTACAACTTCCCGCCGTTCAGCGTCGGTGAAACCGGCATGATGAGCGGTCCGAAGCGCCGTGAAGTCGGCCACGGCCGCCTCGCGCGCCGCGGCGTTGCCGCCGTGCTGCCGAAGGAAGAAGACTTCCCGTATGCGATTCGCGTCGTGTCGGAAATCACCGAGTCGAACGGTTCGAGCTCGATGGCCTCCGTGTGCGGCACCTCGCTGGCCCTCATGGACGCCGGCGTTCCGCTGAAGGCACCGGTTGCCGGTATCGCGATGGGCCTCATCAAGGAAGACAACGGCTTCGCCGTCCTCACCGACATCCTCGGCGACGAAGACCATCTCGGCGACATGGACTTCAAGGTGGCCGGCTCCGCGAAAGGCGTCACCGCGCTGCAGATGGACATCAAGATCCAGGGCATTACCGAAGAGATCATGGAAAGCGCGCTCGAACACGCCTACAAGGCGCGTATCCATATCCTGAACGAAATGAACAAGGTCATTTCCACGCCGCGCGCAACGATTTCGCCGAACGCACCGAGCATGGCAACGATCAAGATCCACACCGACAAGATCCGTGAAGTCATCGGCAAGGGCGGCGCCACGATCCGCGGCATCACCGAAGCCACCGGCGCGTCGATCGACATCGACGACGACGGCAACGTCCGCATCTACGGCGAAGACGCGACGTCGCGCGACAAGGCCCTCGAAATGGTCCAGTCGATCTGCGCGGAAGCGGAAATCGGCCAGGTGTACAAGGGCAAGGTCTCGAAGATCGTCGACTTCGGCGCCTTCGTCACGATCCTCCCCGGCAAAGATGGCCTCGTGCACATCTCGCAGATCACGCAGGAGCGTGTCGAGAAAGTGACCGACCACCTGAAGGAAGGCCAGGAGATCGTCGTCAAGGTTCTCAAGATCGACGACCGCGGCAAGATCAGCCTGAGCATGAAGGAAGTGACGGACGCGGAACGGGCTTCGGTCTGATCCGACGGACGGAAAGGAAGGGCAGCCAGCGGCTGCCCTTTTTTTTTGTGGTCTGATGGAACACGAGTGCCGTGGCGTACAGTGCCCGGGCGGCACGGGTTGCCCGGGCGTCGTAGACTTATTTCAGAATCGGGCCGCGCCACTACCGATCATGGGCGGCGCCAGCGTCAGCCCCAGGCGCGCTTCAGGATCGCCGCGTGCTCCGCCGACCCCAGCCGCGGGCCGTAGTTGCTCACCGTAGTCGCCGCCGCATGGCTCGCCAGTTTCCCGGCCGCTGCGTAGTCCTTGCCATTGGTGATTGCATACAGGAAAGCGCCTGCGAACATGTCGCCCGCGCCATTTGCATCCACGGCTTTCACTTTCACCGGGTCGATCGCGATGTGGTTCTTGCCGTCGAATACGAGCGCGCCGTCGGCGCTCATCGTGACGACGACGACTTTCGCGATCTTGCGCAGTTCCGCGATCGCTTCCTTCACGTCGTCCTTGCCACTCCACGTCTGTGCTTCGATCTTGTTGGCGAACAGCAGGTCGACGCCATCGCCGATCATTTCTTCGAGGCCGCCGCGGAAGAAGTTCACCATAGCCGGATCGGACAACGTCAGCGCGGTCTTCACGCCATTCGCTTCGGCAATCTTGCGGGCTTCGATGCAGGCTTCGCGGCCGCTTGGCGACGTGACGAGGTAGCCTTCCATGTACATGTACTTGCTGTCGATCAGCGCTTCGATGTTCAGGTCGGCAGGGCCGACTTTTTCCGAGATGCCGAGGTAGGTGAGCATCGTGCGTTCGGCGTCCGGGCTCGTCATGACGAGGCACTTGCCGGTGACGCCGTACTCGCGTTCGGCGCTGAGGTTCGTCGAAATGTTCAACGACCCGAGCTCCTTCACGTAGAAGTCGCCGAACTCGTCGCCTGCCACCTTGCAACTGAAGAAGGCTTTTCCGCCGAACTGCGACAGCGCATACAGCGTATTGCCCGACGATCCGCCGCCGGAGCGTTTCTTGAAACCGAATTTCTGCGTCAGGCGCTCGAGCAGTACGCCCTGCGCTTCGCCATCGACCAGCGTCATGAGGCCTTTCTGGATTTTTTCGTGCGCGAGGAAATCGTCGGTCACGTCGAACTCGAGATCGACGAGGCCGTTGCCGATGCCGTAGACGTCGTAGGTTTTCATCGTTGCTGTTTCCTTTTGGTTTTATGTTCGTTCGTTGGACAAGGCATCCCAAAGCGACTCAGGCGACTTTGCCGAGCGCCGCAAACGCGCGTTCCGCTGCCTCCAGCGTATGCCGCAGCTCCGATGTGCCGTGTGCCGCGGAAACGAAGCCAGCTTCGAAGGCGGACGGCGCAAGGTATACACCGCTGTTCAGCATCAGATGGAAATACTCGCGGAACATCGCCACGTCACTCTTCATCACCTGCTCGAAGGTCGTGATGTTCGGCTCCGTGTTGAAGTAGCAGCCGAACATACCGCCCACCTGCGTCGTCGTGAACGGTACGCCGGCCTTGTGCGCAAGCGTCTTCAGGCCGTGCAGCAGGTCGGTGGTGTACGTGGCCAGCCTGTCGTGGAAGCCGGGCTTGCTGATTTCGTCGAGCACGACGAGTCCTGCCGTCACCGCGAGCGGGTTGCCCGACAGCGTACCGGCCTGGTACACCGGTCCGAGCGGCGCGAGCATGTCCATGATCTCCTTCCTGCCGCCGAACGCGCCGACGGGCAGGCCGCCACCGATCACCTTGCCGAGCGTCGTCAGGTCGGGCTTGATGTTGTACAGCGCCTGCGCGCCGCCGAGTGCGACACGGAAGCCGGTCATCACTTCGTCGAAGATCAGCACGGCGCCATGCTTCAGCGTCACGCTGCGCAAGGTCTGCAGGAAGCCCGGGGCCGGCGGCACGCAGTTCATGTTGCCTGCCACGGGTTCGACGATCAGGCAGGCGATCTCATCGCCATGCTGCGCAAACAAGGCTTCGACTGCCGCCGAATCGTTGTATGGCAGTACGTAGGTCTGGTTTGCCGTCTCCACCGGAATGCCCGCGGAATCGGGGCTGCCGAGCGTCAATGCGCCCGAGCCGGCCTTCACGAGGAGCGCGTCCACGTGGCCGTGATAGCAGCCTTCGAACTTCACGATTTTCTCGCGCTTCGTGAAACCGCGCGCGAGGCGGATCGCGCTCATCGTCGCTTCAGTACCGGAGTTCACGAGTCGCACGCTGTCGAGGTTCGGCATGATCGCGCAGATTTTTTCCGCCATGCGCACTTCGAGTGCGGTCGGCGCGCCGAAGGCGGTGCCATTCTCGAGCTGCTGGTGCAGCGCGGCGACGACTTTGGGGTGGCTGTGCCCGAGAATCATCGGGCCCCACGCGCCGATGTAATCGATGTACTGGTTGCCGTCTTCGTCGACGAGCCATGCGCCCTCCGCCTTGCGGAAGAACACCGGCTTGCCGCCAACGCCGCGAAAGGCGCGCACGGGGGAATTCACGCCGCCGGGAATGCGTTGCAGCGCGGCGTCGAAGAGATTTTCAGAGTGCTCGTGGGAGTAGTTGGAAGTCATGGCTCAGTGGATATCAGATGGAATAGGGGATGTTCGTTGCGAATCGACGGACTGTTTCCGCCGCCATCCGCGCAAACGGGGATCCAGGGTCAATAACGTCACTGCTCAAAACGGTTTGACGACAACGAGAATGATGATCGCCAGCAACACCACCGTCGGCGCTTCGTTGAACCAGCGGAAGTACACGTGCGACTTCGTGTTGCGGTCTTCCCGGAAGGCGACCATGTGGTGCCTGCACATGAAGTGATAAATGACGACGAGCAGCACTAGCGCGAGCTTCGCATGCATCCAGCCGAACAGAAGGTAGCCGGGACTCAGCCAGACCATCCACGCGCCGAACAGCAGCGTCAGTACCATGCAGGGCGTCATGATGCCGCGGTAGAGCTTTCGCTCCATCACCTTGAAGCGTTCGCGGCCGGCAGTGTCGTCGGTCATTGCATGCCAGACGAACAGCCGCGGCAGGTAAAAGAGCCCGGCGAACCAGCACACGACGAAGAAGATATGGAAGGCTTTGACCCAGAGCATGGGGCGGGATGATACCCCACGGCCGTGGCTCAAGCGAAAGTGAAGCTCGGATGCCACCAGTGTCTTTTACGAAGGGCGAGGCGTTATCATCGCCTGACACCCATTTCTGAGGGGAAATGCCATGCATGCGCGCCTTCTTGCTCTCGTAGTCGCCGCGTTACCCGCGACCATCACGCAAGCCCAGCCACCCGGCGCCGTCGGCGACCTGGCCGAGGGGCAGGGCAAGGAACTCGTGCAGACGGTCTGCTTCGGCTGCCACACGGCCTTCAACATCGTCGGTTCAGCCGGCTACGACTCGCCGGCGCAATGGCGCGCCGTGTTCGACACGATGATCGACCTGTCCGACGCGCAGGCCAACACGATCGCCAGTTACCTCGCCGAACATTACCCCGCGAAGCCGGGCCGCGAGCCGGTGCTGGTCTCCGGGCCGGTCGAGATCGACATTAAGGAGTGGCAGGCACCGACGCTCGGCCAGCGCTCGCGCGATCCGGTCGAAGCGCCGGACGGCAGCATCTGGTGGACGGGCATGTACGCGAGCCTCATCGGCCGCCTCGATCCACAAACCGGTGAGATGGAGGAATACCGCCTGCCGGTCAGCGCGCGTCCGCACAGCATCGTACCCGACGCGGAAGGCAACATCTGGTACACCGGCAACAGCAACGGCACGATCGGCAAACTGGATCCGAAAACCGGCCTCGTCACGCAATTCCCGACGCAGGCCGGCGACCCGCATTCCGCCGCATTCCATCCGAACGGCAAGCTGTATTTCACCGCGCAGCAGTCAGGCATGCTCGGCATGCTCGATCCGGCAACAGGCGCGTTGAAGGAAGTGCAAACGGAACCGCGCCCCTACGGCATCCAGGTGGCCGCCAATGGCACCGTATGGGTTGCGTACAACGGCACGAACAAGATCGGCGCCGTCGACCCAGAAACGCTCGACGTGAAGTATTACGACATCCCGAATGCGGAATCGCGCATCCGCCGCCTCGGCCTCGATAGCAAGGGTTTCGTTTGGTACGTGAACGGCACGCAGGGAAAAGTAGGGCGGCTCGATCCGGCAACGGGCGACGTCAAGGAATGGGATTCACCGAGCGGCGCACGCTCGCAGCCGTATGCGCTCGCGGTGATCGACGACAAGATCTGGTACAACGAATCGGGCATGCGGCCGGATACGCTCGTGCGCTTCGATCCGGAGACGGAAAGCTTCCAGAGCTGGGCGATTCCGTCCGGCGTCGGTATCGTCAGGAATATGTGGGTTACGAGGGACAAGAACCTGCTGATTCATCAGAGTTCTACGAACAAGATCGGGTTAGTGACAATCAGGGATTGAGAACTGGCGTCATTCCCCTCGACGCGAGGGCGACGATGGACATCTATCGTCATTCCCGCGGATGCGGGAATCCAGTGCCTGTAAAAAGGTAGTAAAGACGCTGGACTCCGGCCTTCGCCGGGGTGACGACTGGGAATTTTTCGTCGCCCCTTGAAGGCCGGGCCCGGTGTCGTTAGCGGCGCTTCATGCTGCTTTTCTTTTTCGCTGGCGCCTTCTTGCTCTTCTTCACACCCGGCCTCGCGTTATTGGCTCGCGGCTTTGCCTTCGCGCCGGCCGGCTTCTTTGACGATGCCGTCGTTTTGGCGGCTGGCTTTGCTTTTGCGGTCGGCTTTGCCTTCGATCCAGCCTTCGTAGCCCGCCCACTCTTTACCTTCGATCCAGCCTTCGCCGCCGACCCGGCTTTCGATCCTGCGTTAGCTGCTTTCGACGTCACCCGAGTCTTCGCTTTCCCCGCCGGCTTCACCTTCGCAGAAGCTTTCGGCATAGATTGCTTCGCACCTGTCTTCGCCGCTCCCTTCTGCGTGTCCTTCATCTTGACGCTCTCGGAACCAGAAGCTTTCGCCCTGGGAGTATCACGCGGCGTCCTGGCAATCAGCTGCTCCAGCGCATCGAGATTCTGCTTCGCATCTGGATAGCCCGGGCGCAGCTTCACAGCATGCAGCAAGCTCGCTTTTGCGTCGTCGAAACGACCCAGCATGCGATAAAGGTTGCCGAGGTTGTTATGCGCCTCGGGCATGGCTGGATCGATCTCGAGCGCCTTGCGATATTCCTCAACGGCGTCGTCGAGCCGCTGCAGGTTCTTCAGCGCCACGCCGAGGTTGCAGTGCGCGGCTGCGTATTTGGAGTCGAGGTCGATCGCGCGGCGGTGGAAGATCAGCGCTTTTTCGAATTCGCCCTTCTGCTGGAAAAGCATGCCGAGCGTATTGTGGTACTGCGGGATGCGCGGCTGCATGATGATTGCCTGCTGAATCAGCGGCAGGGCCTGCTGAAACTCGCGGCGTTGGCGATGCAGATCGCCGAGGCCATGGAGTGCAATATCGTGGTCCGGGTTCAGTTTGAGCACGTCGCGCCACGCCGTC
Organism: Pseudomonadales bacterium; assembly: GCA_036405915.1. Lineage (GTDB taxonomy): Bacteria > Pseudomonadota > Gammaproteobacteria > Pseudomonadales > Pseudohongiellaceae > CAILUG01. The sequence goes on from DASWWP010000042.1 coordinate 13,363, forward strand.
ATCGCGCTGTCCGCCCGGCCTTCCGAGGCGTGCTTCTGCGCTTGTGCCACCAGCTTGTCGATCGGCGTCGTGTTCTTCGTCTTGTCCCTCAGCGCAGCGATCCGTTGTTCGAGCTTCGGCGACTTATGCACCTTGTTCGCGTTCTCGTACAGCGCGATCGCCGCATCCTCCTGGCCCAGCAGCTGCATCGCAAGCGCCATCTGGGCGAGGATTTCGGCGCGCGTCAAAGCCGGCACCGCGCTCTGTTCCTTCGCCGACGCATTCTCGATCGCAACCCAGATGCGGCGCAGCAGCTCAAGTGCCTCCACATGCTTGCCGCTGCGGTTGAGCAGCATCGCCAGGCCCATCAGCGCGCCTGCGTTGTCCGGATGCTGCTTCAGGATCCCGGTGTAGATTTCGCCGGCGCGTTGCCAGTCGAAATCATTGAGTGCCGCACCGGCGGCCTGCAGTTGCTGCTGTAGTTTTTGGCTCATACGAGTTCTCGGGAGAGGCGTGGGTCAATGATTTTGCAAGCGCGCCAGTATTGCAAGATGGCGCGGGTAAACTCGGGTTTCGAAATCGTAGCATTCCATGATCGTCGCGCGCGCGTTTTCGCGTAGCGGCAACAGCGTATCGGCTTCAGCGAGCGCGTGCACGGCTTTGGCGGCCAGTGCTTCAGTATCGAAGAAGGGCACCAGCATGCCGTTTTCGCCATCGCGGATTACCTCGCGCACCGGTTCCGTATCCGACGCCAGCACGATGCAACCGGTTGCGAGCGCTTCGAGCAGCGACCACGACAGCACGAAAGGATACGTAAGGTAAACGTGCAACCGTGAGACCTGCAGCACGCGCAGGTAATCGTCATACGCAAGCTTGCCGGTGAAGTGCACGCGCGACAGATCGAGCTGCGGTC
>DASWWP010000043.1:0-13619 GCA_036405915.1 Pseudomonadales bacterium
CACACAGATGCCGCTGTTGACCGACCTTGCTGAAAATCCCGAGGTGCGCCAGACGCTGGGTTTCCAGCGCGTGATCCAGCGCGCCGTGTTCCACGTCCAGTCGACCGGTAAACGCGAAGTGACCGGCGCGAACGTGCTCGTCGCTATTTTCAACGAGAAGGAAAGCCATGCGGTTTTCCTGCTGAAGAAATTCGGTGTCACGCGCGGCGACGTCGTGAACTACATCACCCATGGCAGCGTGCGCGGCCCGGTTCCCGGTGAGGAGCCCGACAGCGAACAGAGCATCGGTGAAGGCGCCAAGGAGAAGCCGCAGAATCCCCTGCAAAGCTTTGCCGCCAACCTCAATGAAGAGGCAAAGGCAGGCCGCATCGATCCGCTGATTGGCCGCGATGCCGAAATCACGCGCCTGATCCAGGTGCTGTCGCGCCGCCGCAAGAACAACCCGCTGTTCGTCGGTGAAGCCGGCGTTGGCAAGACGGCGATCGCCGAAGGCCTCGCGAAGCAGATCGTCGACGGCAACGTGCCCGAAATCCTGAAAGAGAGCGTGATCTATTCGCTCGACATGGGCGCGCTGCTCGCGGGCACGAAGTATCGCGGTGACTTCGAGAAGCGCTTCAAGGCCCTCCTTGCTGAACTTACGAAGAACCCGAACGCAATCCTGTTCATCGACGAAATCCACACGATCATCGGCGCTGGTGCGGCCTCGGGCGGCGTCATGGATGCATCGAACCTGCTGAAACCGGTACTGACTTCCGGCAAGCTGCGTTGCATCGGCTCGACGACGTACCAGGAATACCGCGGCATCTTCGAGAAAGACCGCGCTCTCGCGCGCCGTTTCCAGAAGATCGACATCACGGAGCCCGACGTCGAAACGACGTACCAGATCCTGAAAGGTCTGAAGAGCCGTTATGAGGAGCATCACGACCTGCGCTACACCGATCGCGCATTGAAAGCTGCCGCGGACCTGGCGGGCCGTTACATCAACGACCGCTACATGCCCGACAAGGCCATCGACGTGATCGATGAAGCCGGTGCCTTCCAGCGCCTGCAGAGCCAGAGCAAGCGCAAGAAGATCATCCAGGTCAGCGACATCGAGAAAGTCGTCGCGCAAATCGCGCGCATTCCCCCGAAGAACGTATCGGCGAACGACAAGACCGTGCTGCGCGACCTCGAAAAGAACCTCAAGCTCGTCGTGTTCGGGCAGGACGAAGCGATCGAAGCGCTCGCCGCATCGATCAAGCTGTCACGTGCCGGCCTGAAAGAAGGCGAGAAGCCGATCGGTTCGTACCTGTTGGCCGGTCCGACAGGCGTCGGCAAGACCGAAGTCAGCCGCCAGCTCGCGAAGTTGATGGGTATCGAGCTGATTCGCTTCGACATGTCCGAATACATGGAGCGTCACACCGTGTCGCGCCTGATCGGCGCGCCTCCGGGTTACATCGGTTTCGACCAGGGCGGCCTGTTGACTGAAGCGATCGCGAAGAACCCGCATTGCGTGTTGCTGCTCGATGAAATCGAGAAAGCGCATCCAGACGTCTTCAACCTGCTGCTGCAGGTCATGGACCACGGCACGCTGACGGACAACAACGGCCGCAAGGCCGATTTCCGCAACGTGATTCTGATCATGACGACGAACGCCGGTGCGCAGGAAATGAGCCGTGCATCCGTTGGCTTCACGCAGCAGAACCACGACACGGATGCGATGGAAGTGATCAAGCGGATGTTCACGCCGGAGTTCCGCAACCGACTGGATTCGATCATCCAGTTCGCATCGCTGGACGCGAAGGTAATCCGTACCGTCGTCGACAAGTTCCTCGTCGAACTGCAGACGCAACTGGACGACAAGAAAGTCGTTCTGCACGTCGATGACGAAGCAGTCGACTGGTTCGTGAAGCACGGTTACGACAAGGCGATGGGCGCACGCCCGATGCTGCGTCTCGTGCAGAGCAAGATCAAGAAGCCACTTGCAGAAGACATCCTGTTCGGTTGCCTGATCAACGGTGGTGACGTGCATGTCACCGTTGAAAATGACGACATCAAGCTCGAAACGAGTGCAGCCCCCGGCGGCGCTCGTCAGCGCGAGGACGATGACGAAGAGGATCTGCGCGAGGAAAACCTCGAGGGTTGATCTGCTGGAACGAAAAAGGGGCCCTGGGGCCCCTTTTTTTTGTGCGTTCTCTTTAATGCGACTCGAGTCGCGATCCCATTTCGGCGTGTCGTCGCTGACGGGGTGGTCGACTCAGCGCGCGCGGAACGTGATGCGGCCCTTCGTCAGGTCGTACGGCGTGAGTTCCACCTTGACCTTGTCGCCGGTCAGGATGCGGATGTAGTTCTTGCGCATCTTGCCCGAAATGTGGGCCGTCACGACGTGGCCGTTTTCCAGCTTCACGCGAAACATCGTGTTGGGAAGCGTATCGATCACTTCGCCTTCCATTTCGATCTGGTCTTCTTTCGCCATTCGCTATGCCTGGACTGTTGGGCGGAACCTGCCCGGTGGGTTTGAAGGCGCGCATTCTGCCCTAATTCGGAGGTGCTGGCAAAGCAGGGCGCGGAGGATGGAGCGGACGTGCGTCAGGTCACGAGAACCCAGCGCTGCTTGACCAGCATTTCCATCGGCTGGTAATCCATCTTGTAGCGCATCTTGCGCGAATCACGGATCCAGTAACCGAGATACAGGTGCGAAAGTCCCAGGCGCCGCGCTTCCATGATCTGCCACAGGATTGCGAAAGTGCCGAGCGAGCGCTTTTCTTCGAGAGGATCGTAAAAGGTATATACCGCTGACATCGCATCGTCGAGACGGTCGCACACCATGACGCCGAGCAACTGGCCTCGCTTGCGGATGGCGAAGTACTGCGTGCCTTCGCACTGGCTCAGCAGGAATGAACTGTACTGTTCGCGCGTCGCGGGGAACATGTCGCCGTCGGCATGGCGCACGCTGATGTAATGCTTGTACATGTAGTAGTACTCATCGTCGGCGATGCTGAGCACCTGCGTGACGACGAGATCGGTATTGCGTTTCAGTACGCGCTTGAAGCGCGCGCCGGGTTCGAAACTCTTGACGAGAACGCGGCACGATACGCACTGCTGGCAGGTTTTGCAGTTCGGACGATAGATGTGCGAGCCGCTGCGGCGGAAACCGATTTCGGACAGGCGCGAGTTGTATGCACGATCGACCTGGAACTCAGGGTCGATGAACAGCGTCTGCGCCTGTTGGTCGGGCAGGTAGCTGCAGGCATGCGACTGCGTCGTGAAAAGCCTGATGTCCTTGAGAGAAGTCATTCGTGTATTGCAGCTGAAGGTGCAACCGGGAGCCGAACGTGCCGGGCTATTGTACGGGCCAGCGCGGGGGCTTGGGAACTTGGGTACCTCCCGGCAAATAGCGCATAAATTCCCGCCGGGGAATGTTACGTGCCCCAAGGCTTTCCAGGTGGGGATTTGCCACCTGGCAGTCGATCAGGCGATAACTGCCAGTCGCCAGGGAGCGCACGAGGTGGACGAACGCCACTTTGGACGCATTACTGATCCGGCTGAACATCGACTCCCCGAAAAACACCTCTCCCATCGCAATCCCGTACAGGCCGCCGACGAGTTTCGCCCCGTCCCTCACCTCGACCGAATGGGCATAGCCAAGTTCAAACAGCGCTTCGTAGGCCTGCATCATGTCCGGTGTGATCCACGTGCCATTGGCACCCTGACGGGGTTCGGCGCAGGCGGCGACCACGCCGGCGAAGTCGGTATCCGACGTCACCTGCAGGTCCGTAGTCGTGAGCAGCTTGCGCATGCTGCGGCTGACGTGGAGCTCGTCCGGGAACAGGACCATTCGCGGGTCGGGACTCCACCAGAGCGGCGGCTGGCTGGCGTCGAACCAGGGGAATATGCCGAGCTGGTACGCACGCAGCAGGCGTTCCGGCCGCAAGTCCCCCCCGGCCGCCAGCAGACCGTTCGGCACGCGTAGCGCCGTGGCGGGGTCGGGGAATGCAAAGGAATCCCGTTCGAGCCACGGCAGCGGTGCCTGCATCAGCCCCCCAGTGTTTCGAGATACTTCTCGGCGTCGAGTGCGGCCATGCAGCCGAAGCCGGCGGACGTCACCGCCTGGCGGTACACGTGGTCCGCGATGTCACCTGCGGCGAACACGCCAGGCACGCTGGTTTCCGTGGCGCGGCCTTCGAGGCCGGAGCGGATCTTGATGTAGCCGTTATGCATGTCGAGCTGGCCGGCGAAGATGTCGGAGTTGGGCTTGTGGCCGACGGCGATGAAGACCGCGCTGAGGTCGACCTCGTGGGCAGCGCCATTTGCCACATTCTTGATGCGCATGCCGGTGACAGCGCCGTCCTGGCCGAGTACTTCGTCGAGCACGTGGTTCCACGCCAGTGTGACGTTACCGCTTTGCGCCTTCTCGAACAGCTTGTCCTGCAGGATTTTCTCGGCTTTCAGCTTGTCACGGCGGTGCACGAGCGTCACGTGGCTCGCGATGTTGGACAGGTACAGCGCTTCCTCGACGGCCGTATTGCCGCCGCCAATAACTGCGACTTTCTGGCCGCGGTAGAAGAAGCCGTCGCAGGTGGCGCAGGCACTGACGCCGCTGCCCATATATTTCGACTCCGAGGGCAGGCCGAGGTACTGCGCGGACGCGCCGGTGGCGATGATCAGTGCATCGCAGGTGTACGTGCCAGAGCTGCCGACGAGGCGGAACGGGCGCTGGCCGAGGTCGGCCTTGTCGATATGGTCAAAGATGATCTGGGTTTCGAAGCGCTCGGCATGCTTCTGCATGCGTTCCATCAGCACCGGACCCGTCAGGCCGTGGACGTCGCCAGGCCAGTTGTCCACCTCGGTAGTCGTCGTCAGCTGGCCGCCGGCCTGCATCCCGGTGATCACGACCGGTTTGAGGTTCGCGCGGGCAGCATAGACCGCTGCCGTAAAGCCGGCCGGACCGGAGCCGAGAATGATCAAACGATGGTGCTGAACTGCGCTCATGAAGGATTTCCTTGTGTGTGGGGGCGTACGTCAGGCCGCGTATTATCGCTGCCGGTAATGTGGGAGTGGAACCGCGTTTTGCAATCGCCTGGCCCGTGTGACATCCCGGGCACTTCGCATCGATTGCGCCCCGGCGGCCGTGACGCCGCGCCCGCACGGTATCCCTCATATGGAGAAACTATTATCATAGCGGCCCAATATCTTGAGCCGGATCATCACGTTGGCGACGACGCGCGACAGAGTGAAAAACAGCGGTAAAGGCGGAGAACGGAGCGGTGACCGTGGCAATGCACGGACCCCCGACAAGGCCGGCCCCGTCGACGTCCTGCGCCGCCTGTTCATGGTCGAAGGCGTGATGATCATCCTGCTGGCGGTGGCCCTGTACCTGCTGCTCGCACTGAACTCGTACTCGCCGCAGGACCCGGGCTGGTCGGGCACAGGGGCCTCGCCTGTCATCAACAACACCGTCGGCCGCAGCGGTGCGTGGCTGGCCGACGTGCTGCTGTTGCTATTCGGCTACCTCGCCTATTTCTTCCCGCTGCTGCTCGGCTATAAGGCCCTGTCGATTTTCCGGGAGCGCAAGGCATCGTTCGTCATGAGCTGGGAAATCTTCGCGCTTCGCTGCGGTGGCCTGCTCGTGACGATGATCAGCGCATCTGCACTCGCAAGCCTGCATTTCTCGACCGACCTGCAGGGCTCAGCAGGTGGCCTGCTCGGCGGCGGTTTGCGCGACATGGCGATGCCGGCGCTCGACCTCGTCGGTTCCACGCTGCTATTCCTGACTCTTATGTTCCTCGGCCTGACGGTCGGCCTCGGCATTTCGTGGATCCGCGTCGTCGATTCGACGGGCGCGTTGACGCTACGCCTGTGGGAACGCGCTGGGCACCACTACGAACGCTGGCGCGAACAGCAGCGTGAAAAGCAGGAAACCGCGCAACTGATCACCGAGCGGAAGGAAGCGCTGGACCACTTCGTCGAGAAAGAGAAGAAGCGCAAGCCGATCGCGATCGCACCGCTGCGCGAAGTGCCGAAGGAACCGAGCAAGCGCGTGCAGCAGGAAAAGCAGGGCCGGCTGTTCGACACGCCCGCCGTCGGCGACCTGCCACCGATCAGCCTGCTCGACGAATGGCCGGTGAACCAGAAGCTCGGTTATTCGCCCGAGGCGCTCGAAGCGATGTCGCGCCTGCTCGAAATCAAGCTGAAGGACTTCGGCATCGACATCGACGTCGTCGCTATCAACCCGGGTCCCGTGATCACGCGCTTCGAAGTGCAGCCTGCTCCTGGCGTGAAGGTCAGCCGCATCAGCAACCTCGTGAAGGATCTTGCGCGTTCACTTGCCGTTCCCAGTTTGCGCGTCGTCGAAGTGATTCCAGGCAAGACGGTGATCGGCATCGAGATACCGAACGAGAAGAAGGAACTGATCTTCCTGGGCCAGGTGTTGTCGTCCCCTGAATTCGACAATGCCCGCTCACCAGTCAGCATGGCGCTCGGCCACGACATCGGCGGGCAGCCGGTCGTCGTGGATCTCGCACGCATGCCGCATCTGCTGGTCGCAGGTACTACCGGCTCCGGTAAGTCGGTCGGTGTCAACGCGATGATTCTCAGCATCCTGTTCAAGTCGACGCCGCAGGAAGTGCGGCTGATCATGATCGATCCGAAGATGCTGGAGCTGTCGGTGTACGACGGCATCCCGCACCTGCTCACGCCGGTCATCACCGACATGAAGGACGCGGCGAACGGCCTGCGCTGGTGCGTTGGCGAAATGGAGCGGCGCTACCGCCTGATGTCGGCCCTTGGCGTGCGCAACCTCGCCGGCTTCAACAAGAAAGTCGCTGACGCGATCAAGGCCGGTACGCCGATTCCGAATCCATTGTGGAAGCCCGATCCGATGCTGGCGGCGGAGGAACAGGTGCGCGAGGACCTGAACGAGCTGCCGGTGATTGTCGTCATCGTCGACGAGCTCGCAGACATGATGATGGTCGTCGGCAAGAAGGTAGAGGAGCTCATTGCGCGCATCGCACAGAAGGCGCGTGCCGCGGGCATCCACCTGATCCTCGCCACGCAGCGTCCGTCGGTCGACGTACTGACCGGCCTCATCAAGGCGAATATACCCACGCGCCTGTCGTTCATGGTGCAGTCGAAGATCGACTCACGCACGATTCTCGGTGAAGGCGGCGCCGAACAACTGCTCGGCCATGGTGACATGCTGTTCCTGCCGCCGGGCGGCGGTGTCGCGCAGCGCGTACACGGCGCCTTCGTGTCCGATGACGAAGTACATAGAGTGGTCGCCGACTGGAAGAAGCGCGGCGAACCGCACTACATCGAGTCGATCACGGCTGACAGCGCTGGCTCCGGCATTCCGGGCCTCGGCGGCGATGGTGAGGAAGGCGAGGGCGGCAATGCCGAGGAAGACGACGAGATGTATGACGAAGCGGTGCGCTTCGTCACGCAGTCGCGCAAAGCTTCGATTTCGGCCGTGCAGCGCAAGCTGCGCATAGGCTACAACCGCGCCGCGCGCATGATCGAGGCGATGGAACAGGCCGGCGTCGTGTCCGAGATGAGCAGCAACGGCAACCGTGAAGTGCTGGCGCCGCCGCCGGTTTGAGTATTCCAGTCCATGACCCGAGGGGTACAGCTCACGTGATGGTGCAAGCCTTTCAAGTGGTGAAAACGCTGCGAACAGTTCTGCGCTGGGGATTCGCTAGCGTGGTGTTCTCCATTGCGCCGCTTGCCGCGGCGCAGCAGGCCGTGTCGCAAAAAGAGGGGGCGGTCAGGGCGCTCGAAAACATCCTGGCGCAGACACGCACGCTGAGCGCCGAAGTCGACCAGCTGTTCATGGACCAGGATGGGCGCGAGCTGCAGGAAACACGCGCGCTGCTGCTGATGGAGAAGCCGGCGAAATTCCGCTGGGAAGTGATGCAGCCATACGAAGAGTTGATGGTCACGGACGGCGCGACGATCTGGCGTTACGAGCCCGACCTCGAGCAGGTGACGATCCAGCCCTTCGACGACGACGTCGATCGCACACCGGTGATGCTGCTGAACGGCGATGCCGACGCGATCGGAGAGGCCTACGACGTCAGCTCGACGAACATGGGTGGTGACGTGGTGCGCTTCATCCTGACCCCACGCAATCCCGACCGCCTGTTCGAGCGCCTCAGCGTTACGTTCAAGGGCCTGGTGCTCGACGAGATGCAGTTCGAGGACAGCCTCGGCCAGCAAACCAGCATGACCTTCCGCGACGTGAGCCGGAACGTTCCGCTCGAGCCCGCGATGTTCACGTTCACGCCGCCGGCGGGCATCGACGTCATCGACAACCGCGAATGACCCTCCCGCTCTTCCAGCCGGAGCCGGGCTACCAGCCACTGGCTGCACGCATGCGTCCGCGGAACGTGGCGGAATACCGCGGCCAGGAACATATCATCGCCCCGGGCAAGCCCCTGTACGAAGCGCTTGCCGCCGGCCAGCCGCATTCGATGATCCTGTGGGGGCCGCCCGGCACCGGCAAGACGACGCTTGCACGGATGGTCGCCGAAACGGCCAATGCGCACATGGAAACGCTGTCGGCCGTGCTGTCCGGCGTAAAGGAAATCCGCGCCGCGCTCGAGCGCGCGCAGGAAGAGCGGCGCATGCATCAGCGGCAGACGATCCTGTTCGTCGATGAGGTGCATCGCTTCAACAAGGCGCAGCAGGATGCCTTCCTGCCGTGGATCGAGGACGGCACGATCATTTTCATCGGCGCGACCACGGAAAACCCCTCGTTCGAATTGAACAACGCGTTGTTGTCACGCGCCCGCGTGTACGTGCTGAAGAGCCTCGATGAAACCGCGCTCGTCGCCGTGCTCGACCAGGCGCTGGCGAATGACGAGCGCGGGCTAGGAAAACGCCGCATTAAGTTCACGCCGCAGCAGAAGGCGCGCTTCGCGGCGGCCGCAGACGGCGATGCGCGCAAGTTGTTGAACCTCGTCGAACTGAGCCTCGACCTGCTCACGACCGACGCAAACGGCATCGAAGTGCTCGACGACGCGATGCTCGAGCAGATCCTGCAGGGCAGCCTGCGCCGCTTCGACAAGGGCGGCGATTCGTTCTATGAGCAGATTTCGGTGCTGCACAAGGCCGTGCGCGGTTCGTCGCCGGATGCCGCGCTGTACTGGCTCTGCCGCATGATCGATGGTGGTTGCGACCCTCTATACATCGCGCGCCGCGTCGTGCGCATGGCAAGCGAGGACATCGGCAATGCAGACACGCGCGCGCTCGAACTTGCATTGAATGCCTGGGACGTGCAGGAGCGCCTCGGCAGTCCAGAAGGCGAACTGGCGATCGCCCAGGCGGTCATCTACATGGCCTGTGCGCCGAAAAGCAATGCCGTGTACAACGCCTTCAATACCGCGATGGCGGAGGTGCGCGCAAATCCGAGCCATGATGTGCCGGTGCATCTGCGCAACGCGCCGACGAAGCTGATGAAGAACCTCGACTACGGCGGCAGTTATCGTTATGCGCACGACGAGCCGGGTGCATATGCCGCCGGCGAAAACTATTTTCCGGAAGAACTGAAGGATCGCCGTTACTATTTTCCGGTGGAGCGCGGGCTCGAGGACAAGATCCGCGAAAAGCTCGAGCGACTGCGCGAACTCGATGCGGCAAGCCCGCGCCAACGTTATCCGGACCGCAAACGATAAGGAGGCAGCGTGCTGCAATACGTACTGGTTGCCGCGGGCGGCGCCCTGGGCGCGATGGCCCGGTACTGGGTGTATAATGCCGGCCCGTTTCCCGGGCAGAAAAGCATAGTCGCCACGTTCGTGATCAACGTGGCCGGCTCGCTGTTGATCGGCGTCATGTACGTGCTCGTCACGGAGCGCGCGCTGTTGCCGGACGCATGGCGCAGCCTCGTCAGCATCGGCCTGCTGGGTGCTTTCACGACGTATTCGACCTATTCGCTCGATGCGCTGCAGCTGTTGCAGCAGGGCATGGTGAGTACGGCGCTGTTGTACTTGTTCGGGACGATGCTGGTCTGCCTGTTGGCCGCCTACGTCGGCGTGCAGCTGGCGCGCATCGTGGTATAGCAAAAGCCGCCATATATTCGAAATCGAATGCAGTCGCCGTGGCATCGGCGGCCGCAGAATCAGTCATCAGGAATACAGGAAGCCGTCATGCTGGATCCCCGCCAGGTTCGCACCGATCCCCACACCGTCGCCACGTTGCTGCGCAAGCGCGGGTTCGTGCTTGACGTCGCCGCCATTGAAAAGCTCGAAGCGCAACGCAAGACCCTGCAGACGGAAACCGAAGCGCTGCAGAACGAGCGCAACACGAAGTCGAAAAACATCGGCAAGGCGAAGGCAGCAGGACAGGACGTGGCGCCGCTACTCGCCGAAGTCGAACACCTGCGCGGTGCGATGGAGCAAAAGAAAGCTGCGCTCGACGCGGTGCAGGCGGAGTTCGATGCACTGTTGCAGCGCCTGCCGAACATTCCGGCAGCCGAAGTGCCCGAAGGCAAGGATGAGAATGCGAACGTCGAACTGCGCCGCTGGGGAACGCCGAAGCAGTTTTCGTTCACGGTGAAAGACCACGTGGCGCTTGGCGAAGAATCCGGCCAGCTCGACTTCCCGACCGCCGTCAAGCTCACCGGCGCGCGTTTCGCCGTGATGAAGGGTGAAGTCGCGCGGCTGCATCGCGCGTTGATCCAGCTGATGCTGGATACGCACACACAGGAGCACGGCTACGTCGAAGTTAACGTGCCGTACATGGTCAACAAGGAGTCCGCATTCGGCACCGGCCAGCTCCCCAAGTTCGAACAGGACCTGTTCAAACTGTCGGGTGAACAGGAGTACTACCTGATCCCGACCGCCGAAGTGCCCGTGACCAACTTCGTACGCGACATGATCGTCGAGCCTACCGACTTGCCGATGAAGTACGCGTGCCATACGCCATGCTTCCGCAGCGAAGCCGGCAGCTATGGCAAGGACACGCGCGGCATGATTCGCCAGCACCAGTTCGAAAAGGTCGAACTCGTGCAGCTCGTGGCGCCCGGCACGTCCGAAGCCGCGCACGAGGCGCTGACGCTGCATGCCGAAAAAATCCTGCAGAAACTCGAGCTACCGTACCGCGTGATCATCCTGTGCGGCGGCGACATCGGATTCTCATCCCAGAAAACGTATGACATCGAAGTGTGGCTGCCCGGCCAGAATACGTACCGCGAGATTTCGTCGTGCAGCAATTTCGGCGACTTCCAGGCGCGGCGCATGCAGGCCCGCTGGCGTAACCCGGAAACCGGCAAGCCGGAGCTGTTGCACACGATCAACGGCTCGGGCCTCGCCGTCGGCCGCACGCTGGTCGCCGTGCTCGAGAATTACCAGAATGCCGACGGCAGCGTGACGGTTCCCGACGCGCTGCTGCCGTACATGAACGGCGTGAAAACGATTCTCAAAGGCTGATCCTGCTGCATGGACTTCCTGCCCGTATTCCTGCGCATCAAGCAACAGCGCGTACTGGTCGTGGGTGGCGGGCCCGTGGCGCTGCGCAAGGTTCAAATGCTGTTGCGCGCCGATGCGCGCATCCGGCTCGTCGCGCCGCAGATCGATGCCGAGCTGAAACAGGCGCTGAAGGACCGCGTGCACCAGATCGAGGAACGCGCGTTCTTCGAACAGGATCTCGATGGCTGCAAGCTCGCGATCGCCGCAACGTCCGATTCCGCCGTCAACATGGCGGTGTCGATGTCGGCAAGTAAACGCAACATGCCGGTCAACGTCGTCGACCAGCCCGAGCTCTGTACCTTCATCTTCCCGTCGATCGTCGACCGCTCGCCGGTCGTCGTTGCCGTGTCGAGTGGCGGCACGTCGCCGGTGCTGGCGCGCCTGCTGCGCGCACGGCTCGAAACATTCATTCCATCCGGTTACGGTTCCCTGGCGCGGCTGCTGGGCCAGTATCGCTCACAGGTGAAACGCCGCTTCACGTCGGTTACGCAGCGCATGCGTTTCTGGGAAACCGTGCTCAACGGCCCTGTCGGCGAACTGTCGATGAGCGGGCAGGGCGCGCAGGCCGAGGCCATGCTGTTGCAGCAACTCGAGCAGGAAGCCGGGGCAACGATGAATGGCGAGGTATATCTCGTCGGCGCCGGGCCCGGTGATCCGGACTTGCTGACCTTCCGCGCGCTGCGCCTGATGCAGCAGGCCGACGTCGTGTTGTACGACCGCCTCGTCAGCCCACAGATCCTGAACATGACGCGACAGGATGCCGAGAAGATACACGTCGGCAAGGAGCGCTCGAAGCACACGATGGCGCAGCAGGACATCAGCCAGCTGCTCGTCACGCTCGCGAAGCAGGGCAAGCGCGTATTGCGGCTGAAAGGCGGCGATCCGTTCATCTTTGGCCGCGGTGGCGAAGAGATCGAGGAACTCGCTGCCGCAAAGATTCCCTTCCAGATAGTGCCAGGCATTACGGCCGCCTCAGGCTGTGCCGCGTATGCCGGCATTCCGCTGACGCATCGCGATTATGCGCAATCCGTGCGTTTCGTTACCGGCCACCTCAAGGACGATTCGTGCGATCTAGACTGGCCGCAGCTCGTGCAGCCGGCGCAGACCGTCGTCTACTACATGGGCTTGATCAGCCTGCCGCAGATCTGTGCCAAGCTGATCGAACACGGACAGGATCCGAACACGCCGATTGCGCTCGTGCAGCAGGGCACCACACCTGAGCAGAAAGTGTATACCGGGACGCTGCAGTCGATGCCGCAGGTGATTGCGCAGCAGGACGTGAAAGCCCCGACGCTCATCATCGTCGGCAACGTCGTGAGCCTGCACAGCAAGCTCGCGTGGCGGCCGTAAGGAGCCGCAGATGGCCAACGCAGCCGTGATCGACATTCGCCCGGCCACTGCCGCCGACGCGCAACTGATCCACGACTTCATCGTCGAGCTCGCCGTGTACGAGAAGGCGCCGCAGGCGGTCGTCACGTCGCCTGCGGAGCTCGCGGACACGCTGTTCGGCGCGGATGCGAAGGCGCGTGCGCTGGTCTGCAACGTAGACGGCCAGCCCGCGGGTTATGCCGTGTATTTTTACAACTTCTCGACCTGGCTCGGCCGCAACGGGATCTGGCTCGAGGACGTCTACATAACGCCGGCTTTTCGAGGGCGCGGGGCAGGCAAGGCGCTGCTGCGCCACGTAGCCGGCATCGCCGTGAAGGAGAAGTGCGGTCGCTTCGAATGGAGCGTGCTGAACTGGAACACGCCCGCCATCGAGTTTTACGAAGCGCTCGGTGCGAAGCCGATGGACGAGTGGACGATTTACCGGCTTACCGGCGACGCGCTGAAAAAACTCGGCGAGGCCTGATCCGTCGCGACTACAGCGACGTGTGCAATCCGCACTCGCGGTTCTCGAGTGCCTTCGTCGGATCGTAGTAGCTGTCTTCGTTTGGCAGGTCGTGTGCCGCGAGATATTCGCGCATCTGCGCTTCCGTCCAGTGGAAGAATGGCGCGACCTTCAGCGTACCCTTGTCATCCTGCGTGAAAATGTTCAACGACTGGCGGAATTCGGTCTGCTCCTTGCGCAGCGCCGTCAGCCAGATCGCGGGTTTGTGCTGTGCCATTGCACGGCGGAACGGCTCGAGCTTGAAGTTCTCGGTGAAGACCTTGTGCGCGTCCTCGGTGTAGTTCGGG
>DASWWP010000044.1:0-21399 GCA_036405915.1 Pseudomonadales bacterium
AGGGTGGAATTCGCCGCCGGCGGCCGGTCGCTATCGCGGCGTCGCTGCCGTGAGCTGCTTCGGTTCGCACAACGCACAGATCGCCGAGATCTCGCTTGACGGCGGCAAGGTGCGCGTGCACAAGGTGACCTGCGTCGTAGACTGCGGCCAGGCCGTGAACCCGGCAACCGTATTGCAGCAGATGCAGGGCGGCATCGTGTACGGCCTGACCGCTGCGTTGAAAGGGGAGATCACGCTGGCAAACGGCCGCGTCCAGCAAAGCAACTTCCACGACTACGATGCATTGCGCATCGATGAGATGCCTGAGATAGACGTGCATATCGTCCCAGGCAACGAATCGCCCGGCGGCATCGGCGAAACCTCGACGCCGGCAATTGCGCCGGCTGTTGCGAACGCCGTGTTCAAGGCGACCGGCCGCCCGGTACGCAAGCTCCCGATCAGGCTGGCCTGAGCCAGGGATACAAACGAAAAGGCCGGAGCAAGTTCACGACTTGCTCCGGCCTTTTTTGTGACTTGCCGGCTCAGGCGTTCGCGCCGGCACCGAGATGCTGCCTGCGATAGTCGCGCGGCGTCATCCCATACAGTTTGCGGAAGGCACGCGAGAAGTGCGCCGTGTTGCTGAAGCCGCACTGGAAGGCGATCGACGTGATCGAGCGATTCTGGTGCAGCACGCTCCCGAGCTGGTTCGCGCTTTCCTCGAGGCGGCGGCGCAGGATGTAGTGCGACAGCTTCTCGGTGCCATGGAAAAGGCCGCGCAGGTAGCGCGAACTGACGTTCATCGACGCGGCGAGGCCTTCGATCGTGAGTTCCGGATTCGCGAGCTGTGCCTCGATGAGCTGGCGTGCTTCGGCGATGCGGCGCAGCGTCTTGCTGCTCTGCTGGCGGAAGTGCCGCGAATAGGCTACGGCGATATTGCTCAACAGGTTTTCGGAAATGGCCGGCGCGAATTCACGCAGGCTGCCTTTCTTCATGTGGTCCCAGATCGACAGCACCGGTTTGAACAGGTCGTCGCCGCGAATGTCGCTCGATGAGCCGAGTACCTGCGCTTCCACTTCCTCGGGTTCCGGAATGTAACGCTGCAGCACCTGGCGCGGTACGCTGACCAGCAGCAACGACACCTGGTTGTAAACGAACATCGTGCGCGGATGCGTGTTGTCCATCAGCGTGAACTCGCCGGCCTTCAGCGAATTCATGCCGAGGTGGTGAGAGATCA
Organism: Pseudomonadales bacterium; assembly: GCA_036405915.1. Taxonomy (GTDB): domain Bacteria; phylum Pseudomonadota; class Gammaproteobacteria; order Pseudomonadales; family Pseudohongiellaceae; genus CAILUG01. Next base: position 1,214 of record DASWWP010000044.1, read on the forward strand.
CGAGGTCGCCCTGGACCGCGAAGACGAAACTGAAACGCTTGAAGGCTTCTTCCTGCTCGACTTCGTTCTTGCGCGACACGACCGCACCATTCGTATCGATGCGTGCGATCGTCAGCGCGCCTAGCGCCGCGACTTCGGCCGTGGCGCGATAACTCTTCTTGTCGAGTGGATCGACTTCGATGCAAAAGGATTCGGTGTTGAGGGTATAGAGGTGATTCGTGTGAGGCTGATCGAGAACCTCGACATTGGAATAAATTTTCATCTGCAACCGCAAATTATTATTTTGTTTGGAGATTCAATAATGCACTCATTGACGGAGCAGCGGCAAGCTTGCGAACGGCATTCCGACGCAAAACCGAACCGTGATTCCTTTAGGGACTTTATCACTTTATACTGGCTATACTTGCGCCGAACTGAGAGGTTCTGCGCGAGCCGGCATGCAATGCATGCGCATCATCTCCTCGACAACGAACACATATAACAAGACATAAGAACAACAAGGCACTCCGCATGACGCTTCCATTGCACGAGCTTTGCACATTTGCATCAGTCAGGCTGGTCGGCGCCCGAAGCCTGTTCACAATTTTTGCGATTTGTCGCGAACCACGCACGGCGCGCACGCGATTCTCGTGCATCCAGTGAAGCCACTTCCCCGCTACCGTTCATTTCGCAGTCGAAAGAATCCGCATGAATGAAAAACTCCTGAGTCTGCTCCCGCCGTTCGCGCTGTTGTGCATCGGCCTCGGTTCCGCGTGGGTCGGCAGCGGTTATGACATCGGTACGTTGACGGCGATGGGGCCCGGATTCCTGCCAGTGGTGCTCGGCCTCTGCCTCGCATTCCTCGCCGCCTTGCTGTTGTGGCTGGAGAAACCGGCGGACGTCTCGCCGTTGCCGCTGCGCCCGATTGCCTGCGTCAGCGCCGGCATCGTGGCCTGGGTCGTACTCGCGGACACCGCGGGATTTTTTCCCGCCGGCCTCGCGCAGGTGCTGTTGAGTTCGCTCGCATTGCCCGGACAGAAATGGGTGACGGTAGCGATCATCGCCGTAGTGCTGAACGCGGCGGCGTATGCATTGTTCGTCATGATGCTCGGCCTGCCGCTGCCGGCCTTCGGTAACTGAGGGCACGCGGACTATGGAAACTCTCACCAATCTCGCGCTTGGTTTCGAACAGGTCCTGACGGTGCAGGCGCTGCTGATCTGCCTGCTCGGCGTGACGCTCGGCACCTTCATCGGCGTGTTGCCCGGCATTGGCGCGCTGACGACGATCTCGCTGTGCCTCCCGCTGACATTTCATCTCGATCCGCTGATGGGCCTGATCATGCTCGCCGGCATCTTCTACGGTTCCCAGTACGGCGGATCGACCGCATCGATCCTGCTGAACGTGCCAGGCACTGCGCCCGCAGCGGTGACCTGCCTCGACGGCTATCCGCTGACGAAACAGGGCAGGGCAGGCGTCGCGCTGTTCGTCACGACGATCGGCTCGTTCATCGGCGGATCATTTGCAATCGTGCTGCTGATCCTGTTTGCGCCGATGCTGGCGAACGTCGCGATCAGTTTTTCCGCCGCCGATTATTTCTCGATCATGCTGCTGGCGCTCACCGCCGCGTCGACGCTCGGTGTCGGATCGCCGCTGAAAGGCCTCGCGATGGTCGTGTTCGGCCTTGCGCTCGGCCTCGTAGGCACCGACATCAACTCCGGCCAGTTCCGCTTCACGTTCGGCGTGCCGGCACTTGCCGACGGCATCAACCTCGTCGCGCTCGCGATGGGCCTCTTCGGTGTCGCCGAAATCCTGAACACGCTCGTGACCGGCGCGTTGCCGCGCCTGGAGAGCACGCGCATCACGCTGCGTTCGATGCTGCCGACGAAAGAAGACTGGCAGGACTTTCGCGGTTCGTGCGCGCGTGGCTCGCTGGTCGGCTCGTTCCTCGGCATGCTGCCGGGCACGGGTCCGACGATCGCGGCTTTCATTTCGTATGCGATCGAAAAGAAGGTTTCGCGCACGCCGGAAAAGTTCGGGCACGGATCGATCGCAGGCGTCACGGGACCCGAAACGGCGAACAATGCGTCCGTGCAGGCAGCTTTCATTCCGACGCTTACGCTCGGCGTACCGGGCGATGCGATCATGGCGGTGATGATCGGTGGACTGCTGATCCATGGCGTGACGCCGGGACCGCAGCTGATCAGCGATAACCCGCAGCTTTTCTGGGGCGTCGTCGCCAGTTTCTGGATCGGTAACGTGATGCTGCTGATCCTGAACCTGCCGCTGATCGGCCTATGGGTGAAGCTGCTGAGCATTCCATACAAGGTCCTTTTTCCGGCGATCCTGTTCCTGATCAGCATCGGTGTGTACAGCGTGAACAACAGTACCTTCGACGTGCTGCTGACCTTCGGCTTCGGTTTGCTCGGCTTCTGGTTCACGCGCCGTGGTTTTCCGTCGGCGCCGCTGTTGCTTGGTTTCGTGCTCGGCCCGTTGATCGAGGAAAATTTCCGGCGCGCGCTGCTGTTGTCGGATGGTAACCTTGCGACCTTCGTGGAACGTCCCGTGAGCCTTGGCTTCCTGCTGATCACGCTGGCGCTGCTGGTGGCCGCGGGTCTTTCGAAACACCTGCTGGCCCGCAAGAACAGGGCGCAGTAAGGCGTAAACCAAACATCACGGCGCAACCACGCGCAACAGGAATGACGACATGAAGCGACGTAACCTGGTTCTGTCACTGCCGATGCTGGCCGTGCTCCAAGCCTGCGGCGGCAACGGTGAGTCGAGCGCCTCGGCCGGCAGCGGAGAGGGCTTCCCATCGCGTCCATTCCGCATCATCGTGCCGTTCGGCGCGGGCGGACTTGCCGATGTGACGATTCGCCTCGCGGGCGAACACCTGAGCGTTGCGACCGGCCAGCCCGTCGTCATCGAGAACCGGCCAGGCGCTGGTGGTGTCGCCGCGACGACGACGATGCTCTCGGCCGCGCCCGATGGCTATACGCTGATCGTGCTGACGAACGGCACGACGATCGCCGAAACGCAGTTCGCCGACCTGCCATACGACATCACGGCCGACCTGCGTCCCGTATCCGCGCTTGCATGGTTCGATCTCGTGTTGATGACGAGCCCCGATTCCGGCGTCACGAGCCTGCAGGACCTGCTCACGAAAGCCGCCACGCGCCCCGGCGGGCTGCGCATCGCGACGATCAACCCGGGCAGCACGCAGCATCTGAGCGCGGAACTGTTCAAGTCGAAGGCCGGCGTCGCCGGCACGGTGATTTCGTATCGCACGACGCCCGACGTGCTCGGCGCGCTGCTGCGCGGCGAAGTCGACCTTGCGATCGAAGCCTATACCGCGCTGAAAGGCGCGATCGACAGCGGGCAGGCCGTGCCGCTCGCGGTTACCGGCGAAGCACGCAATCCCGCGTTGCCGGAAGTGCCGACCGTTGCCGAGGCGGGTGTTGCCGATTACGTCGTCACCGGATGGAATGCGGTGTACACGAATGCCGGCACGCCGGACGAGGTCGTCGCGCGCCTGAACGAGGAAATTGCGAAGGTCACCGCGCTGCCAGAAATCCAGCAGCGCTTTGCGGAACTCGGTGTCGAAGCGCGCAGCTCGACGCCCGATGAAATCCACCAGCGCCTGCTCGCCGACATCGAGAAGTGGCGTGACGTGATGGTCGCTGCCAATCTCGCCGGCCAGTAGCAGACGCTCCAGCCCTACCCGAACGTACGACGGACAGAAACGATGACCGACAAGGTAGTACCGCTCGTCGATGCGCATGCGCACATCTTCACGCGCGCGATGCCGCTGATCGCCAACCCGCGCCACAGCCCCAAATACGATTTCACGCTGCAGGACTATCTCGCGCAGCTGGACCAGCACGGCATCCGTCACGGCGTCATCGCCGCAGCGAGCCCGTGGGGCGACTACAACGATTACACGGTGCAGAGCGTCGGTGCGACGCTCGACCGCCTGCGCGGCACCGTGATCCTGCATCCGGGCAAGACATACGATCTGCCCGCGATGAAACGCAACGGCATCTGCGGCGTGCGGCTTCCATACATCGGCCTGCCCCAGTTGCCCGACGTCACGACGCCGGAATACCGCAAGCTGCTGCGCGACATCGCCGACCAGGACTGGCACGTACACCTGCACGTCGAGGGCAGGCACATTCCGGCGCTGCTGCCGCTGCTCGAAAATTCCGGCCCGAAGATCGTCATCGACCACCTCGGCCGCCCGGCGCCCGACGAGCGCAGGGGCAGCGAAGCCTTCCGTGCGATCGTCGGGTCGGTACAGCGCGGCAAGAGCTGGATCAAGGTCTCCTGCGGCTATCGCATCGGCGAGGTTGCGAAGGAACATTTCCGTGGCTTCCTCGACGAGCTGGGTCCAGATCGCCTGTTCTGGGCCAGTGACTGTCCGTTCGTCGGCCATGAAGGCCAGTTCCCGTATGTGGCAACGATCGACTGGCTCGCGGAGCAACTGCCTGACGCAGACATGCGGCGGCAGATCTTCGGCGCGAATGCGCTCGCTTTTTACTTCAAGTAATCCGGTTCGACATCCGTAATAGCGGATTCGCGCGGCAAGGCGTGATGTCTCGCCGCGTGCCTGACTTCTGGATTTCGCCGCCTTTCTGGGCTGGTTTTTGCAAGGACAGCGTGTCTCCAGGTATTTGTAAGGAAATCTCGTGGACAATGCAGTATCGATGCGCCATGAAGCGACAGCTGTTCCCTGCAACCGCACCGACATGGTGCAGGATGCTGCCGTACTGAAACTTGCGCGGTCGACGATCCGGCTTTCCCAGGTCGCGCCGCGCCTCAGCGAACTCGCCGCGGCGCGCCAGTCCGAAGCGCTGCAACAGGCCGAGCAGTTGCGCAGCAGCGCCACGATGGTCCAGCAGATGAGCGACACGCTGCAGCACACGATGCAGCAGTTACGCCTGTCCACCGGCGAAATCGGCGAGCTGACGAACCTTATCAAGCGCATCGCCGACGAGACGCGGATGATTTCGATCAACGCCGGCATCGTCGCCGCGCGCAATGCCGACGACCAGGGACGCGCGTTCGCCGTACTCGCAAAGGAAATCCGCCTGCTGTCCGAAAACACCGCTGACGCGACGCGCGACGTCCACGGCAAGGTGATGCGGCTCGAGGAGAACACGCAGCGCACCGTGCAGACGATCGGGCTCGATGAACGCGATGGTGCCAATGCGATGCAGCCCGGCCTTGCGCGCCTGCGCGAAGAACTCGAACAGGCGAACGCTGGCGCCGCGCGGCACCTGCGCGAAGCGCAGGAACTCAACGAACTCGGCCTCGACCTGCGCGGCCTCAGCGAAGACATGATCGGCGCCGTCGGCGCTTTCCGCATGGAAGCACACGACCTCGTCGAACGTCTCGTGCAGGAACTGCGGCATAACGACCGGCTGAAATCCAGCGACGGCCGCCGCCAGGTCGAAGCCTTGCGCGACGTGTTGCGCCGCAACCGCTCCGTGGAACTTGCGTACCTCACGAATGCGGACGGCATACAGACGCTGCCGAACGTCACGCGGTACAAGCTGCAATCCGCATGGGAAGGACCAGGCGGACCGCGCAACTGGTCGACGCGCCGCTGGTTTCTCGGGGCAAAGCAGACGCGTGGAGTCTACCTGTCCGACATCTATCGCTCCGACGCTACTGATGAATTCTGCCTGACGGCCGCCGCCACGTTCATCGATGCACGCGGCGCGCTGGCTGGCGTAGTTGCGCTCGACGTTAACTTCCGCGAGATCCTGGGCGGCTAGGTGCCCATCGAAGTAGTCGTTCCGGGCGACTACATCACTCGTAACGCAGTGCGTCGATGGGATCGAGGTTGGCAGCCTTCGCAGCCGGCGCGATGCCGAACACGAGGCCGACGAACGCGGAGAAGCCGAAGGCGAGTCCCACCGCCCACAGCGGTACGACGGCCGCCGGGAAGTCCGGTATCGCCGAGGCCACCGCCGCGCCAATGCCGTAACCGATGATGAGGCCCACGAGTCCACCGAGCAGGCACAGCAGCAGCGCCTCGAACAGGAATTGCAGCAATATCTGGTGCCGCTTCGCGCCGATCGCCTTGCAGATGCCGATCTCCTTCGTACGTTCGGTGACGGACACCAGCATGATGTTCATGATGCCGATGCCACCGACGAGCAGCGAGATGCCGACGATGCCGCTCATCACGAGCGTGATCGAATCGATGATCGTGTTGAAGGTATTCGTCAGCTGTTCGGCCGTCTGAACCTGGAAGTCGTCTTCCTCGGCGCTGTCGAGATTGTGCGCGTTGCGCAGCAGCGTCGTGATGCGGTCCTGCACCTGCTGCGTGTTGGCGACGTCGCTGAGGCTGATCTGAATGAAGATGTCCGGCCGATTCTGGTTGCCGACGAGCGTGCGCATCGTGTTGAACGGCAGCAGGATGTAGTTGTCCTGGCTCTGCCCGAAGATCGCGCCGCGCGGTTCCATCAGGCCGATCACGCGCACCCATTCGTCGCCGATCTTGATGAACTCGCCGACCGGGTTCTCCGGCAGGTCGAGATCCTCGCGCACGTCTTCGCCGATCACGGCCACGCGCCGGCGGGTTAGATCGTCGCTTTCCGAGATGAAGCGGCCGTACTTCGTGTACAGCTGCCCGACGTCCTGGTAGCTGTACGTCGTGCCGGTAACCTGCGTGTTGACGACCGTCGATCCGTAGCGCACCTGGTTCATGCCGCCGGTGGGATACATGATCGGCGAGATGTACGCGATGCCGTCCACGCGTTCACTGATCAGTTCGACGTCGTCCGGCGTGATGCGCGCGAAGCGGCCCTGCAGGCGCGCTTCCTGCGTCGTGAACGACTGCACATTGAGGCTGTTCGTGCCGAGGCCTTCGAACTGCTGGTTGATCATGTAGCTGAAGCCCTGGATGATCGACACCATCGCGATTACCGCAGCCACGCCGATGATGATGCCGAGCGTCGTCAGGAAGCTGCGCAGCGTATGTGCGCGGATCGAGCGCAGGGCAGAGCCGAGGCTTTCGAGGAAGTCGAAGATGAACATCAGGCCTGTCCCTCGACGAAGACGCGTTTCTCGTTGCGGCGGTCTTCGGCCACGCGGCCGTCTTCGAGCCTGACGATGCGGTTACAGTAGTCGGCGATGTCGGCCTCGTGCGTGACGATGATGATCGTCTGCTTCTGCCGGTGCAGTTCATCGAACAATTTCATGATCTCGACCGTCGTGCGCGTGTCGAGGTTGCCAGTCGGTTCGTCGGCGAGCAGGATCGACGGCTGCGTGACGAGCGCGCGTGCGATCGCCACGCGCTGGCGCTGGCCGCCCGACAGCTGGTTAGGCAGGTGGTCCATGCGGCTGCCAAGTCCGACGTGGTCCAGCGCTTCGGTGGCGGCTTTCTTGCGTTCGGCGCGCTTCATGCCGCGGTAGATCAGCGGCTGCATGACGTTGTCGAGCGCGCTCGCCCGTGGCAGCAGGTTGAAGCTCTGGAAGATGAAGCCGATCTCCCGGTTACGGATCTCGGCAAGTTCGTCGGGATTCATCTGGCTGACATCCTTGCCGTTCAGCACGTAGTTGCCGCTCGATGGGCGGTCTAGGCAACCGAGGATGTTCAGCATCGTCGACTTGCCGGAACCCGAGGTTCCGGTGATCGCGACGTAATCGCTTTTCTCGATGCTGAGGTTTACGCCGTCGAGGGCCCGCAGCACGTGCTGGCCCATCGTGTATTCCTTCGTAAGGTTGTTGATCTGCAGCAGTGCCATTGGCGCGTCCTGGTCAGGCGGCTTCTTCGTCTTCGTCGTCGGACGAGACGTCTTCCTGCACTGCATCGCCGTCTTCCAGGTTACGCAGGATGCGGTCCGGTCCGGTGATGATGCGGTCGCCGGCGTCCAGCCCACTCGTGACTTCCTGGTACGTATCGTCCGAGATGCCGACGCCGACTTCCGTTTCGCGGGCTACGCCGTTGTCGAACCTGAACACGCGGTATTGCTTGATGTCCTGCGCGCGGTCTTCGTTGACGAGGACGGCCTGAAGCGGCACGGCCAGCAGGCTCTCGCCTGAACTCGTGAAGATTTCCGCGCGGCTCGACATGCCGGGACGCAACTGCACGCCCGCCGTGTCCGTGAAGCCGATCCTGACGACGAAGGCCAGCGACTGGCTGTTCGCCGTCGGCGGCTTGGCCGTGATCGCGATTTCCTCGACGACGCCTTTCATCGGCTTGTCGGGATAGCCGATCGCGACGATCTCCGCTTCCTGGCCGATGGCGACGTCGGCGATGTCGGCTTCGTCGACATACACTTCGGTGTTGATGCTTTCCGGGTTCGCGATCGTCATCAGGCTCGAGCCGGCGATGTTCGTCGTGCTGGCAATCGCCATTTCGCCTACTTCGATGTCGAGCGAGGTCACGATGCCGTCGATCGGCGAATACACGCGCGTGCGGCTGAGGTTTTTCTCCGACTCGGACAGCATCGCGGTCGCCTGCGCGAGCGAGGCTTCGCGGCTTGTGACGTCGAGCTTCGCGAGTTCGAGGTCGTTCGTCGAAACTTCGAAGGTGTTGTCGTCGAGCAGGCCGCGCTCGTGCAACTGTTCGCTGCGTTCCCACTGTGACTGCAGGTTGGCGAGGCGGAGGCGCTGCTGCTCGATGGCAATCTGCTGGACGCGCACGGAGGCCTGCTGTTGCTCGACCGTGGCCCGCAGCGCCTCGTCGTCGATCTGCACGAGCAACTGGCCTTGCGTCACCGCGTCGCCTTCCTTCACGTACAGCGCGGCCACTTTGCCGATGACTTCGGTGCTGAGCAGCACTTCGTCTTCGTTGCTCAACTTGCCGGACGCGAGGATCGATGCGCGGATCGGCTGCTGCTGCACGGTTTCGAGGATGACGTCCTGCGCGGAAGTCCCGCTGCCTTGCTTGACCACGGCAAGAACGATGACGACGCCGAGGATGCCGGCAATGATGAGCGCTTTTTTCATGAGCAAATTTCCCGTTTGGATACTGCGCGCAAAACTACAACAGGCCCCAGAGGCCGAAGATCAGGATGTATGGTCCGAGGGCGATCAGCGTCGATGTGAGCAGGCTTTTCCCTGTCCAGTTCTGGTAGCCGAGCGCAAGCAACGCGAAAGACCACAGGTACAACGGCGACAGATAGACGAGGGGGCCGCCATCGACGTCCAGCCCCAGCAGGTTCGCGAAGTTCAACGAATTCAGGTCGAGTATCGGCACCTGGCCGTTGGGATTCGTCAGCAACACGATCCAGGACGCCAGCGCGCCGAAGACCAGGGGTACCGAGGTCCAGCACACCATCGACATCCACGCCTTCCAGCCAAAGTCGGCGAAGCTGAACTTGCTGGCGAATTTCAGGTACAGCGCATACAGCGCGAGGATGACCAGCAGGACCAGTGCCACGTTGACCATCGCGCTGACGATCAGCGTGGTGGTACTCGTGTTCACCACGTTCTCGCGCATCTCTTCGAGTTGCGCGTCGGTGACGTTCGGAAACATCGCTTCGACCTGTTCGATCTGCTGGTCTGCCATGAAGCCGCGATCGGTCAGCAGGACATAGCCGACCTGCACCGAAGCGCTCGTGATCAGCACCAGCAGCAGCGGGAAGAGGATCGTCGGTCTTTCTTTAAGGCGGGCGAATGCGGCGGATGGGGCAGCGATGATGTCGATCAGGTTCTGGAACATGGGCGGCTTTCCTCCGGGCTCGTTATTGTTTGTTTACTTCCATGATTTCGCGCTACCGCTTGCGCGCGCCGTGCTTTCCACGGCGCGAGATGTTACAACGGATACAACCTGCTGAAAATCAATAGAATTGTCGACATTCCCGTCGATAGTCACGATCCCGTGCGACAAGAACGGATGACGCCGCGTTTTATTCCTGCATTTATTTACTTGTCAGTCGTTCAGTAGCGGGCTTTCGTTGCAGCGCATGGCATATTGAGTTCGCGTGCGGCTTGGGTCATCGTTCCGGCTACTCGCATGAGATTTTTTTCAGTTGGAGACATCGATGTACAAACTGGGGTTTTTCGTACCGCCAAGCCACGTCGAGCAGGTGAAGGCCGCGCTGTTCGAAGCCGGCGCGGGCCGTCTCGGCAACTACGATTCGTGCTGCTGGCAAACGCTCGGGGAAGGGCAGTTCCGCGCTTTAGCGGGCAGCGATCCGTATGTGGGGCAGGCGGGCAGGGTGGAGAAAGTGCGCGAGTACCGCGTCGAGCTCGTGTGCGACGACGACAAGCTGTCCGCTGCCGTCGCGGCGCTGCGAGCGGCGCATCCCTACGAAGAGGTCGCGTTCGACGTCGTGCAGCTCGTGGCTCTTCCATAACTGCTACATTGGCCGGCATGGCCAGCCCCGGCAAAGTTCTTTATAGTCGGGCCATCCCTGAGTCGAGCAGTCGCCCATGCGCAATATCCTGCTGTTACTTTCGTGTGTTTCGCTGGGGGCTTTGCCGGCCCTGGCGCAGGACGATTCTTCCTCCGGTGATATGGACCCGACGAACGAGTTCCACATGGCGCGCATGGTCTACGCCGATGGCGGGGCGCGCGGCCGCGGTCGCTATGGCTTTCGCCGCGGCTGGTGGGCCATCGACTATCCCGAAGCCGAAATCCACTTCCATGGCGGCGTGTCGCGCCTGACTAACGTCGACATGGCCGAAGACAGCCACCACATCGACCTGCTGGATCCCGCGCTATTCGACCATCCGTGGCTGTTCGCGCAGCAGGTCGGGCAGGGCTACTGGGACCCCAGCGACGAAGAAGCCGCACGACTGCGCGAATACCTGCTGAAAGGCGGCTTCCTCGTGATCGACGATTTCCACAGCGACCGCGAGTGGCCGATCATGGAGCGCGCGATGCGCAAGGTGCTGCCGGACCACGGTATCGTGACACTCGACCCGTCTCATGATGTCTTCCACGCGCTATACGACCTCGATACGCTCACGCAGATTCCAGGCCAGCGCCACCTGAACCTGTGGGAAGGGTGCAACACGCAGAACGCCACGCTCGACGGCGAACAGAAGTGGGCCGGCATCTACGATGACGATGGGCGCCTGATGGTCGCCATCGATTTCAACATGGACATGGGCGATGCCTGGGAGCATGCCGACGATCCCTGTTACCCCGAGCCGATGACGGCGCTCGCGTACCGCTTCGGCATCAACTACCTGATCTACGCGATGACGCACTGACGCGCGCTGCGCTCAGTCGACCGGGCGGAGTTCCATGATGCCCGTCGGTCCCCCGATCCTTCCCACCGGAATCACGTTGAACGCGATCGAGTAGCGTTTCGCGTGCGTCTGCGACGGCAACACGCTGTGCATCATGCCAGACGGGAACAGGATGATCCGGCGGGGTTTGGGCGGTATCGTGAAGCTCTGCATCGCGCGGTAGTTGTTGCCATCGCGCAGGCTCGGCGCGAAGCCGAAGAGAGTACTCCGTTCGTGGTCCGTGATGTTGAAGCCGGAACCGTCCGTCAGGTAAAACGAACCGCTGACATAGGCGTTGCTGTGCCTATGGTAGCGGATCGCTTCGCCATGCCCGATGACATTGCCCCACGAGTTGCAGATGTGCAGGCCATCGACGATATGGGAGTAGGCGTCGACGAAGTCGCGACACAGGCCGAGGATTTCGTTCTTGACCTCGCGAAAGACCGCGCGATTCAGCAGCTGCTGGTCGTGGGTATAGGCGCCGTCGCCGGGGAGGTCGCTACTGCTCGACAGGTCGATCAGCTCTATCGCCCGGGCGATGACCTCCGGCGTCAAGCTCTGCAGTTCCGCAACCGCGATCGTGCGGGGAAACAGGTCTACCAATTCCAGCGCCATTGCATTCTCCATCGACTCCCGCGGGGTGCCGCCGCGCGTTCGGCGATAGTGCAGAGTTTCACCGCCCGCTGCAAAGGTCGAGTTACTGCGAACCACGCGTAAGGCGGGCGCGCAAGCCTTGTCTCTGCGGGGTCCGTGCCTTACTCTACCGCGGTCATTTGCGGGGGGATGTAACGAACATGGCGCACGCTGTTGTCCAGGTAGCAGTCCAGGCATCGAAGATCGCACGCCGACGTATCCTGCCCCTTCTCGCAACGTTCACATTGCTGCTTGCTTCCGCGCTCGTACGGGCTGCCGACGGCTCCGATTTCCCCATCCCCGACAGCATCCGTCCCGCGATCGCGTTCTGGACGAAGGTCTACACCGAAGTCGATACCGGACACGGTTACCTGCACGACGCCCGCAACCTCTCGATCATCTACGAAACGCTGCCGCGCGACAGCCGCGGCATCGACGCACGCCGCAACGAGATCGTCGCTGACCTGAAAGTGCTGGCGGGCGGAAAGCGCAGCGGACTCAGCGCCGCGCAACAGCGCCTGCTGGACCTGTGGGGCGGCGACGTCAGCAACGAGCGCCTGCGTGAAGCGTCCGAGAACGTCCGCTGGCAGCTTGGCCAGTCCGACCGTTACCGTGAAGGCCTCGTCCGCTCCGGCGCATACCGCGAACACATCGAACGCGTCGCGCGCGCGAAGGGACTGCCGGTGGAACTCGCGGCGCTGCCGCACGTCGAGTCGTCGTTCCACCCCGGGGCGGTGTCCAGCGTGGCCGCCAGCGGCATGTGGCAGTTCATGCGCGAAACCGCACAGCGCTTCATGCGCGTGGACCTGCTCGTCGACGAGCGCCTCGATCCCTACCGCGCCACGTACGCCGCGATGGACATGCTCGCCGCCGACTACCGCGTGCTTGGCTCATGGCCGCTGGCGCTGACAGCCTACAACCACGGGGTAAACGGCATCGCACGCGCCGTGCGCGATACCGGCAGCTCGGACATCGGCCGCATCATCGCCGAATACCGCGGGTCGCGGTTCGGCTTCGCCTCGCGCAATTTCTATCCGCAGTTCATCGCCGCACTGCAGATCGACCGCAATGCCGAGCAGTACTTCGGCAAGATCGACTTCGACCGGTACCCCGACTTCGTCGAATATGAAATGACCGCGTATGTCGATGCAAACGTCATCGCCAGCTCGCTCGGCGTGGACATGGGTGACCTGAAACGCGCGAACCCGGCCCTGCTGCAGCAGGTCTGGACCGGCAACAAACGCATTCCGAAAGGCTACGTGCTGAAGGTCGACCGATCGACCTTGCAGCGCGACTTCGTCGCGAGCATCAACGCGATCCCGCGTGGCGAGCTACATGCCGAGCAGATACCGGACCTCAGTTACACGGTCGCGAAGGGTGACACGCTGTCCGGCATCGCGGGCCGTTACGATACGTCGATCGCCGAGCTGGTCGCGATCAACCAGCTGCGCGACCGCAACAGCCTGCGTATTGGCCAGCGCCTCGTGCTGCCACAGCGCGGGGGCATCGTGCCGACACTCGTCGTCAATGACACGGGGCCGCAGGCCATCCCGGGCAGCCGCACATATACCGTGCGCAGGGGCGATACGCTCACGGCCATCTCGCAGCGCTTCGGCGTGACGGCCGCGACGTTGATGTCGATGAACGGCATCCGCGACCGCAACATGCTGCAACCGGGCCAAGTATTGAAGCTGGCCGCCGACGGCGGCGCAGCGAACGTGGCAGGCGCGCCGGCAGCGCAGGTATCGGATTCATCCGCGCCGGCCGCCGACACCCCGGCACTGGCAGCCGACTCGGCCGCCGCACGCCAGGCCGACGCCGAGCAGGCCGACAAGGTCCTGTCCGCCGACCCGGCCGATTACTCCGTGGCCTCCGACAACACGATCGAAATCCTCACCGACGAAACGCTCGGCCACTTCGCCGAGTGGCTCGGCATGGAATCGGCGGCGCTGCGCCGCCTGAACAACCTGCGCGCGAATGCCACCGTCCGCGTGGGTGATCGTCTCAAGGTGGAGTTCTCGAAGGTCGGCAAGGACGCCTTCGAGGCGAAGCGCAAGGGCTTTCACAGCCAGATCCAGACGCAGTACTTCGCGAGCTACCGCATTCGCGACACGGAAAACTACAGCATCCGCCAGAACGAGCTGGTCGGCGACCTCGCGCGCAAGCGCGCCGTGCCGATGTGGCTGTTCCGCCAGTACAACCCGCGTCTCGGCGACGGCTCGCGCGTGCGCGCGGGCGACATCGTCGTGTTCCCGGTCGTCGAGCGCGTAACGAACTAACGCCGGCGGCCCGCTGCTGTGGGCGCTAATCCGGCTTCCGCGATCCCGCAATTGCCTGCACCGGCGTGCTTCCCCGCTGCCGAATGTAAAGATCATCCGAGCGCCAGGGGTGCGCAGGATTAAATTTGCGCGCGGGGCGCTTCGCGGGCCCCAAACCGTTCAAGTCTGACCTTATCCTGACGTACATGAATCGCCGGCGCCACGTGGCGCCGCCATTGCGAGGCAGTATGTCGAAAGTAGTGCAGTTCTCGAATCAACGGCAACTCGCCGATGAATCGCTCGTGCGCGACATCATCGAGGGTGAGCGCGTACAGGCGGTATTCCAGCCGATCATCGACCTGAAGAAGCGCGCGATACTCGGATACGAGTCGCTGACGCGCGGCCCCGAAGGCACGTCGCTGTTCAAGCCGCTCGCGCTATTCGAGGCGGCGACGCGGCTCGGGCTCGAGAGCGAACTCGAGATCATATGCCGCAAGAACTCTATACGAGCATTCGCGCGGCAGGGGCTCGACGCCAAGCTGTTCCTGAATATCAGTCCCGAAGCGCTGACGAATCCCGGCTTCAAGAAAGGCAAGACGCTGCGTTACCTCGAGGAATTCGGCATCAGCCCCGAACGCGTCGTTATCGAGGTCACCGAGCAGCACAAGACCCGCGGTTACCGCATGCTCGCCGAAGCGCTGGCCCATTACCGCAGCATGGGTTTCACGGTTGCGCTCGACGATCTCGGCGCCGGTTATTCGGGCCTGCGGCTGTGGACGGAGGTGTTGCCGGATTACATCAAGATCGACAAGCACTTCGTCCGGCAGCTGCACAACGATCGCATCAAGTCGAGTTTCGTCGCGAGCCTGTTCCGCATGGCGTCGGCAAGCAACTGCCAGGTGATCGCCGAGGGCGTGGAGCTGGAGGACGAACTGAAGGTGCTGCAGAAGATCGGCATCACGTACGTACAGGGCTACTACTTCGCGCGCCCTGACGCGGAGCCCATGCGTACGCTGCAGCAGTGCAATGTCGCGCCCGACGACCGGATGCAGCAGGCGTCATTCATGGCCGACGGAAATGCGGACCTCGTGAAGATTTCGCGCAACATCGAACCGTTGCAGGCCGAAACGCTCGTCAACGACATCGTGGAGCTGTTCCAGAAGCGGCCGGACCTCCAGCTGTTGCCGATCCTCGACGGCACGCATCCGGTCGGCATCATCAACCGCCACCTGTTCTTCAACGAGCTGATGGCGACGCGCTTCGGCGTCGAGCTTTACGGCAAGAAGGCCATTCGCAAGCTGCTCGAGAAGCAGGTGATCCTCGTCGACGTCAATTCCGAGCTGGAAAGCGTCAGCCAGCAGCTGATCGCCACGCCGGTGCCCGAGCAGGCTTTCATCATCACGTGCGAAGGACGTTACCACGGCGTCGCCACGGTGCTGGACCTGCTCGAAATCATCACCGAGCAGAAGATCCAGAATGCACGCCATGCGAACCCGCTGACGCTGTTGCCGGGCATCGTGCCCATGAATCGCGCGATCAACCGGATGCTCGGCGAACGCCGCGCGTTTTCGGTGGCGTACTTCGACCTCGACAACTTCAAGCCATACAACGACTACTATGGCTACGATGCCGGCGACGGCATCATCCAGCTGCTCGCGGACCAGTTGAAGCGCAGCTTTCGCGGCGATGGCGGGCTGATCGGGCACATCGGCGGTGACGACTTCATCGTGATGGACCCGACGCCGCGGTTCCTCACGAACATCCAGGCCGTCCTCGACGGCTTTGCGAAACAGGTTCCGCGCCACTACAGCCCGGCCCACCGCCAGGAAGGCGGCATCACGGGCATCGATCGCAATGGCGTGTTTTCGTTTTTTGGCCTGGTCAGCGTGTCGGTAGGCGTCGTACCGCCGGAGGCGGTCGTCACGTGCCAGTCGCACATCGACATCGCAGACCTCGCTAGCGAAGCGAAGAAACTGGCAAAGCAGACACGGGGCAACAGCTACTTCATCAACCGCCGCGCGATCGTGCGCGCCTGAACAAAAAGGGCCAGGGCACGTCTGGACCAGACAATGACCATGAAGTGGCCCGTCCCACTTGTCGTTACACGGCCACTTCCTTCCAGACGAACATGCGTATCGCGAGGCCGATCGCGATCACCGCCCACACGGCCAGGCCGAGCAGCGTCGGGCCGAGGTCGAGCAACGAGGCGCCATCGACGATGATCGCGCGCATGCCGTTCGCGACGAAGCTCAGCGGCAGGGCCTGCGCGAAGGGTTCGACGAAATCCGGCAGGCTTTCGATCGAGAAGAACACGCCGGACAGCAGCATCTGCGGCAGCGTCACGAGATTCGCGACGCCCTGGATCGCTTCCTGGCTCTTCGCGAGGCTGCCAAGGCA
The DNA here is from genome assembly GCA_036405915.1 of Pseudomonadales bacterium. Classification (GTDB taxonomy): domain Bacteria; phylum Pseudomonadota; class Gammaproteobacteria; order Pseudomonadales; family Pseudohongiellaceae; genus CAILUG01. Next base: position 17,672 of record DASWWP010000044.1, read on the forward strand.
GAAGCCGATCCCGAGGAACACGGCGATGCCCATCAGCATGACGGCGTACAGCGACAGGAAGTCGCCCGCGATGTCGAGACCCAGCACGAATACGCCGACCGCGAGCACGACGCTCAACTGGATCAGGCAGATCAGCGTGCGCGACAGCACCAGCCCGCCGATGAAGTGCCGGGGTTCGAGCGGCGTGACGAACAGGCGCTTCAGGATGCCCTTGCGGCGGAACTCGACGATGTTGAAACCGCTGCCGGCGATGCTGATCGACATCAGGCTCATCGCGAGCAGGCCCGGAATGACGAACGCAAGGTAATTTTGCGCGCGCGCCTGAACGTCCTCGATATCGAGCTGGAACAGCGCTTCGGTGCCGCGCAACGCGTGCTCGGCGTCGATCAGGGCCTTTTCGAGGACCGGCATCAGCAGGCCGAGTTCGCGCACCTGCGTGGTGTCGACGACGACCGGCAGGGCTGTGGGTTCGCCGTTGTCCTGGAAAGTCGGCGGCACGATCAGCGCCATGCGCACGTCGCCGGTCAGCACGAGCTCACGCAATGCGCCTTCGCTGCCTTCTACGACGTCGAACGACGGATTGGCTTTCAGCGTGTCGATGAAGTTTGCGGACAGCGCGTTCTGCGCGTTGTCCGCGATGCCGATCGCGACGCGCTCGGGCCCGATGTTCCCGGTGAATGCGAAGATGAACATGAACACGAGCGGGAACATCAGCGAGAACATGATTGCGCGGCGATCGCGGAAGAACATGCGCAGGAAGGTCTGGGTCAGTTTCAGGATCATCGCTGTGGTCTCAATAGATCAGGCGTAAACCGCATGCAGGACGTCATTCCCGCAAACGCGGGAATCACTCGCGAAGCGCCGAGCCGGTAAGGCGCAGGAAGACGTCTTCGAGGTTGCCGTGCCGCGGCGCCGGCGGCGCATCGGGCGCATACTGCGCGATCAGTTGCTGCGGCGTGCCAAGCGCGATGACCTTGCCGTGGTCCATGATCGCCAGCCGATCGCACAGGAACTCGGCCTCTTCCATGTTGTGCGTCGTCAGCACTATCGTCATGCCGGACTTGTTCAGTTCGAGCACGAGCTCCCAGAGGTTGCGCTTGGCCTGCGGATCGAGGCCCGTCGTCGGTTCGTCGAGGAAGAGCACCTTCGGTTCGTTGACGAGCGCACAGGCGATCGAGAAGCGCTGCTTCTGTCCGCCTGACAGGCGATTCGGCCGCGCATCCGCCTTGTCGACGAGGTTGACCTTGCCGAGCAGCGTTTCAGGCGGCGTGTTGCGGCCGTATAGCGCCGTGAACAGCTCGAGGAGTTCGCGCAGGCTCAGCTTCTCGAGATAGTCGTTCGCCTGCAGCTGAACCCCGATCTGCTGTTTGACCTTGTACGGTTCACGCTGCACGTCGAGGCCGACGACGGTAACCTCGCCGCCGTCGATGTCGCTGAGCCCCTCGATCATTTCGAGCGTCGTCGTCTTGCCGGCGCCGTTCGGACCGAGGATGCCGAACACTTCGCCGGCTTCGATCGCCAGCGACACGCCGTCCACGGCATTGAACGTCTCGCCTTTCTTGTCCGGGCGCGGGTAGCGTTTGACGAGGTTACGGACTTCGACGATGTTCATGCGGCTTCCTTATGCAGGTATCGAGGACTGCGGATACAAAAAAGCCGCAGTGGCTGCGGCTTCATGTGTCGATGGTCCGTTACTGGGCGGAGGTCGCCGTGCCGATTGCCGGTTCAGGAATCGCGCAGCCATCGACCTTCAGGCATTCCTCGCGCAGCAGTTCCGCGGTGTCGAGCAGCGGTTCCGACGGCGGCGCGTTGTAGGCGGCGGGGTAGATGCCCATCGCAAGGTCGTATGGCGTGCGGCCCGAACTGTCGACGACCTGTTGCGTGGCGCCCTTGTCGATCAGGAACTTCACGATCTTGTTCCAGCCCATCTTCGCCGCCGCATGGAGTGCCGTCTGGCCGTCGACGAGGCCGGCACCGCGAATCGCCGGCTGCAGGCCTGCACCGCGTTCGGCATCAGTTAGCTGCGTGATCGGGCGGCGTGCCGGATCGCCGGTCAGCGCGTCGATGTTCGCGCCGTGGTCGAGCAGCAGCTGGATCATGTCGATGCTGGCGTCCTCGGTCTTGAATCGGCCGCGCGTAGGCGCCGACGGCCAGTCGATGCCGGCGACGATCAACAGCGGCGTATGGCCGCGCGAGTTCGGCAGGTCGACAAGCGCGCCGTGGTCGAGCAACAGCTTCGCCGATTCGACGTCGGCGGCGCGCGCGGCGCGGATAAGCGGCGTGGCGCCGTTGGCCAGTACGTTGTCGGCACCGCGATCGAATACGGCATTACGGTAAGGCGGCCGCACCTTCAGCTGCATGTTTGGATCCGCGCCACGCTCGAGCAGCATCTTCGCGACGTCGTAGCCAGTGAGTTGGTCTTCCGACGGAATGTCGGTACGGCCGCCGGTTGGCAGCGTGTGCAGGTCGATCGCGTTGTACAGCGGCGCACGGCCGAAGAGGTCCCACTGGTTCACATCTGCGCCGGCTTCGATGAGTGCGGCTGCCGTGTCGAAGTGAAGGTTTATCAGTGCCAGGTTCAGCGCGGACGTGCGATCGGGATCGGTGGCGTTCAGGTCGGCGCCAGCCTCGGCGAGCACCTTGATGCATTCGATGCAGCCCTGGCGCGCGGCGTAGAGGATCGGGTTGAAGCCGCCCTTGTTCATGTCTTTCGGACGCGGCTCGTTCATGATCCGGCGGTCCCAGTAGCGAGCCGCACCGTGCTCGTTCAGGTCGGCACCATGCGCGATCAGCAGTTTCATCATCTCGGGCTGCGCCTGTGCCGACGCCCACATCAAGGCGTTCTGGCCGCCCCAGCTTTCCTTCGCATTCACGTCGGCGCCATGTTCGAGCAGTAGTTCCGCCGCGGCGAGGTGTCCGGCACGCGCGGCGACCATCAGCGCGGTTTCGCCTTCGAGGTTGCCCTGGTCGGGATTTGCATCATGTTCGAGCAGCAGGCGGACGACGTCGACGTTGCCGCTCTGCACGGCTTCCGACAGCGGGAAGCTGCCATACTCGTTGCGCGCATCCGGATCGGCGCCGGCATCGAGCAGGGCTTTCGTCAGCTCGGCGTCGCCGTTGTAGGCAGCATAGAGCAGGGCGGTCGAGCCGTCGGACATCTTTTCGTTGACATCAGTGCCGGCAGCCAGCAGCGACATTGCTTCGGCACTTTCACCATTGGCGACGAGATCGGCGAGGTTCGCATGCGCGGCCTGCGCGCCGACGAGCAGCGTGACGCTCACGGCACCTGCAATCGCTGCGCGTTTGAAACCATCCGCGGCTTTGAGAAAAGTAGGACGTGTCATGCTCCGCTCCGCGCTGGGGTCGTCGACTTACACTTCGGCAAAGGTGCCGGTGGCATCGCCGAAGGATTCCTCCGGTATACCGGCGCGATGCAGCATCGTCAGCAACAGGTTCGCGTGCGGCGTGCTTTGCGGATACACGAGGTGCTGGCCGCCTTTCACGGTACCGCCGGCCTTGCCGAACAGCGCGCTCGGCAGTGGATCCTGGTTGTGCTTGTCGCTGTTGCTCATGTTGCCGCCAAACAGGATCAGCGAGTTGTCGAGCACAGTGCCGTTGCCTTCCGGCATGCCGTCGAGTTTCTCGAGGAAGTAGTTGAACGTGCTCGTGTGGAAGGCCTGCACGCGCACGAGGCGATCCTTCTTCGCCGGATCGTCGCCGTGGTGCGA
>DASWWP010000045.1:0-28563 GCA_036405915.1 Pseudomonadales bacterium
CCCCGTCGTACTGGCGCGCCGGGCAACAGCCGCGCATTGCGATGAGACGTTGCCTGTGAGCAGGTACAGGAGCTCCCGCCGATCAACGTTCCCGCTGTGCCGCACCCAACAAGGATGACATCCATTTTGCGAGCAGGTGAACATACACCACCTCCCGAACTGTTCGAGCTGATGGCGAACTCCGTTACGGACTACGCGATCTTCCTGCTCGACAGCCGTGGCCACGTGGCCAGCTGGAACCCGGGGGCGTCCCGCATCAAGGGCTATGCGGCCGAGGAAATCATCGGGCAGCACTTTTCGGTCTTCTACGGCCAGAACGACATTGCGCGCGGCTGGCCGGAACACGAGTTGCGGGAAGCCGCGCGCACTGGCCGTTTCGAGGACGAAGGCTGGCGTGTTCGCAAGGACGGCTCGCGTTTCTGGGCGAACGTCGTCATCACTGCCTTGCGCAATGCTGACGGCGAGTTGCTCGCCTTCTCGAAGATCACGCGCGACCTCACCGAACGCCGATCAGCCGAAGAACGATTGCGGCAAAGCGAAGAGCGCTTCCGCCTGCTCGTCGAAGGCGTGCAGGACTACGCGATCTACATGCTCGATGCCAGCGGAGTGATCACGAGCTGGAACGCAGGCGCCGAGAAGATCAAGGGTTATGCCGCGCAAGAAATCCTCGGCCAGCACTTTTCGAAATTCTATGCGCCGGAAGACATCATGGACGGCAAGCCCGACGCCGAGCTCGCGCTCGCGCGCGTGCATGGACATGCCGAAGACGAGGGCTACCGCCTGCGCAAGAACGGTACGCGCTTCTGGGCGCGCGTCGTGGTCACGCCGCTGTACGACGAGCAGGGCGGACTGCGCGGCTACGCGAAGGTCACGCAGGATCTAACACAGCACAAGCACGCCGAGTCGCTCGAAACCGTCAGCAAGAGCATCAACGAATTCATCGCCGTGCTTGCGCACGAGTTGCGCAATCCACTTGCGCCGATTCGCAGCGCCATCGAGATCCTGAAAGACGATCCTGCGCTAGGCTTCGACGCCGCACCGATCGTCAACATCATCGATCGGCAAAGCGGGCAGTTGATGCGCATCGTCGACGACATCATCGACGTCAGCCGGATCACGCGCGGCACCTTCTCGATCATCAAGCAGCCGACGAACGTGCGCGACATCGTCACGCGTTCCGTCGAAGCCGCTCGACCCGGCATCGACACGGCCGGCCACGAGCTGACGCTGGATATGCCGGATGCCCCGCTGACGGTCGTCGGCGACGAAGTCCGCCTCACGCAGGCACTGACGAACCTGTTGAACAATGCCACGCGCTATACGGAATACGGTGGAAAGATCCGGCTGCGCGTGACATCAGAGCATCGCGACGGCATCGAGCAACTCGTGATCGCGGTCGCCGACAACGGCCGCGGTATCGCGCGCGACCTGTTACGCGTCGTGTTTGGCATGTTCGTACAGGGCGAAGACAAGCGCACTATCACGGGAGCCGGTCTCGGCGTCGGTCTCGCCCTCGCGAAGTCGATCGTCGAATTGCACGAGGGCACGCTTGAGGCCTATAGCGCGGGGCCAGGCAAGGGCAGCGAATTCACGATCCGTATTCCATTGATGGAGAAGAAGTTGGGTATAGCCCCGAATGGCGACAACCCGTCCTCGCAGCTCGGCATCCTTGTCGTCGACGACAACCAGGACGCTGCAGTGCTGCTCGGCGCGTCGCTGCGCAAGCTCGGCCATCGCGTCGACACGGCGTTCAGCGGCAAGGAAGCGCTCGAGATTTTCGCCAGGAGCCGTCCCGACCTCGTGCTGCTCGACATCGGCATGCCGCACATGAATGGCTACGAACTTGCACGTCACATCCGCAAGCATCCATACGGTGTCGGCACGCACCTCGTCGCCGTTACCGGCTGGGGCAAGGACGAAGACAAATACCGTTCGAAGGAGGCTGGTATCGACGTGCATCTCGTGAAGCCCGTGAAGCCGGGCCAGCTCGAGGACATACTCGCATCGCCGCGGTTCGCGAGAAGCCACGCGGAAGCGTGAGCGGTACCGGACGACCGAAAGAATAAAGGGAAGTGGTGCCCAGAGGCGGAATCGAAGACTGACACGTGGGATTTTCGCTTCCCCTGCTCGTTGTGCTTGCTGCGCAAGCTGAGCGCCAATCCTGTACTGGGAAACCGAAAGAATAAGGGAAGTGGTGCCCAGAGGCGGAATCGAACCACCGACACGGGGATTTTCAATCCCCTGCTCTACCTACTGAGCTATCTGGGCGTTACTGCGAAGAACTTTTGCTCCTCGTGGGCCTGGGTGAATTGGCCGGGGCGAGGAAAGGCGCGTATTAGACCTGCGGCGGGGGACGGGAGTCAAGCCGGGTTTAGCACCCTTTATTAAAGTCATCATCGAGCTGCGTATCGCGCGATTCCGTCGTCGGCGGCGCTGCTGTTCTTACTCCTTCGGCTTCTCCGGCACATAACCTTCCGCCTTTGCGAAGTCTTCGTTGCTGAAGAACTTGTCCATTTCGCCCTGCAGGAACTTGCGATGCTCGGCATTGATCATGCTGAGAGCCTTTTCGTTGATCAGCCGCACCTGGTGAGCCTGCCATTCCTGCCAGGCCTGCTGCGAGACGTTGTTGAAGATGTCCTGGCCCTTTGGCCCCGGGAACGGCGGCGTGACGAGACCCTCCATTTCCTTCTGGTACTTGCGGCAGAACACTTTGGCAGGCATCGATGCGTTATCCGGATCAGAGCAGTTTTTCGAGCAGCTTTTTCACCGGCGCGGCGAGTCCGACTGCGCTCGGCTGGCGCAGATCATACCAATGCCAACGGTCGTTCTCCATGATGGAGATGTGCGCGCGGTCGAGGGGAATGACGACCGGCGTGATGTCCAGGTGGTAATGGCTGAAGGTGTGGCGCATTGGTGACCACTGCTGTGCGTCCTGCGGCGAGCTCAACAGCTGGCCGTGCAGTGCATTGTCGAAGTTCGTGATGTCGTCGGTTTCGGGAAAACTCCATAGGCCGCCCCAGATGCCCTGCGGCGGGCGCTTCTCCAGCAGCACATGCTGTGCGTCCGCATGATGGAAGATCAGCATGTACGTGCTCTTCACCGGCAAGGTCTTCGCGGGCTTCTTGTTCGGGAATTCCTGCGTGCGATTCGTGTTGTACGCCTCGCAGAGTTCGCGCACCGGGCACAGTCCGCAGGCGGGCTTGCTGCGTGCGCACAGCGTTGCGCCGAGATCCATGATGGCCTGTGTGTAATCGGCGCAGCGCTCCTGTGGCGTGTGGCCTTCGGCAATTTGCCACAATCGCTGCTGCACTTTCGGCTGATCCGGCGCGCCATCGACGCAATGCACGCGGCACAGCACGCGCTTGACGTTTCCATCGAGAATGACCGCGTAGGCGCCGCTGCCGAGCGCGCGTATTGCGCCGGCAGTGGAACGCCCGATGCCCGGCAGGGCGCTCAGTTCATCGACAGAATCGGGAAAGACGCCGCCGTGCTCAGTCACGACCAGCTGCGCAGTCCGGTGCAGGTTGCGCGCGCGCGCGTAATACCCGAGGCCGGTCCACAGGTGCAGCACGCTGTCTTCATCGGCGGCCGCGAGCGCGTACACGTCAGGAAAGCGCTGCATGAATCGTTCGTAGTACGGAATCACCGTGTTGACCTGCGTCTGCTGCAACATGATTTCCGATACCCATACACGGTACGGCGTGCGCTGCTGCTGCCATGGCAGGTGCTTGCGGCCGTACTGGTCGAACCAGTCGAGGAGGGCGGTGCTGAATATTGCTGACGACATGGAGGAGGCGTGCATGAAAGTAGGGGGATTATAGCGGCTCATGATGCGCGCCCGCGTCGCGAATTACGCCTGTTTGCCGCGGCCACGACAAAGCACGCAGCATTCCGGCCTTCGCCGGACTCACGACAGCGCGTATAATCGCCGCCTTTCCCGCCCAACCCGGACTGTTCCCCATGCCAGCTCGCCAGGCCAGCGTCGAACGCAATACCAAGGAAACGCAGATCAAGGTCAGCGTGAACCTCGATGGCACCGGTAAATTCAGCATCAAATCCGGCCTGCCATTTCTCGAGCACATGCTCGAGCAGGTCGCACGCCACGGCCTGATCGATCTCGACATCGTCGCGAACGGCGATCTCGAGATCGACGCGCACCATACCGTCGAAGACCTCGGCATCACGCTTGGGCAGGCCGTCGACAAGGCGCTCGACAAGACCGGCATCCGCCGTTATGGCCATGCCTATGTGCCGCTCGACGAAGCGCTGTCACGCGTCGTCGTCGATTTTTCGGGGCGCCCGGGGCTCGAATACCATATTCCGTTCACACGCAGCACGGTCGGCGATTTCGACGTCGACCTGTTCCATGAATTCTTCCAGGGCTTCGTCAACCACGCGAAGGTCACTCTGCACATCGACACGCTGCGCGGAAACAATGCGCATCACCAGATCGAGACGGTGTTCAAGGCTTTCGGCCGCGCGGTGCGCATGGCGATCGAGGAAGATCCGCGCATGCAGGGCACAGTGCCGTCGACCAAAGGCACGCTGAGCGGCTAAGCGACAGGACATTGGCCATGACGCACGTAGCAGTCATCGACTATGGCATGGGCAACCTGCACTCCGTGGCGAAAGCCATAGAGCATGTCGGCGCGCGCGCGAATGTCGCGCTGAAAGTCTCCGTGACTGCCGATCCCGAAGTATTGAAGCAGGCCGACCGCCTCGTGTTTCCCGGCGTCGGCGCGATGCGCGACTGCATGGCTGAGATCCGCCGCCTGAATATCGATACGATCCTGCGCGAGCAGGTTCGCGAGAAACCTGTGCTCGCGATCTGCGTCGGCATGCAGGCGCTGCTGCAGCGCAGCGAGGAAAACGGTGGTGTCGATTGCATCGGCCTGTTCAAGGGGCAGGTGCGTCACTTCGGCAACGATCTGCGCGATGCCAGTGGCGTGCAGTTGAAAGTGCCGCACATGGGCTGGAACCGCGTGCGCCAGATACAGCCGCATGCAATGTGGCATGGCATTCCCGACAACGAGCGTTTTTATTTCGTGCACAGCTACTTCGTGTCGCCCGACGTGCGTGCGGAAGTGATGGCCGAAGCCGAGTACCCGAAGCCGTTCTGCGTGGCGCTCGCGCATGAAAACGTGTTCGCCGTGCAGTTCCATCCCGAGAAGAGCCAGAGCAATGGCCTGCAGCTGTACGAGAATTTCCTGACGTGGAACGGGCAAGCGTAATGAGTCTCGCCAAACGCATCATCCCCTGCCTCGACTGTGACAACGGCCGCGTAGTCAAAGGCGTGAAATTCGTCGACATTCGCGATGCGGGCGATCCGGTTGAAATCTCGAAGCGTTACTGCGACCAGGGCGCCGACGAAATCACCTTCCTCGACATCACGGCTAGCAGCGAAGCGCGCAATACGACGATCCATACCGTGGAAGCGATTGCGAGCCAGGTCTTCATTCCGCTGACTGTCGGCGGCGGCATTCGCACGCTGCAGGATATCCGCAACATGCTGAACGCCGGCGCTGACAAGGTAGGCATCAACACGAGCGCGGTGTTGAATCCCGAATTCGTGCGCGAAGCCTCCGAGCGCTTCGGTTCCCAGTGCATCGTCGTCGCGATCGACGCCAAGCGCGTATCGAAACCCGGTGAAACACCGCGCTGGGAGATCTTCACGCACGGCGGCCGCAAGGCGACCGGGCTCGATGCGATCGAATGGGCGCGCAAGATGGTGGGTTACGGCGCCGGTGAAATCCTGCTGACGAGCATGGATCGCGACGGCACGAAAAGCGGCTTCGACCTTGCGCTGAATCGCGCAATCAGCGAAGCGGTGCCGGTGCCGGTGATTGCCTCGGGCGGCGTCGGCAACCTGCAGGACCTCGTCGATGGCATCATCGATGGCAAGGCCGATGCCGTGCTCGCCGCGAGCATCTTCCACTTCGGCGAGTACACGATCCCGCAGGCCAAGCAGTACATGCGCGAGCGCGGCGTGGAAGTGCGTTAATCAGTTCTGCGTGCGCGCCTGCAAGATGTTCAGGCCCTTCAGCACGTTCAGCGCCTCATTGAGCTGGTAGTCGTCGATCAGTACGTCGGCACTTGCAACCGGCGTCGATGTTTTATCCGCGCTCTCGTCGTCATCCACTTCCAGATGTCCGCTCAGGTCCGCTTCGCGGTACGCCGTGATGCTTTGCGGGATGCGCGTCACCTGGCCACGATCGATCGTGATGTCCGGCACGATGCCGCGAGCCTGTATCGAGCGGCCGTTCGGCGTGTAGTACAGCGCCGTAGTCAGCTTGATCGCGCGGTCGTTCGTCAGCGGCAGGACGGTTTGCACGGATCCTTTGCCAAAACTCTGCGTGCCCATGATGATCGCGCGCTGATGGTCCTGTAGCGCGCCGGCGACGATTTCCGACGCCGAGGCCGAACCTTCATTGATGAGCACGACGAGCGGGACGCCCTTGCTGGGATCGGCGGGCGTCGCTTCGAAGCGCATGCCGGAATTCTCGACGCGGCCCTGCGTGTACACGATCAGGCCTTCCGTGAGAAAGGCATCGACCACGGCCGCGCCGGCCTGCAGTACGCCGCCGGGATTGTTACGCAAGTCGAGCACGAGTCCCGTCAGCGGTGTTTCGCTGGCGTGCAGCTTGTCCAGCGCATTGACCACTTCCGTCCCGGTGTTCGCCGCGAACTGGCCGATGCGAATGTAGCCGAAGCCCGGCTCGAGTTCGCGATAGCGGATGCTGCGCGCCTGGATGACTTCGCGCGTGATCGTCACGTCGAACGGTTCGGCGACGCCTTCGCGCAGGATCGTCAGCCGGATCGAGCTGCCCGGCGGGCCGCGCAACAGGTCCGAGGTATCGCCAAGCGTGACGTCACGTGCCGGCGTGTCGTCGAGCTTGATGATCAGGTCGCCCGGCTGAATGCCCGCGCGGGCGGCCGGTGAGTCGTCCATCGGCGCGATGATCTTGATGAAGCCGTTCTCGATGCCGACTTCGACGCCGAGGCCGCCGAATTCGCCCGTCGTGTCTTCCTGCAGGTTGCTGTAGTCGTCCGCGCCGAGATAGGTGGAATGCGGATCGATGTAAGCGAGCATGCCGCGAATCGCGTTTTCGAGCAGTTTCTGGTCGTCGATTTCCTCGACATACGAGTTGCGCACCTGGTTCAGGACCTGCGCAAAGATGCGCACTTCCTCGATCGGCAACGGCAGTGGTTCTTCGGTCGCTACCGGCGCAGTGGGGATCGCAGTCGGTGCTGCGGCGGGTGCCGGCTCGGACTCCGCTGCAAATGATGGTGATGCAGCGAGTAGTGGCGCCAGCAGAACGGCGCGGGCAAGTCGGGATATTTTGTACGTATTGTTCATGATTCACCTGTGGCGCTGCAGCCAGGTGCGGCGCTGTGGGAGTGAGGGAGGGACTAGCGTGGCGCGCACCATTCGGCGGGGTTTTCGGCGCGGCCATTACGTCTGATCTCGAAGTACAGCCCTGCTTCGCGTTGTCCTCCGGTATTTCCGGCGGCGGCAACTACATCGCCTGCTGTTACCCATTCACCAACGGTTCTGTACAGTTCCTGATTGTGCGCATACAAACTCATGAAACCATCCCCATGGTCGATTATCAATAGCAGGCCCGAGGTCGTGAACCAGTCGGCGAAGACGACGCGACCATGATGGATCGCGCGCACGTCGGCTCCGGTTTGCGCGCCGATCGTAATGCCTTCCCACGTCAGGTCGCCAAGCGTGTGGCGTGCTCCGAACCTGTTTATATGGGGGCCATCCACCGGCCAGTTCAATTGACCTTTGCGCGATGCAAAAGGTTCCTGGTCTGGCACGCTCGAAATTTCGGCGAGTGAACTCTGCAGTTCCTGTAGCAGCAATTCAATTTCGATCTTGTCCATTTCGAGCTGCTGAAGCGCGGCATCTTCGGCCGTGAGCTCCGAGTCGAGGCGAGCGAGCAAGGCCTGGCGCTCCTGTTGTTGCGTGACGAGCTGCTGCTGTCGCGCGGTCAATTCGTCCTGCTGCCCTGCAAGCGTCGCCCTCGCTGCTTCTATATCAGTCCACCTGTGACAGTTCCCCGAGCGTCTTGCGGAATGCGTCGACCTTCCCGGCGCGCGCGGCGCTGAAGTAACCGTAATAGCGCAGTACGCGCGCGGAGCGCTGCGGGTCGTCCTGGTTCAGCAGGAGTTTCAGGTATTCTTCGTTGCCGCTCATCCACGCGCGGCGCGCATAACTGGCGATGATGCGCTGCTGGGCGGCACTATCGGCGGAAAGCCGGGCCTGCGCTGCGTTCAGCTCAGCCAGTGACTGTTGCTGTTGCTCGAGTTCCGCACGCACGGTCGAAAGTGCACGTGCGGTGTCGAGAATGGCTTTTTCACTCTCCTCGATCACGGCTGCGACTTCGCCGCGCTCTTCGCGCGACGCCGCGAGTTGCCGTTCGGCTGCGGCGATTGCAGCATTGATGCGTTCGAGGTCACTGCTCTCCGCTTGCGCGGGAGTTTGCGCGACCGCTTGCGCCTGGAGCCAGCAGGCGGCCGCTGTCGTCAGGACGAAAACGGCGCGCCGCAGCATCAGGCCGGCAGGACGAGCGAATGTCCGCTCATTTCGGCTGGCTGCGGCAGGTCCATCAGCGCCAGCAGCGTCGGCGCGACATCGCACAGGGATCCGCCGGAAGCGAGCTTCAGCTTGCGCTTGCCGACATAAATCAGCGGCACGGGGCCGTTCGTGTGTGAGGTCAATGGCTGGCCCGTGGTTTCGTCGAGCATTTGTTCGACGTTGCCATGGTCGGCCGTGATCAGGCATTGGCCGTCGACCGCGAGTAGTGCATCGATGATCCGGCCGAGGCAGGCGTCGATGACCTCTACCGCGCGGATCGCCGCATCGAGCATGCCGGTATGCCCGACCATGTCGCCGTTCGCGAAGTTACAGACGATCACGTCGTAATCGCGATTGCGAATCGCGGTGACGAGCCTGTCGGTCACCTCGATTGCGCTCATTTCCGGCTTCAGGTCGTATGTATCCACCTTCGGCGATGGCACGAGGATGCGCGATTCGCGCGGATACTCCGCTTCGCGGCCGCCGCTGAAGAAGAAGGTCACGTGCGCGTACTTTTCGGTTTCGGCAATGCGTAACTGGGATAAACCGCGCGCCGCCACGTATTCGCCGAGGCTGTTGTCGAGATTTTCCGGTCCGAAGGCATACGGCGTTTTAATTGCGGATGAATACTCCGTCAACGTGACGAAGCTGGCCAGAGCCGGACGCATGCCGCGCTCGAAACCGGAAAACTCCGCGTCGATGAACGCATGGCTCAATTCGCGTGCGCGGTCGGCGCGGAAGTTCATGAACACGACGGAATCGCCGTCTTCGATCGTCGTTGCCTTGCCTGTCGCGCCGGTGATGACGGTCGGCACGACGAATTCGTCGTTTTCGTCGCGTGCATATGCGGCACGGAGCGCGCTCATTGCGTCATTCGCAAGATACGCTGCCTTGCCGTGGCAGATTGCATCGTAGGCCTTCTGCACGCGATCCCAGCGCTTGTCGCGATCCATACCGAAGTAACGGCCGCCGACCGTCGCGATGTAGCCGCTTCGATTAGCGGCGAACAGCGCATCGAATTTTTTCAGCGAGGCCTCGGCACAGCGCGGCGGTGTATCGCGCCCGTCGAGCAGTGCGTGCAGGCGTATCTTCCTGCAGCCCTTGCGCGCGGCGAGTTCGATCAGCGCGGCGATCTGGTCTTCGTGGCTGTGGATGCCACCGTCGGACAGCAGGCCGATCACGTGCAATTGCGCATCGTTCTGCAGCGCCGTGTCGATCGCGGCATTCAGTGTGGGGTTGCTGAAGAAATCGCCGTCGGCAATCGACTTGTTGATGCGCGTCAGACTCTGGTACACGACGCGGCCGGCGCCGAGGTTCATGTGACCGACTTCCGAATTGCCCATCTGGCCGTCGGGCAGACCGACGTGCATGCCTGACGTATGGATCAATGTATTAGGGCTGTCGCTGATGAGCTTGTCCCACACCGGGGTGCGGGCGAGAGCAATGGCATTGTGATCGGTGGCGTCGCGATGGCCCCAGCCATCGAGAATCAGAAGCAGCGTGGGTCCGGGAGCAGTCGTCATGAAAAAAATCGCACTGTATACAAGAGTTGGCGCGAATCTTAGCAAGGCACAGGTAAGGCCACCACTGACATCTCGGGGGAGCCTGTGTATACTGCCGCGCTCCTTCGAATCGCACGTTCCGGCCCGCATGTAACGGCCATTATCAGCGCACCTGGCATGACTCGTTTCTTCGAATTTCTCGCCAATCACTGGATACTTGCCGGCCTCTGGCTCGTTCTGTTCGCAACGCTCATTGCCTATCTCAATTCGAAATCCGGCAAGAGCGTGTCACCTCACCACGCGACGCAGTTGATCAACAAGCAGAACGGCATCTTCCTCGATATCCGCGAACGCAAGGACTTCGACAAGGGTCATATCGTCGACGCGATTAATATCCCGCTCGCGAAGCTGCACGAACGCATCACCGAACTCGAAAAAAAGAAAGACGTGCCGATCGTCGTCGTGTGCCAGATGGGACAGCAGTCCGGCGAAGCCGTGAAGGCGCTCGAGGCTAAAGGCTTTACGCAGGTCAGCCGCATGTCCGGCGGCATGAACGAGTGGCAGTTGCAGAATTTGCCGCTCGTGAAATAGCGTACGGCCCGAGCCCTCCGAACTCTTACTACATATATATAGGTGACACATGGCAGAGAACGACCAGGTCCAGCCGGCCGCAGGCAATGCACCGGAAACCCGATTCGGCGTACAGCGCATCTACCTGAAGGACGCCTCGCTCGAAGCGCCCGATTCGCCGGAAGCTTTCCGCCGTGCATACAACCCCCAGGTGAATTTTTCGATCAATAGCCGCAGCAAGAAACTCGATGGCAATGCCTATGAGGTCGTGCTGCGCCTGACCGCCGACGTCAAACAGGACAACAAGACGCTGTTCCTCGTCGAAGTGCAGCAGGCCGGGATTTTCGAAGTGGCCGGCCTCGAAGGAGACCGCCTCGAGCAGGTGCTGACGATCACCTGTCCGACCGTGCTGTTTCCGTATGGCCGCGAGGCCGTCGACGCACTGGTCATCAAGGCCAGCTTCCCGCCGCTGATGCTCGCACCGATCAATTTCGAGAGCGTGTACCTGCAGGCCAAGAAGGCGCAGTCTGAAAAAGCCGCCACTGCTGGCGCGCAGTTGAACTGACCGCAGAACATGGAATTTGCGCCCGCCTTTGCGGGCCATTCCACCGCCGCGGGCGCGCAGTGAGCTGACGATAGCGAGCGCGCGCCCGGTCCTCCTTCTTCTTATTACGTCCCCGCGAAACCGGCCTGGCGCCAGGCCTCGTACACGACGACGGCCACTGAGTTACCGAGATTCAGGCTGCGGCTGTGCGGCAGCATCGGCAGCGTCAGCACGGCGCTGATCTCCGTCCCGTCGCGACGTTCTGCCGGCAGGCCGCGCGATTCCGGCCCGAACAGAAAATAGTCCCCCTCCCGGAAAGCCATGTCCGTATACCGGATCGAGCCTTTCGTGCTGAAGGCGAACAGCCGACGTGGCTGTTCTGCATTGAGAAAATCTGTCCAGTTTTCATGCACCTGCAGCGAGGCATACTCGTGGTAATCGAGCCCTGCGCGGCGCAGTTGCTTGTCCTCGAGCGAGAAGCCCAGCGGACGTATCAGGTGCAGGCGGCAACCCGTATTACTGGCGAGGCGAATTACATTGCCCGTATTCGGCGGTATTTCAGGCTCAAAAAGAACGATGTTGAACATAGAAAGTGCTTTAAAAATAAAGAGATACAGGTTGTATTTAGAATTGTTTCGAGATAAAAGGTGCAAATAGGGGAAAATTTATGTGATCTCTGGGGCTTTTTCCGGCTTTACGGCTGCGGAATGGGAGCTTTTCCCTTACTGGCGACACAGGGGGGTCCCTAGAATTCGCAGCCTGAAAAGCCTCTTCTACGCCCATTCCTCACGCACCGGAGTATTGAGACCTTGTTCGGCTTGTTCAACAGGAAAAAAGGGAAGCCCGGACTAGTCGGCCTGTCCCTTATCGACAAGGAACTGGCTCTCGCCCATATCGGTAGCGACGCCGGCCAGACCTCCTTGCTCGCCTGCGAACTTGTGCCGGTCGCCTCCACGCAGGACGGTGCCCGCGTGCTTGCAGACCGCGTACGTCATCACGGTCTCGAGCACACCCGCTGCAATTTCGTGCTCGCCCCCGACGACTACAGCCTGCTGCTCGTCGAAGCGCCGAACGTGGAACCGTCCGAACTCGCCGCGGCCGCGAAGTGGAAGATCAAGGACATGATCGACCGGCCGCTCGACCAGCTCGCCGTCTCCGTTTTCCCCGTCCCGGGTGATGCATACCGGAGCCAGCGCGACATGCTGTACGTCGTCGCCGCCGACCGCAAGAAGGTCCAGCAGGTCATCGACATGGTGACCAGCGCAGGCCTGCAGCTCGACGCGATAGACATCCCGGAACTTGCGATGCGCAATCTTACATGGCTGTACACCGACGACAGCAACGGCCTCGCCGTGATGGACCTGCGCCACGATGGCAGCCTGCTGAACTTGAGCAAGAAAGGCGCGATCTACCTCACGCGCCACCTGAGCACGCAGGTCGGCGATGAAATCCTGCGCGGCGAAGACTGGGAAGCCGTCAAAGACCGTCTCGTGCTCGAGATCCAGCGTTCCCTCGATTACTACGAGAGCCAGATGGGACAGGGTCACATCACGCGCATGCTCATCGCGCCGCGCAAGCAGGACTCCGACGCGTTGAAAGCGGAGCTCGATCGGGCGATGGGCGTGAAAATCGAAGTCATGAACCTGCACGGCGTGCTCGTAAGCGACATCGAACTGACGCCGGCGCTGCAACGCGGTTGCCTGATGGCGATCGGTGGCGCGCTGCGCAGCGAGCGCCTGGAGAAAGCCGCGTGAACAGCGTCGTGCAGAACATCAACCTGTACCTGCCGGAATTCCGCCGGCGCAAGCACTGGCTCGACGCCGGCAAGATGCTGATGCTGACCGGTGCCGCATGCGGGTTGCTCGTGTTGATTTCTGCAATCGAGTACTGGCAGCTCGCGCGTTTGCGCGCCGATCGCGCCGTTGCCGACGCCCAATTGCAGCAAACACTCGACGCCACGGCCGCGCTGATCGACGAGTTCGGCGTGCAGACGGAAGACATCGCCCTGCTCGACAACATCCGCGAACTCGAAACCGAGCTGCAGAGCAAGCAGGTCCTGCTGGAGTTTCTCGAAGGCCGCGAGCTCGGCAACGCGAATGGATTCTCGGAGCACCTCGCCGATCTGTCGCGATACCACGTACAGGGTCTCAGTCTCACACAGATCCAGCTCTCCAATGGCGGCCGCTCAGTCACGCTCGCCGGCGAAGTGGTGAAGGCCGAACTCGTGCCCATCTATCTGCAGAACCTCAGCAAGGGTGCCACTTACTCTGGCACCGACTTCGAACGCCTGCAGATTTCCGATTCGCCACTGCGCACGCTGGGCGTCGCCAGCGCGGGCACGTGGAGTTTCGAAGTGCACTCGTTGAGCAGGTGACTATCTGCCAATGAAAAAATACAACCTGCAAACTCTGACGAAATGGATTGACTCGCGCGACGTGCGCGAGCGCGCAGTGCTGCTGTCCGCTGCAGTCGGCCTGCTCGGAATGTCCTGGGTAGTATTCATACACGATCCCATTGTCGCAGCGAAGCAACGCGAGTCGCGCGATATCGCATCGGCACAGGCACGCACGGCTGAGGAACGGAGCAGGCAGGAAGACATACGCAGCTCCTATACCGGCGATCCGAACGCCTTCGCGCTTACGCGCCAGCGCGAACTGCGCGACGCCGCCGATACCACGAACGCGCGCCTGAATGAACTTTACGGCGAACTCATTTCGCCGCGGCAGATGTCGCAGATGCTGACAACGTTATTGCAGCGCGAAACGATGCTCACGCTGGTCAGTCTCGAGAACCAGCCGTCGGAAGCACTGCTGCAGCCCGGCGCCAACGCAGACAACTTGCCAACGACGCAGGTATTCAAGCACGGCCTGCGCATGGTGTTCGAAGGCGACTTCCTCGAAACGGTCAGCTATCTGCGCAGCCTCGAGCGTCTCGAAGGAAACGTGTTCTGGGAAAACCTGGATTTCGAGGTGCTTGAACATCCGCGTGCACGCATCAGCCTCGAGATCTACACGCTCAGCACGGAGCAGGGGTGGATCGGTGTCTGACCTGGTTCGCTCGCCCGATTCGATCATCACGCTGGCGTGCTCAGTCCTGCTTGCATGCAGCGTTCACGCCGCAACGCAGGACGATGAGCTGCTCGTCGATCCGACGGTGCCGCTGACTCCGGCCGTCGCATCCGATGCCACTTCGAGTTCCGACGACAGCGGCATTCTTGGTCTGTTCGGCGTGCTCACGAGCTATGAACTGAGCTCCGTCCTGATTCGCGAGAATGATCGTATCGCTGTAATCAACGGCCAGCGCGTTCGAGTCGGTGAAAGCGTCAGCGGCGCGCGCGTCACTGTCATCGAACCGGATCATGTGAATTTGAATGTGAATGGAACGATTCAAAGAGTGGAGCTCTACAGGAACTCCATCAAGACCTTGTCAAAGGTGACGAGCAATGATGAATAGTTGCATCGAACGAGTGCGCGGCGGCTGTATCACAGTCCTGCTGATGCTCGGCGCCTGCACGACACCGCAGTACGAAACGGTGAACACGGAAGTCCTGGCGGATATCGGCGGGGCACTCGACGACGCGGCGATCAATGCGCCCAGTGCTTCCGTAGCCGGAGACCAGCCACCACCGGAAGACGTGCTGCAGGCGCTCGTGCCCGGCCTGACATTGAACAGTGCCGCGTTGCAGCCGGTCGAGGATCGCTTCGACTTCGCCGTGCGGGAACAGATGGACGTGCGCGAATTCTTCTCGTTGCTGACCGAAGGCACCGACTACAGCGTCGCCGTGCATCCCAACGTGTCGGGCATGATCTCCACGCTCGATCTGAAGAACGTCACGATCCAGGAAGCGCTGGATCAGGTCAGTGCGCTTTACGGCTATCGGATCAATCGCAGCGGAAACATCTTCCAGGTGATGCCGGGCGGGCTGGAGACGCGCATCTTCAAAGTGAACTATCTGAACGTGAACCGCAGCGGCAACTCGAACATGTCGATCGTGACGAGCGGCCTGACGAACGGCGGAGGTGGCGGCGGCGGTGGAGGTGGTGTCGGTGGCTTCGGAGGCGGCAATGTCGGCGGGGGCAACTTCGGCGGGGACAACTTCGGCGGTGGTAATGTCGGCGGTGGGAATTTCGGCGGCGGTGGCGGAGCCGGTGGAGTAGGCGGCGCCGGTGGTGGTGGTGGCGGTGGCGCCGGCGGTGCGAATATCAGGACGTCGACCGAGTCCGACTACTGGACCGACCTCGAAGCGATCATCACGTCGATCATCGGTGGTTCGGCTCAGGTGCAGACTGCTCAGAACACCGGCGGCGGATTGCTCGATGCGCTGGCTCCCGCAAACAACGCATCGGCCAATGACCGCGCGGTGATCGTGTCGCCGCAGACGGGCATGGTAGTCGTGCGCGCCTATCCTGATGAACTGGACCAGGTCGCGGAGTTTCTCGCTCAGTCGCAGGATGCCCTGCAGCGCCAGGTCGTTCTCGAAGCGAAGGTCCTTGAAGTCACGCTCAGCGACCGTTTCCAGGCAGGCATCGACCTGAGCCTGCTCGATCGCGTAAACACGGACAACCTGCTCGGCGTTCGCTCGGGCTTCCTGAACGAGCCGCAGGAAGGCGACGACGGCAACGGCAATCCTGTCGACACGGTAGCTCAGGCGCTGCAGCTTACGTACGACGCCAGCGACTTCGATGCCGTCATTCGCCTGCTGGAAACACAGGGCAACGTGCAGGTGATATCGAGCCCGCGCATCACGACGCTGAACAACCAGAAGGCAGTGTTCAAGGTCGGTGACGAAGAATACTTTTCGACGAACCCGACCTCGAACGTGACAACCGGCGGCAACACGACGGTATCGAACCAGAACGCGAACCTGCAGCCTTTCTTTTCCGGTATCGCACTCGACGTAACGCCGCAGATCAGCGAAAGCGGCGACATCATCCTGCACATCCACCCGCTGCTGAATACCGTGGAACAGGACCTGAAGGAAATCGGCGGCAGCCTCGTTCCGCTTGCGAAGAGCGATACGCGCGAATCCGATAGCGTCGCCCGTGCGCGCAACGGCGAGGTCGTGATCATCTCCGGGCTGATGCAGACACGTGCTCGTGGCCAGGAGGCCGGCGTGCCGGTTGCGCGCGACGTGCCGGTGATCGGCAACGCTTTCGAACGGACGCGGCGCGATACCGAAAAAACCGAACTCGTCATCCTGCTGCGTGCCATCGTCGACGAAGGCACGAACATGCGGGACCTCATCCAGGATCACAACGACAGCTTCAATGAGATGCGTCGTCAGATCGATCCCTATTATCGTTGAGACCCAGCGGTCGACAGGTAGCGCGTGCATAACGTAGTACACCAAACGAGCGCGGCATGCGGAGACCAGCCATGAGCCTGGTCAACGACATGCTGCGCGATCTGAACAAGCGCACGCCGGTGTCGAACCGCGCCGCGCGCGTGCATAGTGCGATGCACTCGAGTATCGAGAGCAAGCGGCCGCGCACGCGTATCGGATTGATGCTCGCCGGTGGCGTGCTGGCTGGCCTGCTCGCCGGCTATTTCTATTTCGAAAGCCGAGGCATGCAGGTCGTGCAGGTTCCGCTGGCAGTCGTGCCGACGCCCGTGCCTGCGCCAACCGAAAGTCCGGAGTCCGTCGCGCCTGAGCCTGCGCAAGCTGCTCCCGTCGTCGAGGCGGAGGCTCCTGAAACCTCGGAAAACCTTATTGCAGACGCACCGGCGATAGAAAACGTCGTCGAAATTCGCGAACTCGCGATGCAGCCGAGCGGATTCACGCTGCTGATAGAGGCGTCGCATGACGCGCCATTCGAAGTTCTCGAGCGCAGTACGAATCGGCTCCTGATACATCTCGCCGGGGTCGACAGCTATGAGCGCGGTAACGCGGACGTCACTGGCATGAGCCTGCTGCTCGTTGGCGACGGCCTCGAGATCGGTCTGGACGTGGAACGCGACGCCGACTTCCTCGTGATCGAGGACAGCGAAACGCCGAACTTCGACATCCTCGTCACGGTTACGTATCGCCCTGAAGTGGACGCGCCCGCCGATGCGCTCGTGCCCGAGCCACAACTTACCCACGAACCGGCGCCAGTGGTCGACATTCCTGCTCCGGTGCCGGAACCGGAACTTGTGCCAGGCAGCGATGAACGTTCCGCGCCAGTGCGCGTGACGCGTGAACTGAGTCTTGAAGACCGCGATCGCAACAACAGCCAGGAAGCCTTGATGCTCGTGCAGGGCGGCCGTCTCGTCGAGGCCTATGAGAGCCTGCTGTCATTCATCGACGAGAATCCTGCTGCCCACCAGTCGCGCGAGACACTGGGGAAGATCCTGTTTGCGCAGCAGGAATATGGGCAAGCCGGCAGCATCATCGACCAGGGTCTGCAGCAGGTGCCGAATTACGGTCCATTCAAGAAGATCAAGGCGCGCCTTCTGATGCAGGCGAACGAACACGCACAGGCGCTCGCGCTGTTGCGCACCGTCCCGCCCGCGGTCGCGGCAGATCCTGAATATCACGAGTTGCTCGGTTCACTGTACCAGCAGGGCAGCCAGCATGCGCAGGCCGTTGCGACATACCAGGCGCTGCTGCGCCTCGATCGCCAGCAGGGGCGCTGGTGGACCGGCCTCGGGATATCGCTCGAAGCCCAGGACAAGGATGCAGATGCGCTCGCGAGCTACCAGGCCGCACTGCAGACGCGCAACCTCGACGCCAACCTCCGCCAGTTCATCCAGGGCAGGATCAGTAACCTGGATCTGCCGCAATGAACATGCACCGCAAGAAGATCCGCATCGGTGACCTGCTCGTCCAGAATCGCATCATCAGCGAGATCCAGCTGCAGCAGGCGCTCGAGAAACAGCGGCTTAGCGGGCTGCGCCTCGGGCGCGTGCTGGTCGAACTGGGCTTCGTCGAGGAGAACCAGTTCCTCGCGTTCCTCGCGCAACAGATGGACATTGCCTTCGTCGATCTGAAGCAATTCAACTTCGATTCGAACCTCGTGATGCGATTGCCGGAGATACACGCGCGCCGCTATCGCGCAATCGTGCTGTCGGAAAACCGCGGGCAGTTGACTATCGGCATGGCGGATCCGATGGACATCTTCGCGTACGACGAGTTGTCGCGCATTCTGCAGCAGAACATCGACGTCGCGATCGTACGCGAGAGTGAAGTGCTGTACATGCTCGATCTCGTCTACCGCCGTACCGAGGAAATCGCGAGCTTCGCCGAGGCGCTCGACGAGGAAATCACGGAAGGGCAGTTCGACCTCGCCGCGATGACGCCGCTTGCCCAGGACGGCGATGCTCCGGTCGTGAAACTGTTGCAGTCCATTTTCGAGGACGCCGTGCAGGTGCGTGCGTCCGACATTCATATAGAGCCCGATGAAACGGTACTGCGCATTCGCCAGCGCGTCGACGGCGTGCTGCAGGAACAGGTCATGAAGGAAAAGCGCATTTCCGCGCCGCTCGTCCTGCGCCTGAAGCTCATGGCGGGCCTGAACATCTCCGAGAAGCGGCTTCCGCAGGATGGCCGTTTCAGCCTGATCGTGAAGAAACGCAAGCTCGACGTGCGCCTGTCGACGATGCCGATCGAGCATGGCGAATCCGTCGTCATGCGTTTGCTGGACCAGTCGAGCGGCATTGCGAACCTCGACCAGGTCGGCATGCCCGATGCCCTGCTGAAACAGTTCCGGCGCCTGATTCACATTCCGCATGGGCTCATCCTCGTCACCGGGCCAACCGGTAGCGGCAAGACGACGACGCTGTATGGTGCGCTGACGGAGCTGAACGAGGCCGGCAAGAAAATCATCACGGCGGAGGACCCGGTCGAATACCGCCTGCCGCGCGTGAACCAGGTGCAGGTCAATCCGAAGATCGACCTCAGCTTCGCGCGCGTGTTGCGTGCCGCGCTGCGCCAGGACCCGGACATCATCCTCGTCGGCGAGATCCGCGATACTGAAACGGCGGAAATTGCGCTGCGCGCTGCGATGACAGGGCACCTCGTGCTGTCGACCTTGCATACCAATGACGCCATCTCCAGCGCGATGCGCCTGGCAGACATGGGTGCCGAAGGCTTTCTCGCCGCCGCGTCGTTGCGCGCGGTGGTGGCGCAGCGGCTCGTGCGCAGGCTCTGCGACAACTGCGCCGTTACCTACCAGACCACGCAGCAGGAAAGGAACTGGCTCGTTGCGACGATTGGGGAAGAACGGACGCACGCGCTCCACCTGAAACATCCCCACGGTTGCCACCGATGCAACAACACCGGATACCGCGGACGTATCGGTGTATTCGAGCTGCTCGTGCTTGATGACCCAATGGCCGAAGCCCTCCGGACGGCCGACACAAGCGCGTTCATCGCCGCTGCGCGCAAGGCCCCGGACTACACGCCGTTGGCAATCCACGCGCTCGACTATGCGGGCCGTGGAATCACGTCGCTGGCCGAAGTGTTCCGCGTATCCGAACACGTCGACGAGTCCATCGACTTCAACATCGTAGGGATCGGTGGCAAGTAGCCCAGACGCACACGATGCCAAACTTCATTTACAAAGGAAGGAACAAGGGCGGCGCGCTCGTCACGGGGCAGTTGCAGGCGGCTGACCTCAACGCCGCTGCTGCCGACTTGTTCGGCAGCAATATCACGCCGATCGATATCACTGAAACTCGCGCCGCTGCACCGCAGGTGAAAGCGCCGAAGGTGAGTATTGCCCGTACGAAGCGGCAATCGACACCGCTATTCCAGAGCCGCAAGGTCGATATTACGGACCTGATCATCTTCTCGCGGCAGATGTACAGCCTGACGAAGGCTGGCATGCCGCTGGATCGCGCATTGCGCGGCCTTGAGGCATCTATCTCGAATACCGCGATGAAGCGCGTGCTGCGAGACATCGTCGACCAGCTCGAAAAGGGCATGGACCTGACTGGCGCATTCAGCCGGCATCCGAAAGTGTTCAGTCAGCTGTATCTGGCTCTCGTGCACGTTGGCGAAAATACAGGCCGCCTGGACCTTGCCTTCGAGCAGATCGGCAAGTATCTGGAGCTGGAACGAAATACCGCGAAGCAGGTGAAGAGTGCCACGCGCTATCCCGCTTTCGTCCTCACGGCCATCGCGATCGCGCTTGCCGTAATCACGGTCTTTGTCATTCCGGTGTTCGCCGACACGTTCCAGCAGCTTCAGGCCGAACTGCCGTGGCAAACGCAGGTACTGATTGCCATATCGAATTTCGTCATACAGTACTGGATGTTCATCGTGGGGGTAGCCGTGGGCTTGTTCCTCACGTTCAGGAACTGGGTCAAAACCGACACGGGGCGCACTAACTGGGACATGCGCAAAATGCGCTTTCCGCTGGTCGGAGGTGTCTATAACCGCATCGCTCTGTCGAGATTCGCGCGCACCTTTGCAATGATGATGAAAGCGGGGGTGCCGGTCGTGCAGTCGCTTGGCGTGATCGCGCGTGCCGTCGGCAACAAGCACATAGGCGATAACGTCCTGAAGATGCAGGACGGCATCGCGCGCGGTGAATCGCTGTATCACACGGCCAACAAGACGGGCATGTTCTCGCCGCTCGTCATGCAGATGATTGCGGTAGGCGAAGAGGGCGGCAACGTCGATGAGCTCATGGAAGAGGTCGCCGACTTCTACGATGCCGAAGTGGAGTACGACCTGAAGAAGCTCGGCTCGGCGATTGAGCCGATCCTCATCGTGTTCATCGGCGGCATGGTGCTCGTACTGGCACTGGGTGTCTTCCTGCCGATATGGGATCTCGCCAGTGCTGCACGGTAAACGCCACCCACGCCATAAAACCGGCGGCTTCACGCTGTTCGAAATGGTCGTGTCGATCTGTTCGATCGTGATCCTGTACATGATTGCCGAACAGCGATTGAACGACCTGCCTGCGGCTGCCGAGCGTGCAAACTTTTTCGCGGTGCTCGAACAGATCAAGACCGGGGTGAACTTCGAGATGGTGACACGCCTGGCGTCTGGCCGTGGCGGGGATATCCGGACCCTCGAGGGCGTCAATCCGATGAATTTCCTGATAGAGGCGCCATCGAATTATCGCGGGGAGCTCGAAGCGGTCACCGATGCGGTCCAGCACCGCAATTCCTGGTATTTCGAGACTGCCACCGGCGAACTCGTGTTCGTGGTCGGCGGCTCCAGCATCAACGACGTGAAAGTACTCGTGGGAGGAGTGCCCGTGAGCCTTGGGCAGATACGCCTTCGTTTGACGAACGTGTACGGCCAGGGAGACGGGCGGTGGCAGGCTCTGATCCTGGCGCCCGTGCGGGAATACAACTGGGAACGCCGCCAGGTGCAGCCAGTTGTCGCAGGAGAGGGCAGCTGAGATGCATTTGCATGGAGACCGCAATGGGCATGCCCTGCCGGAATCGGGAGGAATTCCCATGAGAACCTGAACCGGACTTCTTTAAACTGCGCGCGTGTTCGTTAGCTGCGTCGCCAACGAAGGAACGCGCAACAGGAACAACATAATCGAGCTATACAAACAAGGTGAATTTATGAAACAGGTCAAAAAGCAACAAGGTTTTACCATCATCGAACTGGTAGTAGTCATTCTGCTGCTCGGCATCCTGACGGCGACGGCGTTGCCGCGTTTCATGGACGTAACGGATGATGCACATACGGCGGTTGTCGATGCCGTGGTCGGTGGCTTTGCAACGGGCACCTCCATCTATCGCGCGCAGTGGTTTGCTGACAATCAGCCGAATCGCGTTACCGAGTACAACGACCTCCTCGCCAACACTTCCGGCTATCCGATCGGTCTGAAAACAGGCGCAACCATCAATGGTACGCTGTTGACCACCGTGGGCTCGTCCACGAACTGCAGGGATATCTTCCAGAACGTACTGCAGGCGGGCGGCCAGCCGACCATTACGACCCAGACAACCGCTGCTGCGTTATTGACCAGCGTTACGGTCCTGACAAGCATTGCAGACGACTACGATTTCGTTGCCTACCTGAGCAGCAGCAACAGCACGACGAAGAACACCTGCAGCTACATCTACACGGGTCAGTACACGAATAACACGCTGAACGACCTGCCTGTCATTTATTACAACGCACGCACCGGCGCGGTAACGAAAGGCGAGATCTGATCCGGTTTTGTACAAGTCGATCGAAAAATGGGAGCTATCGGCTCCCATTTTTTTTGCTTACTGTAATCCGAGCTCCATCGCGAGCGAGTCCAGCTGTGGCTCCCAGCTCCCGGCATCGGGTTTGTTGCGGGCTTCCCGCAGCAGGTCCTGGGCCTCTGCGAGGTTGCCTGCTTCGGCTTCGAGCCGTATCAATTTCAGGTCGATCACCGTCAGGTCGCTGCGCTTGTTGCGGGCAAGGTAAAGAATCGCCCTCGCGTCCCCCGGATTGCCGAATACTTCGGCGATGGCGGTGCCTACCTGGTCCAGCATGCCTTGCGGAACGATGGGGTCCGTAACCGCATTCGCGGCAACGGCGTTGTAGAAACTGACAAGAATGTCTTTATCGAACTGGCAAAAGCCTCGATACCAGCATTCCGTCAGCATCGACAGTTCGATGAAGCTGTTCCTGTCGAGAGCATGATTCTGCCAGCGGTAGGCGAGATCCTCGACGATCTGGTTGTCGACAGGTCTTCCGCGTTGCGCTTCGGCGAGGAGGAAGCCGGCGTGTGCCCGAGTTGCCACCGGATCGAGGGAGGTCGCGCGCCGGAAATAGTCGCTTGAGGCCGCCAGCGTCGCGTCCTTGTCAGGCGTGGCTTCCGCGACCGAGAGATACAGGAAACCAAGTTCGTAGTTGATCCGGTGCGAATCTGGATTCGTCCGAACAGCGCTGATGAGCTGCTGATGGATGTTCGACCACTCCATCGACTTGGTGAAGGTCCCCTGTGTGAGGAGGACCAGGTAAAAGGCGAGTACGAGCATCGCGGCGCGATGGTTCAGGATCGCCGGGGGCAGGCCTCGTAACGCAACGACGAGGGCGAACAGGATGCCAAAGCCTGGCAGGTAGTTGCGGTGTTCGAATACGAGTTCGAGTGCCACTACTGTCGATTCGAGCACATGACCGGCAAGGAAGAACGCAATTCCACAGGCGACCATTGGCGCTCGGTTGCGCAGTTTCCAGACCAACGCAATGAGCGCGATCAGGGCCACTATCGATACCAGTGTGGACGCCGGGTCCAGGAGGCCTTGTGAAACCGGATAGTCGTCGTGATAGAACGTAAATTGACGGGTGTCTGGCAACAGCAGCCAGTACAGGTACATCCAGATGACACGCGCCTCTGTCATCAGGCGCTCGACGAGCGTAAAGCTGCGAATGGAATAACTTCCCAGTATCGCGTCAGGCGCGATGACCAGGATAAGGACGCCGGCAATCGCCGGAACAACAAGGAATGTACCCACGTAAGCGCGCACGAACAGGCGCTGTCCGGCCGAGGGCGCTTCGAACCGCAACAGAAACGTTTCGATGGCGAGGATGAACAGGGCCAGTAAAACGGCGTTTTCCTTCGACAGGACACCAGCCAGGAACAGGAGCAGCACAAGGCCAAACGTCATTACCGCTTGTCGCGTGGTTGCATCGGCGTTTTGGCGAAACTTGCAGTAAATAACGAGCGCATAGATCACCGGCACCGCAGCCATCAGGGTCATGCGCTGAACGATATACAACACGGACGATACATTGAGTGGGTGCAGCGCCCAGCAGGCAGCAATGAAAACAGCCATCAGCCGCAGGCGGTGCGCGTCTCCGGATGCGGGCTTGAATCCAATCATCAGAAGCTCACGGGACAGCAGGTAAATGCCCACCGTCGCGATCAGGTGGATGACCACGTTCGTGACTTTGAACGCCAGCGGATCCATCCCGGCAAAAAAATAATTAAGGCCGAAGCTCAACATCGAGATGGGGCGCCCAACGGACGAAGCGATCCCGGAGTTCCATGTCCTGGTGATCTCCTGCCAGGACAGTTCGGTAAGACGGACATCGTCATTCAGTTCGATGTTCAGCCTGTCGTCGAAAATGAACCCTCCGTACAGACCCGGCTCGTATACCAGAAAGGTGATCACCACGAGCAAGGCCATGAGAAGGGGGGCGGCATGCCTGTGTTCAAGAAAGGGGAACTTCATGAAATTATCCCGAGATGGCGTGGGTCGAGCCCGCGGCCTTATTTGGCTACAGCTCGCTAAAGTATACTCACTGCCTGTTCTGGCTGGCATTCCAATCTCGTCGATGGCTCGTAGCAAGTCGCATCATTCGCTGCTCCGATTACGCGGATATACCGTGATCGAACTGGTGGTCAGCATCGTGTTGCTCGGCATCGTTGCCGCGGTCGTGATTCCACGCTTCATGGCGCCGAATGCTTTCGACGAACCGGTGGCGCGTGACGGACTGTTGGCCACCATCCGTGCAGCACAGCAGGCCGCCCTGGGACGCGATGATGTGACCTTCGAAATCGATCGGACAGGCTCCGCGTGGCATCTGCAAGTGAAGGATTCCGGATCGACGTTGCGCGAGTTCGAGTTCTCCGCGGAGAACATCATCCTCGAAACAGGTTCGCCGGCTTCCTCGAACGATACCTGTTCGACCAGCTTCGATACGGCAGTGGCCAACGATTTCGAACTGTCCTTCGACGCCATGGGCAACCTGGGCGAGTTCAGCAACACGGGCGTGCCGGGCGCGCCGGTAGCCGTGGACGATGATTTCAACGGTGTGCGCATCTGCCTGAACGATACCGACGCGCTGTCGATCTGCGTATCGCCCGCAGGCTATGCCCATGCAGGCAATTGCGATGCGTAAGCATGGCGTGCAGGGCGGCTTCACGCTGATCGAGATGGTGGCGTCCATCGTCATCCTCGCGATCGCGCTCGTCGGCGTCGCCAACATGGTCAGCCTCGGCACGGGGAACAGCGCCAACACCCTGCTGCAAACGCGCGCGATGGCGCTCGGCGAATCGTATCTCGACGAGATCATGGGCCGCCGTTTCGACGAGCGTTCGGCGGCGAGCGGATTCGATCCCTGCTATGGCCTCGATCCCATGGACCCGGAGCGTTGCTCGGCCGTCCTTGGTCCAGATCCGGGCGAGAGCTCGCGCGATCGTTATGACGACGTCGACGATTACAACGGATTCGAAGAAGGTGATGGTGCGACA
The DNA here is from genome assembly GCA_036405915.1 of Pseudomonadales bacterium. Lineage (GTDB taxonomy): Bacteria > Pseudomonadota > Gammaproteobacteria > Pseudomonadales > Pseudohongiellaceae > CAILUG01. The sequence continues at coordinate 25,321 of DASWWP010000045.1, forward strand.
CTGCTCGAAGATGTCGAAGGAAACGAGCGCGAAGGCTACGAGAATTTCCATGTCGCGGTCGCAGTGCGTTATGCGGGCGACGATGAAGTGCTCGGCCTGGACGAAACCGATGCGAAACTGATCACGGTGACCATCACGACGCGCGATCAGGAAGAAGGCTGGGAGTTCAGCGTGTATCGGGCGAACTACTGATGAAGGTGACCATTCCGAAAGCACAGCGCGGCTTCAGCTTCGTGGAGATCGTCGTCGCTATCGTCATCATGGGCATACTTGCCGCCGGCATCGTGCAGTTCATCGTCGATTCGGCGAGCGGCTATTCGGTGGCGGCCGTGCGTAACCAGGTCGCTGCCTCGGGGCGCGTAGTGATCGATCGCATTTCCATGGAATTGCACAATGCCTTGCCGGAAAGCGTGCGCGTCAGCACGCCGCTGACGTCCGTCGACGCGGGCAACGGCCTCGGCGCGGCAGGAGACCAGTGCATAGAATTCATGCCAGTGTATCGCGCGACGACTTACCTGAATCCGCGCATTCGCCCCGCGGCGGCCAGTACGGCGCCATTCAATGTCGTCGATTTCGTGCCGCCGCCGGCGAATTTTCCGTTCGACGATCATTACGCGGTTATCTATCCGACGAGTACGACGGACCTCTATAAAGATGTATTCAGCGACACCGAAGCGATCGTCGAAGTCAGCGTCGACGATGTCGACAACGGCGACGGCATCCAGGAACTGACACCGCAGGCAAGCCATCGCTTCAAGCGCGCGTCGTCGGTGGACAGGCTGTTCCTCGTCAAAACGCCCGTGAGTTTCTGCGTGTCAGGCAACAAGCTGTTTCGCTATTCGGATTACGGGTTTTCCACGGCCCAGCGCGTGCCGCTGACGACGGGCGATTCCTGTGCAGCCGGCATGGGTGAATGCCTACCGGCGGAAACCCCCGGCCGCGTGCTGATCAGCGACCAGCTCGATAACAGCGCATTCACCGGCGGCAGCAACGGCCAGGCCTTCGACGTGGAACCCGCGAATCGGCGCCGCAATGCAGTCATCCAGTTGCAGCTGCTGTTCAGCCAGCGAGGAGAACAGGTGTTACTGAATCACGAGATCATGCAGCAGAGTACGCCATGAAGCGTCGACACCCAAACCGTGGCCAGCGCGGACTCAGCCTTGCGACGGCGCTGTTCGTGATCACCGTCATGGCGCTGCTCGCCGTTATGATCTTCCAGCTCGTACGCAGCAATGCGGAGACGACAGGCGAAGAGGTGCTGCTGATTCGCGCGTTCTATGCCGCGGAGAGCGGGGTGCAGTTCGGGCTCAATTCGGTGTTTCCGCCGGGCGCGGGCACTCGCAGCTGCCCGGCGACGTTCACGCTCGAGGAAGATGGCCTCGCTGGTTGCGAGGCAGAGGTCACGTGCACGTCCGTCACGGCCGAAGACGTCGACTATCACACGATTACGAGCACGGGAACCTGCGGCGACGTGTCGCGGACCATCCAGGTCCGCGCGAAGTAGTGCAGCCTTACGCCACCGACATTGCCGCGGCCTGGATGATCGCCCAGATCACGGCAATCGTGACGAGCGCAGCGATGCCGAGATACAGCACCTGGTTCATGCCGACGTTGATGCGATACGGATCGAGCGTGCGATTGCCGTCGCTGCTGCGCTGGCTCTTGTCGCGGCCCACGCGGATCTTGTTGCTGTCGATCAGTTCCTCGAGATCCCAGCCTGCCTGCGCTTCCTCGGCGAGGACCTGCTTCAGCTTCGCAGGATTGGCGAAGATCGGCGTGTTGGAAGTGATCACCTTGAATTCTTTGTTATCCACGCGCAGCTCCTGTCTGATTTGCAGATGACCTCGGGTCCGGCGCATTGTGCGTCAAAACCCCGATTTTGCATCTGACAGGAGCCCGGGAATTTCTCCCGTTTTCAGCGCGTTGTGGCGCGGCGTCTAGGCCTCGCCGTCGTCCTCGTCGTCATGGCCATTCGACTCCATGCCGAGTTCCTTGATCTTGCGCGTCAGCGTGTTGCGACCCCAGCCCAGAAGCTCGGAAGCATCGCGCTTGCGGCCGCCGCTGTGTTTCAGCGCGACTTCGATCATGCACTTCTCGAAGATCGGCGTGGCCTGCTGCAGGATGCCGGTGTGGCCGAGGCTCAACTCCTGGTCGGCCCAGTGCTTGAGGTTCTGTACCCAGTTGCCGGCGACCGGATTCTCGCCGCCGGGCTTGAGGAATTCTTCCGGCAGGTCGTTGATGAAGATTTCGCGGCCGGAAGCCATTACGGTGATCCAGCTGCAGAAGTTTTCGAGCTGGCGCACGTTGCCGGGCCACGGCAGGTTCGTCAGGAACTTGCTCGTTTCCGGACGCAGGATCTTTTTCTCGACGCCCATCTGCTGCGCAGCCTTGCGCAGGAAGTGCTCGCACAGGGCCGGGATGTCTTCGCGGCGGTCGGCGAGCCGCGGCAGGTGGATCGGGATGACGTTCAGGCGGTGGAACAGGTCTTCGCGGAACAGGTGTTCCTTCACGCGCGCTTCGAGATTCTGGTGCGTCGCCGCGATGACGCGCACGTCGGCCTTGATCGGCGACAGCCCGCCGACGCGGTAGAACTCGCCGTCGGACAATACGCGCAGCAGGCGCGTCTGCGTTTCCATCGGCATGTCGCCGATTTCATCGAGAAACAGCGTCCCGCCATGCGCCTGCTCGAAACGACCGACGCGCGTCTGCGTGGCACCGGTGAATGCGCCTTTTTCATGGCCGAAAAGTTCGGACTCGATCAGGTCCTTTGGAATTGCCGCGACGTTCAGCGGCACGTATGGCTTGTCGGCGCGCGGACTGTGCTTGTGCAATGCCTGCGCGACGAGTTCCTTGCCGGTGCCTGACTCGCCCTTGATCAGCACCGTGATGTTCGATTGCGCGAGGCGACCGATCGCGCGGAATACTTCCTGCATCGATGGCGCTTCGCCGATGATTTCCTTCGGTTCGAGCGCCGGCATCTGCTGCACGTCGCCTTTAGCTTCCTTGCCGTGTTTGACGGCGCGTTCGGCAACGGCAACGGCTTCGTTCACATCGAAGGGCTTCGGCAGGTATTCGAAGGCGCCACGCTTGTAGGATTTCACGGCGCTGCTGAGATCCGAATGCGCCGTCATGATGATGACTGGCAGCTCCGGATAGCTCTCGTGCAGTTCCTCGAGCACTTCGAGGCCGTCGGAGCCGGGCATGCGGATGTCGCTGATGATTGCGTCTGGCTGCGTGGTTTTC
>DASWWP010000046.1:0-11009 GCA_036405915.1 Pseudomonadales bacterium
GCTCTCTTCCGTACCCAGGTGCTCCGCGCCGACGAGCAGCAGCGCGTCGTAATCGCGCAACGCATCCTGGTGCAGCCTGGCGTACGGCAGGACATCCACCCAGTAGCCCTGCTCGCGCAGCCAGCGATACACGAGCCAGCGTTCATTGCGCGCATAAGCAAAGCGGCCTTCCGCCGCATTGCGCGTGGACTTCTCCGCGAGCAGCACGTCGCGCTGCGGCAGAAGCATCGCCACGCGCGGCACGGAGGCGGGTACTGCCTGTGCCCAGAAATTTTCCGTGCGCTGGATCGTTGCGGCGAGGCGCGCCGCGTAGAACCAGCGAGCCGCATAGCGGCCCGTGTCGGGATCGCGCATCGCGTAGCGGTTCCAGTCGCTGGCGCGCGCGGCGGCGGCGTTGCCGTGCGTGAAGAACATCAGGCCCTTCGCGCCGTTGCCGAGCAGGCGCCAGAACGTGCTCGCGAACTGCCGTGCGGCGTCGCCGTGCGTATTGGTTTCAGTCAGCAACACGCCGTGCCCCGCTGCACCATCGAGCGGGCGCATGCTGTTGTAGATGTACGAGGTCTCGTAAGCCTGGCGGTCGCCGGCGCCGTACATGTCGATGCCGTAGAAGCCGCCACCGTATGGCTGCATCAGTTCCGCGAAACGGCCATGGTCGAAGAGGCGCGTGCGGCTCGTCATCGGCCGCTCGAGTGTCAGCTGCGTCGACTTGTGCACGACGCCACGCGCGCGCGGGTCCGCCGCCTGCATCGCGCGCGCCTGCGCAACGAGCAGCTGCAGGAAGTGTTCGCTCGCGAAGGCGTACCAGTCGAGGAAGGCGCCGGGATGGCTGCGCCATGCATCGTCCGCCGCCGCGACCTGCACAAGGTCCGCGGAAAATGCGTCGGCATGCGTGCCCCACGCGTCGTTCAACGCGGCGATGTCGCCGGCATAAGTCTCGCGCAGCCACGCGGCAAAGGCCGATTGCGCGGCCGGCGTCATGCGCAGTGGCGGCTCCCACTCGTTGTCGAGGCCCCAGCGCTGCACGGAAGCATCGAGCGGAGACTGTACGCGCGATCGCACGTGCGCACGTCCGTAATTCTCGAGATGGATTTTCAGCGCGGGATCGAACAGGTCGATATCGTCGCGCGCACGCGGCAGGCTGTCGGCCGCGAGCGCGAGGCTGAAATAGCGCAGCTCGCGGACCTCGTGTTGATACGGCATCGGAGCCGGGTACGGCGTGCCCGAAACGAAGCCCGGCGCCTGCACTGCTTCCTGCACGTGGCTGAAGCCCGCGGCGAACGCGGGCACTGGATCGCCGCGCACGATGCCGAGCGGGAAGTCGCCGTTCCGCGTGGCGCGATCGTGGGACTTCGTCACGTGATCGACGTCATCCGGCGACTCGCCGGCCGACACTGCCGTGAACACGATGAATGCCAGCGCGGCGGCACAACAGCTCTGGCGCAGGACGCGTCCACTCGCGAGCATGCTTCCTCCGAATCGGGTCACCCCTCCGCGATGGAGGCCACGTGCAGGCGGCGGTAGAGGGCGGTATAGTCGGCGCGATCGTGATACCCCAGACAACAACATATATATAGAGGGAGTTTCGCCCATGCCGCCCCGCCTCCGTCTCGCCACGCTCGCGCTGGCGCTCACAGCCGCCCCTGCTTCCGCCCACCATGGCCTCGCGAACTTCAACCTGAACATCGACATCACGATCGAAGGCACGATCCGCGACGTTGCGCTGATCAATCCGCATTCGTGGATTTACGTGGACGTGCCGCAGGCCGACGGCAGCGTCGCCGAATGGAAGTGCGAGCTGCGCGGCGGAACGGTGCTGAAACGTTCGGGGTGGACCACCGACATGTTCGAAATCGGCTCCGCCGTGACGATCACGGGCTCTCCCGACCGCTGGGAAGACAACACCTGCTACATGGGCTCCATCCAGTTCGCGAACGGCACGCAGATGGATCGCTACGGCCAGCTCGTCGAAGCCGAACTCGACGTCCGCAAGCCGATCGAAGTGAAACGCCTTGCCAGCGGCGTGCCGGACCTCAGCGGCGACTGGGCCGCCGAGCAGGTCGTCATGACCGACCCGCGCGGGCTCGAAGGCACGCTCGTGCCGCTCAGCGTCGCCGATGAATTCGAACCCGGCGAGGTGCCGCAGGGCGGCCGTGCGTTCCAGGGCTCGCGCGGCACGCCGGAATCGTTCTCCGACGATCCGCTCGCGACGACGTGGAATCGTCCGTCGCTGCTGCCATTGACCGACGCCGGCCGCGCCGCGATCGCCGACTTCGACGCCGGCTCCACCGACAACCCGCGGCTGAACTGCCAGACCACGAACATCCTGTTCGACTGGAGCTTCGACAACCCGATCAACCGCATCCGCCAGACCGAAAGCGAAGTGCACCTGACCTACGGCCTGATGAACCTCGAGCGCACGATCCACCTCGACAGCGAATTTCCGGCGGACATAACGCCGAGCCGCGCGGGCTATTCGATCGGCCGCTGGGACGGCGACGTGCTCGTCGTCGAAACGCGCGGCATCCTCGCCGGCATTCTTTCCGCCGACACGAACACGCCGCACAGCGACGAACTGCGCGTGACGGAGCGCTTCTCGCTCGATCCGCAGAACGGCGCCCTGTTGCGCGAATTCGAAGCGGAAGACGGCGTGTACTGGACCGGCACGTACCGCGGCCGCGACACGATGTACGTGTCGAACACGCCATTCGAAACCTACGACTGCGACGATCGTTCGTTCCGCACGGACATGCTGCAGCAGTGAAGCAGCCTCACCACGGAACCATCGCCGCCTGACGTTGCGCCACCTTGCCGAGTAACCTATGCCGCGTTTACTGCCGCTGCTGTTCGCCTTCGTGCTTGCCCCGCCCGTCCACGCCGATTCACCGGGATTGCCGCTGCTGCCCGGTGCGCGCTTCGATCCAGCGAATGTTGAGAGCAGTGCGCGCTTCGCGGCCGGCGTGAGCCCCGATGCAGGCCGTACGCTGCAGACCGCGGCGCTGACGGCCGACACGTTGACGATCCGCGGCTTCATCCAGCCGGAAGCCGCGCATGTCGGCCACGCCGCGGACCTCTTCATCGTCGCGCGCATTGCCGGCCAGTTCATGATGCGGACGCCGCAGGGCTGGAGGGGCTGGAGCGGCAACGTACGCGACCTGCAGGCCTGGCGCAGCGGCGTGACGCTGGATGCGGAAATGCACGTCGAGGTATTCAGCGGGCGCATCGCGGCGCCCAGCACGTATGTCGTCTTTCTCGGCTATCGTCCGGCCGATGGCGTACTGCGCTATACACCCGCGGGCCAGGGCCTCGCGATCGGCGCGCTCGACTCCGCAAGCTGGCACCACGACGACCGCGGCTGGAACGTGAACGGCACGCCACCGCAGTGCCCGAGCCCGCTGCTCGTCACGCCGGTGGACCTCGCGCGCGCGACGTCGATCCTGTATCCCGGCCAGACGCGCGGCGGCGACTACAAGCCGCATGGCGGTTTCCGCTTCGATGGCGCCGGCCAAAGCAATGCGGAGCCGGTCGTCGCGGCCATGTCCGGCACGGTGTATCGCGGCGTACGCTACATCCAGTCGGGCGAAGTGCAGTACCTGTTCGACATCATCCATCCGTGCGGCGTGATGCTGCGCTACGACCATCTGCGCGAGCTGAGCCCGGCCTTCGCGGCGATCGCCGCGACCTTGCCGCCGCCGACGGCCGACACGTTCACGACGATGCTGCACGGTTACAGCGTCAGCGCCGGCGACGTGATCGGCACCGCGATCGGGTTCGACGGCAACATAGGCGTGGATTTCGGCGTGTACGACCTGCGCCGCACCAACGGCGTGTCGCCGGTGCGCAGCGGCGAACTCGCCCCGTACGCGACCTGCTGGTTCGATGCACTCCCAGCTGCCGATGCGGCACGCGTGCGCGCGCTGCCCGCTGGCGATTTCGCGTCGGGCAGCACCAGCGACTACTGCCGTTGAAGCACGGCCCCTCTCGTGACGACATCACGTAGTTTGACCTGCGTCACATACCGGTGAATTTCCGCTCAAGCTATGCGCGCGACTGGTCGTTAAAGCCTGCAGTCGTAGAAGTTGCAAAGGTGTAGAAGGACGAACGATGTTCATGAAACCGATTCCCATCGGTGGTTTGCCCAGGCAGAAGAAGTCGCAGGATGCACAGGCAAATGACGGGAACAGTACGGAAACCGGGTACGAACTGATGCTCACGGATGAAGCCATGCAGGAATGGCGCGACGCCGAGGCACGCGAGCTCGCGCAGAACAAGGCGCGGCTGGCGGGCACGGGCATGGTCGGCACGCTGCTCGACATCAAGGTTTGACCGCGCCTGTGCTAGAGTCGTGGCCTCCCAAACCTTCCCTGAAGAGAGGCCCCATGAAAACGGCATCGGCCCTGCTCGCCCTCGCGTGCATCCTGTTACCACCTGCCACACTCGCGCAGGACTGCGACCGCAGCTGCCTGACTTCGCACCTGAACGTGTACCTCGACGCCGTCATCGCGCACGACCCGGCCGCGGCCGACCTCTGGGGCGGCTTCCGCCAGACCGAAAACGCGGTCGTGATTCCGGAAGGCCAGGGCGTCTGGCAGAACGTCACGGGCCTCGGGTCCGTGCAGCGCCGCTACCTCGATCCGGTACAGGGGATGGCCGGCTACTACGGCACCGTGATGATGGGCGACGAGGAAGCCGTCGTTGCATTGCGCCTGAAGGTGCAGCGCGACCAGGTCACCGAAGCTGAATGGTTCATCGCGCGCGAGGGCGACGTCGGTTCGCGCAACACCGGCAACACCCCGTTCGATCTCGAGACGCTGCGCGAGACCTTGCCCGAGCAGCGCGTGGTTCCCGCGTCAGAGCGCATGGATCGCGACCTGCTGCGCGCGACCGTCAACACGTACTTCGACGGTATCACGAGCCACAACGGCCTGATCGTCAAAGGCCATCCCGGCTGCACGCGTTACGAGAACGGCTTCCCGACCTTCAACTCCGAAATGGGACCCGACAACGACATCGGCAACGATGGCCGCACCGACTGCCGCACGCAGGCGGACTTCGGCGTCGCGCTCGTCGCGATCAGGGATTTCTTCGTCATAGATGAAGAGGCACAGGTCGTCATGGTATCCGCCGTGTTCATCCGCGAAGCCGGCGACGACAGGCTGCGCAACCACTTCACCGAAGTGTTCCATCTCGACGACGGCAAGATCCGCGACATCCACGCCGCCTTCCACTACGCGCCGGACGACCGCCCGGTGCCGAACTGGCCGCCGTATGACGGCCTGTTCCCGCTGCCGGCGACGTATCGTTAACGGCGTCGCGCTGCAGGTCTTCGCGCCGCCGCGCTAATTCACGATCCGGAACGCCGCGTTCGCGCCCGATGGAATGTCTGGAATCGGCTCGAAGCGCAGCGCGCGAGTTTCGGTGCAGGCCTCCACGACGGCTTCCGTGACCAGTATCTCGCCGGTCTTCGCGGTGTCCTCGCCGAGTTTCGCGGCGGCATTCACTTCGGCGCCGAACACATCCGAATCGCCGATGCGCAGCATCTTGCCGTAACCGACGCCGAGGCAAAGCAGGATGCGCTCGGTCTCCGGCTTGCCGGGGTTGTACGCGGCGAGCACGTCGAGCATTTGCCGCGCGCATTCGATGGCCTTCTCCGGACGGCGGAACAGGATCATCATGCTGTCGCCGTCCTGCTTCAGCAATATGCCGTCGTGCGCGTCGATCACCGGCACGAGCAGGCGCTGCGCCTCGAAGATCGTCTGCAGGAAATGGATGATGCCGAACTCGGCCGTGCGCCGCGAAAAGCCCGTGAGGTCGGTGAACATGATCGCCCACGTTTCGCCGAACAGATCCCAGATGCGTGCATCGATCGCGTCCTTGTCGGCGCCATGGCGCAGCCGTAGCTCGATGAGTTTTTCGAGCCGGTCCTGCGAAGCACTGCTGCCGATCTGAAAGGCAAAGGGCATTAATGTCTCCCGCTGTGGTAAAAGTGGCGGCAGAATAAACGCCTGTCCCGGGACCCGTCCATTGCACGAACGGTCCATTGCACGCATGGCGCGACGTTGCGCCTGCAATGAAGGAACCTGCCGATGACTTACCGTATACACTTCGTCGCACTGCTGCTGGCATCCGCGCTATGCCATCAGTCCGCGAATGCGCAAACCATCGGCATGAGTGCCGAACGCCGGGCGATCGATGCCTACCAGGTGCCGGCGCAGGATGCCGATGCGGCAGACATCGTCGTCATCGGCAGTCTCTCCGGTGATGCGGCCACCGGCGGCGAAGTGCTCGCCGCCTTCGAAGCCTATGCGAATTCGCCGGACAACTTCCTCGACGTCACGTTCATCCCGTATCCAAACCCCGATCGCAGCGAACTGGCGTTCCCGCCGCCGGAACCAGCATACAGCGCGAACTGGGCATCATGGTCGCTGTGGCAATGGCTGCGTACGCACGCGCCTGACACCGTGATCATCGTCGGCGACGACGCGTATGGACTGCGCGAGGCGCTCGCAGCCGGCTTTCCGGAAAGCGGCAGCGTTCCGACGCTGCAGCTCGACTTCACGAACGAAGTCGTCGACGCGATCACCGGTCCGCGCGCGATCGCGACGTCGCCCGCGCACGCAGCACTGATCGAACGCGGCGCACGGTCCGCTGGCGACGTGGCGCAAGGCCTTGCGAGTGTGTACGGCCAGCAGCTCGACGCGCTCACGTATATTCCCGGCATGGCGCTGATCGGACGGCTGCGGCTCGGTCACGTCGCCGAAGTCGAGGCCATCGTCGCACCGCAACTCGACGCGCTCGACACGATGGAGATCACGAACTCGCTGCAGATCGCCGGCCACCTGCTGTTCGCCGAACTCGCCGAGCGCACGCAGAACCCGCGCTACCTGGCAATCGCGCAACGCGCCGCCGACCTCGGCTGGGATGCCGGCGGCAACATGCTCGATGCGATGCCCTTCCACGGCGACTACAGCGATGCCTTCTTCATGCACACGCCGCTGCTCGCGAAAGTCGGCAAGCTGACCGGCGATACGCGCTACTTCGACATGGCCCTCCGCCACGTGAATTACCTGCACGACAGGTTGCTGCGCGACGATGGCCTCTACAACCACTGGCCTAAAACCGAAGCCGCATGGGGCCGCGGCAATGCCTTCGTCGCGCTCGGCCTCGCGCTCGCGTTGAGCGACATCCCCGAGACGCATGCCGCGCACGCGCGCCTGCTCGACCTGTTCCGCGCGCACATCGGCGCGCTGCTGCAGCACCAGGGCACCGACGGCATGTGGCACAACATCATCGACATGCCCGGCAGCTGGGCCGAACTCTCCGCCACCGCGATGATCGCCACGGCCATCCAGCGCGGCGTCGATCGCGGCTGGCTCGACAGCTTCTACCAGTTCGTCGCCGACAGCGCATGGACCGGCGTCGTGTCGCGCACGACCGACGACCATGGATTCATCGACGTCTGCGAGTCGACACCGGGACAGGACTCCTTCGAGGTCTACCTGAACCGCCGCGCACTGACCGGCCGCGACGATCGTGCCGGTGGCATGATGCTGATGCTCGCGACGGAGCGGATGGAGTAGGCCATACACGGCTCGGGTCGACCATGCATTCGCACGGGAGCCGCTGGATTTTCCGACCCGCGCAAACCTGTTACCGTGCCACGATCCCACGGAGACCACCGCGATGACGCAGAAAACGAGACTCGCACTGTTGCTGGCGCTAACCACGCTCGCCGCCTGCTCCAACGATAACGAAGAGGTGCGCACGCAGAGCGCTACCGCGCAGGCGCCGGCGGCGGCGGCGAACACGACGGCGATCGTCGCTGCGCCGCCCTTCACTGCCGAACAACTGCTCGAACAGCCTCGCGGCAACTGGCTGACGAATGGCGGCACGCTGATGAACCAGCGCTTCTCGCCGCTCGATGCCATCAACAAGGGCAACGTCGCGCAGGTAAAGGCCGACTGGCAGGTGCATCTCGATTCCGGGCTCGGCCCGCAGCACAGCGGCCAGGGCGAGCCTGTCGTGCACGACGGCGTCATCTACCACATAACCGGCCAGAACGACGTGTTCGCCATCAGCGTCGACAGCGGCGAGATCCTGTGGAAGTACACGGCGAATCTGGATGAGGGCGAAGTGCGCGTCTGCTGCGGCTGGGCGATACGCGGCCTTGCGCTCGGCGACGGCAAGGTCTTCGTGCCGCGGCTCGATGCGCACCTGATGGCGCTCGACCAGAAAACCGGCGAAGTCGTCTGGGACGTCGAAGTGGCGGACAACCAGGCCGGTTACAGCCTCACGGGAGCGCCGCGTTACTACAACGGACGCGTGTATGCCGGCGTCGCCGGCGGCGAATACATGATCCGCGGCCGCATGCAGGCCTTCGATGCGGCCACGGGCGAAACCGCGTGGACCTTCTACACCGTGCCCGGCCCCGGAGAGTTTGGCCACGACACGTGGCCGGCGGACAACAACGCCTGGGAATACGGAGGTGCGCCGATCTGGCAGACCGCCGCGATCGATCCGGAACTGAACATGATGTACTTCAGCACCGGCAACGCGGCGCCCGACCTCAACGGCAGCAAGCGCGCCGGCGACAACCTGTTCACCGTGTCGATCGTCGCGCTCGACGTGAATACCGGCGAGTACCGATGGCACTTCCAGGAAACGAAGCACGACATCTGGGACTACGACGCGTCGAGCCCCATCGTGCTGTTCGACGTGGAGAAGGATGGCGCGATTCGCAAAGGCCTGTCGCAGATCAGCAAGAGCGGTTACCTGTTCCTGCTCGACCGCATCACCGGCGAAGGCCTGACGCCGATCGTCGATACGCCCGTGCCACAGCAGCCCGAGCAGTTCACGGCGGCCACGCAGCCGATTCCGCAGGGCGACACGCTGATCAACCACTGCATCGACACGGCACCCGAGGGCTGGACGCTCGTCAACAACGGCTGCACGTACACACCGTTCGGTCGCGAGCCGACGTTGTATGCGCCGCTCGCGGGTTCGAACTGGATGCCGACCGCCTTCGATCCGCGCAGCGGTTACCTGTACGTGTGCGCGAGCGACAACGTCGGCGGCGCCGTGATGCAGGATTTCGAGGAAGACGAAATCGGCGTACAGACCGGCGAGATGATCTACGGCGGCGCATTCCAGCTGCCGCGCGGCACGGCACGTACCGCCTACCAGATCGCGGTCGACGTGCGCACGCACGGCATCGTGTGGAAGCGCGAACAGGCCGCCGGTTGCAGCATGGGCGCAACGGTCACCGCCGGCGACCTGCTATTGATAGGACGCTCCGACGGCAAGCTGCATGCATACGACGTCGCGAATGGCGACGAGCTGTGGTCCTTCCAGCTCGACGCGCCGCCGGTGCCGAGCCCGGTCGTGTTCGAACACGATGGCCAGCAGAAGATCCTCGTGTTCGCCGGCGGCAGCCTGTTCGCGGGCGGCGGCAAGAGCGATAGCCTGTGGCTGCTGTCGCTCGAAGGAACACAGGGTGAAAGCGTCGACGTATCGCTGGCCGTGCCGCCGCCATCGATCAACGTCGACGGCGACCCCGAGCCGCTGCCGCCGCTCGACCTGCCTGACAGCGAAGTCGACCTCGCGCGCGGCCAGGAGATCTATACGAGCATCTGCCTCGCATGCCACGGCGAAGACGGCCAGGGCGGACATGCCGAAGGTGCGCCGATCCCGCGTGAGGCGACCATCCAGCACATCTTCACGACCGCGACGCGCGGCGGACAGAAGATGGCCCCGTTCGGGCAGGTGTATACGCCGGCCGAACTCAAGAGCGTTGCCACCTACGTGAAGGAAAACGTGCTGACGCGAAGCGAGGCCGAATGAGTAACGCCTCTCGTGACGTGCTGATCACCCGCGAGCCCGTCGAGCTGTACAAGATCCTGAAGTTCGAAGGGCTCGCCGACAACGGCGGCGCCGCGAAGGCCCTGGTCGAGCAGGGCCTGGTCAGCGTCAACGGCGAGGTTGAAACGCGCAAGCGCAGGCAGATCGTGGCGGGCGATGTGATCGCACTCGCCGGGCAGACGCTGCGCATCACACGCGCGGCGATCGCTGCTGAACCTGCTCCGGCTCCATCCAGGCAGGCCGTCACGAAAAAACGCCCGAGGCTGGGTAAGGGCGGTGATTGACAGGGGTTGGAGCCCGATTTTTCGTCGACCGGCGGCGAGTTTCGCCGCGATGCCGGCTACTGTTCCCATCCGGTCGGCGAATTCAGCGGCGCCTGGAATCCCATCGCCTCGATCTCGTGCACGAGGCCGTCGGCACCCACCTTGAAGATGTGCGCCGCCGGCAGGTCGAAGGGCGCGAACGAAAAATTCTCCGCCGTCACTTCAGACGTCGTCCCGTCGAGATTCGTCACGGTGTACGGGAAGTTGTCCATCGGGTGGCGGAAGTGCGAGAGGCCCATGACGAGGCCGGTCTGGGGATCGGCGGCAAATACGCGGCGATTCTCGATGCGATCGATGTACTGGAACGTGCCGGTGTCGAGCTGGCCGGCGCAGTCGCGTGCGCGTGGAGGGGTCGGCGTCGTGCCCGGCACTGCCGGCGCATTCGGATCGCGTGGCTCGCCGCTGGCGGTGATCATGCCGTTCTCGTGGCGTTCGCAGTCGGCGGCGAACGGCGTAAGAGAACCATCGTTGTCGTCGAGCGCGTCATAGTACGACGCACCGATGGCGATCAGCTCGGCGTGATCCTTGCGGCTTTCCGGCGGCACGTCGGCCAGCAGGCCGGGGCGCATCGTCTGCAGGTTCGCCAGCTGCGCTTCACGCACGCCGGACAACAGGTGTTCGGCTTCGCTGATGTCGCCGTTCTCGTCGAACTTCAGGCGGAACGCGACGATCACCGGCTGTTCCGTCGGTACCTGCGCGAGCGACCACTCGAGCCGCTCTTCCGGCGACATGCCCTGCGGTGCCACCGGCGCCGCGCGATACGTCATCATGCCGAGCCAGCCGGCGCTCTGGTTGATTTCGTCCGGCACGTACAGCTCGAAGCTGCCCGGT
>DASWWP010000047.1:0-7158 GCA_036405915.1 Pseudomonadales bacterium
AAGCCTGTCCCGGCCCGAAGCTGTTCCCGCAGGATGCTTTCGCAAAGGCGAAGGTGCGGCAGCTGATGAAGGTGCAGGAGCTGTATGTGGAGACGCCTGCGCACAACCTGATCGGCGCGCTGTTCGGGCGCGAGGTCCCGCCGCATGTGAAGGAGGCGAGCCAGCCTGACGCGCGCAAGGGTCTCGCGGCACTCGGAAGGCTTGCGAAGTTCGAGCCGTGGATTGCCGGCAGCGAGTTCACGGCGGCGGACATCTTCGTGTTCTATTCGTTCGTGCTGAGCAATCGCATCACGCAGCTCGTTTATGGCTGGGACATGTTGCTCGAACTGCCAGGCTCGAACGACTGGTTCAGGCGATTCGAGGCGCTGGATCTGGCGCAGCAGGTTCTGGCGGATAGCCGCGCGGCAGCGGAATCGCTGGCGGCACGCCAGAAGAAATGACGACGGAGCCAGGACCCAAGGGGCGATGGCCTTGTCTAATCCGCGCGACGCAGGTAGCCGCGATGTAACTGCTTCACGCTCGGGCAGCCCAGCAGCATCAGGTCACGCCTGATCTCGTCGCGCAGCAGGCCGATCGCGCGATGCACGCCGTCTTCGCCGCCGGCGGCAAGGCCATACAGATACGGCCGACCGATCATGCAGGCCTTCGCCCCGAGCGCGAGTGCCTTGATGACGTCCGTGCCGCGCCGCACGCCACCATCGACCAGTACTTCAGTCCGGTCGCCGACGGCATCGACGACGTCCGGCAGCACGTCGATCGGCGCGGCGGAATGATCGAGCTGGCGGCCGCCATGGTTCGACAGGATGACGCCGGTGGCGCCGCAGTCGATCGCGATGCGCGCATCCTCGATGGCGAGTACGCCCTTGATCAGGAACGGCCCGCCCCATTCACCGATCATCCATTCCATGTCCTTCCATGTAATGGACGCATCGAGCTGCGAGTTGACGTACTGGCCGAGCGTCACGGCGTCCGTCACGCCGATGCCGGCCTTGCCGGCGACGTTTGCAAGCGTGATGCGTTCCTTCGTCAACGCATGCCACCACCAGCCTGGATGCAGTGCCATGTCGAGCAGCGACGCCATCGTGAAGCGCGGTGGCAGCGTGAAGCCGTTGCGCAGGTCGCGCTCGCGGTGGCCGGGAGTCGCGACGTCGACCGTCAGGCATAGCGCCTTGTATCCATTCGCCTTGCAGCGCTGGATGAATTCGCGCACGACGCCGCGGTCCTTCCATACGTAGATCTGAAACCACTTGTCGCCTGGCGTGTGCGCGGCGACCGTCTCGATCGGGATCGACGCCATCGATGACAGCGAGAAAACGGTGCCGGCCGCGGCCGCCGCTGCGGAAGTCGCGAACTCGCCGCGATGATGGAACAGGCGCGTGCCGCCGGTGGGAGAAAAGATCAGCGGCAGCGCGATGTCGCAGCCCTGCACGCGGGTCGACAGATCGATGTGTGTCGCGTCGACGAGTGCGCGCGGCAGGAATTGCCAGCGTCCGAAGCCGCTGCTGTTGCGCGCAAGTGTGACTTCGTCCTCGGAACCGCCGTCGATATAGTCGAACATTACCTTCGGAATCCGGCGTTGTGCTAGGCTACGCAGGTCCGCGATCGAGTGGCATTTTTGCAGTGACGTGTTCATGTGGCGGGCGAAGATAAGCAAGAAAACGCAGTGGCACAAGGCACGCGCACGATGAAGAAGCTGGTGGAACCGGACAAGGTCGACGTCGAGCAGCTTGAGCTCAAAGGCTTCGCCAGCAGCATCGCCGAGATCGAGTGGCTGCTGTTGCTGCTGATCATCATGTACTACGTCACGCCGGGCGTGACCGTGCAGAACCCGCTTGGACTCGTCGTGTCGATGGTGGGCTTCACGCTGTTCGTGCTGGGCTTCCACTATCTCAACGCGAGCCAGCGCCAGAGGCGCTGGAAGCTGGCGCTCGAAACGTGGGTCATGATCGTGTTCATCACGTGGGTGATCTGGAACACCGGCGGCATAGAAAGTCCGCTGATCAATCTCTACCTCCTCGTCATCATCATCAGCGCGATCACGCTCGGCAAGGTCGTAACGCTGCTCGAAATCGCGCTGATCGGGGCCTTCTACTTCTATATCGCGTCGGCTGGCGATGTCAGCTACACATATGCCGAATTCAGCCGCGTGATGATCTATTTCTCGCCGTTCGTGCTCGTCGGCTACATCACGACGCTGCTCGTCGCCGATCTGCACAAGGGTCGTACGCGCTTCAAGGAACTGGCCGACACCGACGAGATGACGAGCCTGCTGAACAAGCGCTCGTTCATGCCGCTGTACACGCGCGCCGCGGAAGAGGCGCTGCAGAACCAGCACCCGCTCACCGTCATGATGATCGATGCCGACAACCTGAAGGAGGTCAACGACAAGCAGGGCCACCAGGCTGGCGACAAGCTGATCCTGGCGGTTGCGAAGGCGATTTCCGATTGCCTGCGCGCCTCCGACATCATCTGCCGTTACGGCGGCGACGAGTTCGTGGCGGTACTTCCGAAGGTCGATGCAGGGAAGGCCTGGGAGCTCGGCGAGCGCTTGCGCAAGGCCGTGGCCAATACGAGTTTCGACGTGGCCGGCAAGCGCGTTGGCGCAACGGTCAGCATCGGCATCGCGACCTTTCCCGACCAGGTGGCGGATGTCACGCAGCTGATGGAAAAGGCCGACGAAAGCCTGTACCTCAGCAAGCGCACTGGCCGCAATCGCGTGATGCGCTACGGCGAAGAAATCGTGCCGACGTAGACCGTGTCGTTCGTGCATCGGGGAAGGCTCAGCCTCGGCATCCATGGCTCGGGCCTTGCCGACCTGCACTGACCCCGCGCATCCAGTGAATAAGGACTTGCACGGGCTGGCCAGCTTGCCGCTGCGGGTGGCATAGTCGCACCTACTATATATATGCAGGAGGGCGGTCGGCCCTTTTGCCCAGCGTATTCGGCAAGTACATGAAAACCATCGATAAAGTCATTCCTCGTGTGCTTAAGGAGACCGGCGCTTCCCGAATCAGCCCACAGGCTGCGGAAGCAAGCGAGCACACCCAGGGTCATAGCCACAGCCAGGCCCGGCGTGACCACGTCGACGCCATCAACCAGCTCTTCACCGAGTTCGAGCTTGCGTACCACAACCAGTTCCACAAGGCCTACGCACAGGAAGGGAGCCTGAACCTCGCGAAGAAGTACTGGCTGACTTGCCTGGGCGACTTCACGCCGGAGGTGATCCTGCGTGCGGCGCGGCAGGTCGTGAAATCGCAGGAGTACCTGCCGACGGTCGCGGCAGTCGTGAATGCCTGTGAGAACGCATTGCCGCTGTTCGGCCTGCCACCGGCGCATGCTGCGTACGTCGAAGCCTGCTGTGCCCCGGAACCGAAGGCGCGGCATGCCTGGTCGCACCCGGCCGTGTATCACGCGGCGAAAGCCACCGGCTGGTTCGAGCTCGGCACCGAACCGCAGTCGGTCATCTTCCCGGTGTTCGAATACAACTACCACCAGCTCTGCCAGCGCGTGCTGCGCGGCGAGTCGCTCGACGTCCACGTGCCGGTCGCCTTGCCGGAATCGCTGCCACAGCCGCTGACGCCGGAGGAGAACAGGGCGCGCATGAAGGAGTTGCGCGCGCGGTTCGACCTGTAAGCGGCAGGTAAGCAAAGGGGCCTTTCGGCCCCCTGTCTTTTGCGGCGTTACGCCAGCTTCTTGTACTTGATGCGCGTAGGCTCCGTGTCGCCCTTGCGCTTCTTGCGATCTTCCTCGTAGTCCGTGTAGTTGCCTTCGTGGAAGACGACTTCGCTGTCGCCTTCGAACGCGAGGATGTGCGTCGCGATGCGATCGAGGAACCAGCGATCGTGGGATACGACGATGACGGTGCCCGGGAAAGCCAGCAGGCCTTCTTCGAGCGCGCGCAGCGTTTCGACGTCGAGGTCGTTCGTCGGTTCGTCGAGCAGGATGACGTTCGCGCCGCGTTTCAGCAGTTTCGCCATATGCACGCGGTTGCGTTCACCGCCCGACAGATCCTTGATGTATTTCTGCTGGTCGTTCCCCTTGAAGTTGAAGCGGCCGACGTATGCGCGCGACGCGACTTCGTAGTTGCCGATCTTCATCGTGTCGAGGCCGCCGGAAATTTCCTGCCAGACCGTGTTCTTGCCGTCGAGCGAATCGCGGCTCTGGTCGACGTATGCGAGATCCACCGTATCCCCAAGCGTGATCGAACCGCTGTCCGGCCGTTCCTGTCCGACGAGCATGCGCAGGAAGGTGGTCTTGCCGGCGCCGTTGCCGCCGATGATGCCGACGATCGCGCCACGCGGAATGCTGAACGTCAGGTCGTTGATCAGCACGCGGCCGTCGAAGCCCTTCGTCACGTGCTCGACTTCGATGACTTTTTCACCGAGGCGCGGGCCCGGCGGAATGTAGAGGTCCATCGTTTCGTTGCGAGCCTGGAATTCCTTCGATTGAAGCTCCTCGAAGCGTGCGAGCCTTGCCTTGCTCTTCGCCTGGCGTCCTTTCGGGTTCTGGCGCACCCATTCGAGTTCAGCCTTGATCGTCTTGTCGAGCGCCGCCTGCTGCTTGGCCTCGGTTTCGAGGCGTTTCTCTTTGGCCGCGAGCCAGTCGCTGTAGTTGCCTTCGTATGGAATGCCGTGGCCGCGGTCGAGTTCGAGGATCCAGCCAGCGGCGTTGTCGAGGAAGTAGCGATCATGCGTGATCGCGACGACCGTGCCCTCGAAATCCTTCAGGAAGCGTTCGATCCACGCGACGCTTTGTGCGTCGAGATGGTTGGTCGGTTCGTCGAGCAGCAGCATGTCGGGTTGCGACAGCAGCAGGCGGCACAGCGCGACGCGGCGCTTTTCACCGCCGGACAGGTTCTTCACCGGCGCATCCCACGGCGGGAGTCGCAGTGCATCGGCCGCGATCTCGAGCGTGCGGTCCAGGTCCCAGCCATTCACGGCGTCGATCTGGCCCTGCAGCACGCCCTGGCGTTCGAGCAGCGCGTTCATTTCGTCGTCGCTCATCGGCTCGGCGAACTTGTCGCTGATCGCGTTGAACTCGTCGACCATGTTCTTGATTTCGCGCACGCCGTCTTCGACGTTTTCCTTCACGGTGCGATTTTCGTCGAGCTTCGGTTCCTGCTCGAGGTAGCCGATCTTGAGATCCGGCTGCGCGCGCGCTTCGCCGACGAAGTCCTTGTCGACGCCGGCCATGATGCGCAACAGGCTCGACTTGCCCGAGCCGTTGAGGCCAAGCACGCCGATCTTCGCGCCGGGAAAGAAGGAAAGCGAAATGTCCTTGAGGATTTCGCGCTTCGGCGGGACTACCTTGCCGAGGCGATGCATCGTGTATACGAATTGAGCCATAGTTGAACCGGTGACGACGTGGGAGGCGCTTTATATGAGGCCTGATTCGACCAAAAAAAGCGCGGGATTAGGGTAGAATGCAGGCCCGGAATTCTACTCAGGACCCCCCATGCTAAGCAAATCCATGACCATCGCCGGTTTCGATGACGAGCTGGCGGCAGCCATCGCCGATGAAGCGGTACGGCAGGAAGAGCACATCGAACTGATCGCCTCCGAGAACTACACGAGTCCGCGCGTGCTCGAGGCACAGGGTAGTGTCCTGACGAACAAGTACGCCGAAGGCTATCCGGGCAAGCGCTACTACGGCGGCTGCGAGTACGTCGATGTCGTGGAAACGCTGGCGATAGAGCGCGCGAAGCAGCTGTTCAAGTGCGGCTATGCGAACGTGCAGCCGCATTCGGGTTCGCAGGCCAATACGGCCGTGTACGCCGCGCTGATGAAGCCGGGCGATACGCTGCTCGGCATGAGCCTCGCGCATGGTGGACACCTGACGCACGGCGCATCGGTGTCGTTCTCGGGCCGCGTGTACAACGCCGTGCAGTACGGCCTGAACGTCGACACCGGCGAGATCGACTACGACAGCGTGCAGAAGCTCGCGCTGCAGCATAAACCGAAAGTCATCGTTGCCGGTTTCTCCGCGTATTCACGCTTCATCGATTTCGCGCGCATGCGCGCGATCGCCGACCAGGTCGGCGCCTGGTTCGTCGTCGACATGGCGCACGTCGCCGGCCTCGTCGCCGTCGGCCTGTACCCGAATCCATTCCCGCATGCGCATGTCGTCACGTCGACGACGCACAAGACGCTGTGTGGGCCGCGCGGCGGCCTCATTCTCGCGAACGGCGACGAAGAGCTGCACAAGAAGCTGAACTTCGCCGTGTTCCCCGAAAACCAGGGCGGCCCGCTGATGCACGTGATTGCCGGGAAGGCCGTGTGCTTCAAGGAAGCGATGAGCCCGGAGTTCGCGCAGTACCAGAAGCAGGTGCTCGCGAACGCGAAGGCAATGGCGAAAGTATTCCAGCAGCGCGGATTCGAGATCGTGTCGGGCGGCACTGACGATCACCTGTTCCTGCTGAGCCTCGTCGGCCGCGAGATCACCGGCAAGGAAGCGGACGAAGTGCTCGGCCGCGCCAACATCACCGTGAACAAGAATGCCGTGCCGAACGACCCGCGCCCGCCGTTCGTCACGAGCGGCATTCGCATCGGCTCGCCAGCCGGCACGCGCCGCGGCTTCGGCACGCAGGAATTCACCGAGCTCGCCGGCTGGATCGCCGACCTGCTTGAAGACAGCAGGAATGAAGCGCTGGTCGCCGACGTGAAGGCGAAGGTGCGCGCGCTGTGCAAGAAGTTTCCGGTGTACGGCAAGTAACACCTGCCGTCATCCTTGACGTAAGGCAACACGATGCACTGCCCATTCTGCAACGCCGTTGATACGAAAGTGATCGATTCGCGCCTCGTCGCCGAAGGCAACCAGGTGCGGCGCCGGCGCGAATGCGTGACCTGCGCGGAACGCTTCACGACTTTCGAATCCGCTGAACTGTTGATGCCGCGCCTGATCAAGCAGAATGGCCAGCGTGAACCGTTCAATGCAGACAAGCTGCGCGCCGGCATCATGAAGGCGCTCGAGAAGCGGCCGGTGAGCGTCGAACAGGTCGACGAGGCGATCAGCCGCATCAACCATGCTCTGCGCGCGAGCGGCGAGCGCGAAGTGCCGAGCCACATGGTCGGCGAACTCGTCATGCAGGAGCTGCGCAAGCTCGACGAGGTGGCGTATGTGCGCTTCGCATCCGTCTATCGCAGCTTCAAGGACCTGAAC
>DASWWP010000048.1:0-12808 GCA_036405915.1 Pseudomonadales bacterium
GAACCCGACTCCCCGAGGAACATCGCATCCTCGACCCACTTGATGGTTGCCTTCATGAATGAGCCCCTGGTGCGGCGTAGTGTCAATCCGGACATTATCCCACAACACATTGCGCCAGGCCCTTGAAAAATGGCCCAATTCCGGGAAGTATGGTATACAGCCTTCGATTACAGGACTGACGCAGGCAAGTCAGCCAGAGGGACGCAAGCAAGGCCATGGAAGGGCCGGATCAAGGGCAGGTAGAGGGTTTAGGACATGGCATTGATGGCCATCACACCGCATATCAGCGATCTCGAAAACTTCCTGAGCCATGCGCATCGGCGGAAGTATCCGAACAAGACCACGATCATCCACGAAGGCGACAAGTGCGAGACGCTGTTCTACATCATCAGCGGCTCAGTATCCGTCGTGCTGGAAGACGAAGACGGCAAGGAAGCGGTCATCACGTACCTGAATCCCGGCGACTTCTTCGGCGAGATGGGTTTGTTTGAACACATGGAGGCGCGCAGTGCCTGCGTGCGCACGAAGTCCGAGTGCGAAATTGCAGAGATTGCGTATCCGAGCTTCAACGCCTACTCGAAGTCTCATCCCGAAATCCTGTACACGATCGGCAAGCAGATGGCGCATCGCCTGCGCAGCACGACGAAGCGCGTCGCCGACCTCTCGTTCCTCGATGTCACCGGCCGCATCGCGAGCATCCTGCTCGAACTCAGCAAGCAGCCGGATGCGATGACGCACCCCGACGGGATGCAAATCAAGATCACGCGCCAGGAGATCGGCCGCATCGTGAACTGCTCCCGCGAAATGGCCGGCCGCGTGCTGAAAGAGCTGGAAGACCAGGGCCTGATCGAAGTGCACGGCAAGACCATCGTCATCTACGGTACGCGCTGATGCGTACCCTGGCGCGGCTATCGCTGTCGCCACTGCTGCTGGCTGCGAGCGTTTCTGTAGTCGCCCAGCCTGCACCGCTGCCAGCGGCGGCAATCGAAGAGAGCACCACCCAGAGCACGCCTGCTGCGCTACGCGCCGAGATCCGCACGCTCGAGCGAAACATGTTCGAGCTGTTCAACGAATTGAACAGCAACGACGAATTCGACGTTAACTGCGGCTACCACACGCCCACCGGCAGCAAGATTCCGCTGTGGAAATGCGATCCCGCGTTCATGCGCGTCGCAGAAAGCGCCGAGTTCATGCAGATGAAGGACTCCCGGGCCCCGAACGCCGCGGGACTCACCGGCATCGGCTACGTTCCGCAGGACCGCGACGACCTCGCCTACATGCTGCGCGAAAAAACGGCGGAGATGCAGAGTGAAATGAAGGCCCTGGCCTTCGCGCATCCGGAGCTCGCGCAGGCCGTCATGGCCCTGCACGAGCGGCGCCAGCAACTTGCGGCGATCGAAGCTGCAGCGGAATAGCGGACACCAACGGCAGCACCCGGCTTAGTCGGGATCCCCGAAAGCTGCTCTCAGTTCATCGAGCCAGGCATCCGCGTTGCCGTCGCTCGGCGCGCGCCAGTCGCCACGCGGGCTCAGCGCTCCTCCCGCCGATACTTTCGGTGAATTCGGAATGGCACTCCGCTTGTACTGCGCGAGCTTGAAGAAGCGGTAGCAGAACACTTCGAGCCAGTTCCGTATCGTCGCAAGATCGTATTCGCGCTTCACGTTGTCCGGATATCCCGCCGGCCACAGCCCGCTTCCCGCATCCTTCCATGCTTCGTACGCGAGGTATGCCACCTTCGACGGAGGCAGACCATGCCGCAGGATGTGGAACAGGAAGAAGTCGTGAAGTTCGTAAGGTCCAATCCTGTCCTCGGTGGATTGCATGCCGCTTTCCGCATCCGCCGGGACGAGCTCCGGTGATATTTTCGTGTCGAGGATCGCCTGCAGGATCTCCCCCGTCGCCGCGTCGAACTGCCGCGACGTGATGACCCACCTGATCAGGTACTGCATCAGCGTCTTCGGCACGCCTGCATTCACGCCGTAGTGGCTCATGTGGTCGCCTACGCCATAGGTCGACCAGCCGAGCGCCGTTTCGCTGAGGTCGCTCGTCCCGACGACGAACCCGCCATGCTGGCTCGCGAGGCGGAACAGGTAGTCGGTACGCAGTCCGGCCTGAACGTTCTCGAACGTGACGTCGTACACCGACCTGTCGGCATCGTTGCCGCGCTTCGCGAATGGATGGCCGATGTCGGCCAGCATGCGCTCCGCGGCCGGGCGGATGTCGATCTCCTCGCCGGTGACGCCCAGTGCCTTCATCAGCGCCCACGCGTTGTCCTTCGTATGGCTGCTCGTCGCGAAGCCCGGCAGCGTGTAACCGCGGATGCGCGATCGTTCGATGCCGAGCACGTCGCAGGCCTTCGCGGCGACGATCAGCGCGTGCGTCGAATCGAGTCCACCCGACACGCCGATGATGAAGTTCGTGCCGCTCGTCGCCCGGAAGCGGCGCACGAGGCCCTGCACCTGGATGTTGAATGCCTCGTAGCAGTCATGGTCGAGCTGTGCGGGCCGGCTCGGCACGTAGGGAAATCTGCGAACGGCACGCTGCAGGCCCATGTCCGCACCATGCGGACGGTGCTCGAAATGCAACGTACGAAAACGCATTTCCGGATCGCCGGCTACGCGCGCGCAGTCGTTGAAGGTGCCGTTGCGCATGCGTTCGAGGCGGAGCCGCTGCACGTCGATGTCCGCGATCGCGAGCTCCGCATCGAAGTCGAAGCGGCCCGTTTCGGCCAGCAGTTCGCCAAGTTCGAAGATCGAGCCCTGCCCGTCCCACGCGAGGTCCGTCGTGCTTTCGCCGGGGCCGGCCGCGGAAAACACGTATGCGGCCTGGCAGCGCGCCGACTGGCTCGCGCACAGCAGCTTGCGCTCGTCGGCCTTGCCGATCGTGATGTTCGACGCCGACAGGTTCGCGAGGATCAATGCGCCCGCCATCGCGCCATGCGTAGACGGCGGCAGCGGCGCCCAGAAGTCTTCACAGATCTCCATGTGAAAGATGAAGTCGGGGAGATCGCTCGCCGCGAACAGCAGGTCGGGGCCGAACGGCGCCTGCTGCCCGGCGACATCGATATGCAGGTCGCGCAGGCCGCTGCCGCTCGCGAACCAGCGCTTTTCGTAGTACTCGCGATAGTTCGGCAGGTAGCTTTTCGGGACGATGCCCAGGATCGCGCCGCGAGAAATCGCGAGTGCCGAGTTGTACAGCCGCCCGTTGCGCCGCAGCGGCGCGCCGACGACCAGTACCGGTTTCAACGTGCGGCTCGTGTCGCACAACCGCGCGATGCCGAGTTCGACCTGTTGCAGGAATGCGTCCTGCAGAAACAGGTCGTCGATGGCATACGACGACAGGTTCAGCTCCGGAAACACGACGAGGTCGGCACCGGCCGCATCCGCCTCGCGCGCCAGCTTCAGGGTTTCGTCGACGTTGAACGCGACGTCGCCAGTGGACGCGCGCGGGCTTGCGACAGCCACGCGCACGAAGCCATGGCGGTGAAATGCAGCGTAAGGCATCGAGCGAGCATCGATCATGGTTTACAGCATCCTCGTCATCAGGCGGATCGCCGCTTCAAGCGTTGCGATCCTGATCTGTCCACGCCCGATTTTGCCGAAATGCGCTTCTTCGTGCGCGGTGGATTTGCCACGGCGTGCGCAGGCGAAGTGTACGAGGCCGGGTTCGTCGCCGTCGCCGGCAAAGCCCGTCACGGCCAGCG
Organism: Pseudomonadales bacterium; assembly: GCA_036405915.1. GTDB lineage: Bacteria > Pseudomonadota > Gammaproteobacteria > Pseudomonadales > Pseudohongiellaceae > CAILUG01. The sequence goes on from DASWWP010000048.1 coordinate 3,704, forward strand.
CGATGTCGGCCCGCGAACGTGCCAGCGCGCCTTCCGCCATTGCCACGGCGACGTCGCGCGACACGGCTCCATTCGCGTCGATCAGCTCGGGCGGCACGCCAAGCAGTTCGGTCTTGGAGGCCTCGCTGTACGTCACGAATCCGCGTTCGAAGGCATGCGACAGGCCTTCGACATCGGTAAGCAGCGAGGCAAGCATACCGCCGGTGCAGCTTTCGGCCGTTGCGAGTTTCAGGCTCCGTTCGCAGGCGCGCGCCAGCAGCTCACACGTGGCGGCTTCGAGCGCGCTGGGTAATGCGGGTGACAGGGTTTCAGTATCGGGCACGGCATGATCCTTCGAGGACAACTGCTGGACCTTAGCACTCTTCCACGTTTCCACGTTGCGAGGATCATGCCAATCAAATGATTCACGCGGCAGTGTCCGGATTGTCGGTCCAGTGGTCCGAAACGTGCTTTCCCGTGGCTGGGACACGACGTGCCGGTGACAGCCGCGCGCGGACGGGAAAAACTTACTGCGCAGCCAGGAAAAAAGTACAACCGCGACGCGCTCACGGTATAGCTGCGATGTGTCGGGGAATGCCAGCAGGCCCATGCCATGACCGCCAAAACCACTCCGTCGGGCAAAGCGCCGCTGTCGCGCGAGGAACGCCGCCTGCGAAAGGAACAGCGCCGCGCGCGGCAGCGTGAAGCCAACGTCGGGCGTGCGCTGAAGATGCGCAAGCTGCGCCTGTCGGCAAACTCCTCGCCGCCAGGTACGCGGGCGCGAAAAACCAGGACCCCGGCCCCAGCCCACTACGTCGGCTGCTCCGGCTGGTACTACTGGCACCTGCGCGATTCGTTCTACAGCGGACTGCCGCAGAAGGACTGGTTCGCCCACTACGCGAAGAATTTCAGCACGGTTGAAATCAATGCGTCGTTCTATTCCTGGCCTACCGAAGCTAACGTGAAGGGCTGGCTGCGACAGGTGGGACGCAAGCGCTTTACCTATACCGTGAAAGCCTGCGAGCTGATCACGCACGTCAAGCGCTTCCGGAATACGAAGACGCTCGTGCAGGACTTCGGCTACATCGCCGACCTTCTCGGTCCGCGCATGGGTTGCTTCCTGTTCCAGTTGCCGCCGAGCTTCCGGTACACCGCCGCGCGCCTTCGGATGATCCTCGCGCAGCTCGATCCGCGGCACCGCAATGTCGTCGAATTCCGCCACGCGAGCTGGTGGAACGACGAGGTGTATACGGCCTTTCGGGACGCCGGCGCGATCTTCTGCTCGTGCAGCGGCCCGAGGCTGCCCGACACGCTGGTGAAGACCGCAGACGACGTCTACATCCGGTTCCATGGCGTGAAGCGCTGGTACCGCCACGACTATACGGTGGACGAGTTGCAGGTGTGGGTCGACCGCATTCGCGAAAGCGGTGCGAAGCGCGTGTGGATCTACTTCAACAACGACAACGACGCCTATGCGATGAAGAACGCGCGTACGATGAAACGGCTCCTGAAGCCTAGCCGTGGAAGAAAAGCTCCTGCAGCTTCGCGCCGGGATCGGCCGCGCGCATGAAGGACTCGCCGACGAGGAAGCCGTAAACGCCGTGCTTCAGCATGTCGAGCACGTCTTCGCGCGCAAGGATGCCGCTTTCGGTGACGACGGCAGTGCCGGGCGGGATGTCGCCGAGCAGGTCGTACGTGACATTCAGGCTGGTCTTGAAGGTATGCAGGTCGCGGTTGTTGATGCCGATCAGTGCCGGCCTCAACTCGAGCGCCGCCGCGAGTTCCTGCTTGTTGTGCACTTCGACAAGTACGTCGAGGCCGCATGCCGTCGCCACATCGTGCAGTTCGCGCAACAGCGCGGGATCGAGCGCGGCGACGATCAGCAGGATGCAGTCGGCACCGAGTACGCGCGATTCGATGATCTGGTACGGATCGACCATGAAGTCCTTGCGGATCACCGGTAACTGGCAGGCCATGCGCGCTTCCTGCAGGTATGCGTCGCTGCCCTGGAAGAAATCGACGTCGGTCAGCACGGAAAGGCAGGTCGCCCCGTGCCCGGCATAGCTCGCCGCGATCGCCGCCGGATCGAAATTCTTGCGTATAAGGCCCTTGCTCGGCGACGCCTTCTTGATTTCGGCAATCACGGCCGGGCGCTTGTGCGCGATCTGCTTCTGCAGCGCGGCGACGAAGCCGCGGCAGGATTCGAGCGTCTTGCTAGTCGCTTCCAGAGCCGCCTGCGAGACCTTCGCCTTGCGCTCCGCGATCTCCTCGCGCTTGCGGGCGAGGATCCTGTCGAGAATGGTGGGGTCCTGCGGGGACATCAGTAACTATCCAGGAAGTTCTTCAGCAGTTGATGACCGTGCTCGGTCAATATCGATTCGGGATGGAACTGCACGCCTTCGAGCGGCAGCGTGCGGTGCTTCACACCCATGATTTCTTCGCGCGAGCCATCGACGTTCTGCGTCCATGCGGTCACCTCGAGGCAGTCAGGCAGCGTTTCCTGCCTGATGACGAGGGAATGGTAGCGCGTCGCGTTGAAGGGATTCGCGAGCCCCTTGAATACGCCGGTGTCGTTGTGATGGATCTGCGAAATCTTGCCGTGCATCACGCGTTGCGCGCGCACGATGTCGCCACCGAAGGCCTCGCCGATGCTCTGGTGGCCGAGACAGACGCCGAGGATCGGAATCTTGCCGGCGAAATGCCTGATCGTCGGCACGGAGATGCCCGCTTCCTTCGGCGTGCAGGGGCCGGGCGAAATCACGATGTGGCTCGGCGCAAGCTGCTCGATGTCCGCAAGGCTCAGCTCGTCGTTGCGGAACACGCGCATCGCCGCACCGAGCTCGCCGAAATACTGCACGAGGTTGTAGGTGAACGAATCGTAGTTGTCGATCATCAGGATCATGGTTGGAGTCCCGACTCGGCGAGTTTCACGGCATGAAACATCGCGCGCGCCTTGTTCAGCGTTTCTTCCCATTCCGAGCGCGGTACCGAATCGGCAACGATGCCGGCACCGGCCTGGATGTACAGCACGCCGTCCTTGATGACGGCGGTGCGTATCGCGATCGCCATGTCCATGTTTCCGTTCCACGACAGATAGCCCATCGCACCGCCGTAGATGCCACGCTTCACTGGCTCGTACTCGTCGATGATTTCCATCGCGCGCACTTTCGGCGCCCCGCTCAGCGTGCCGACCGGCAACGTGGCCTTGAGCACATCGAGTGCCGTCTTGTCGTCGGCGATCTCGCTTTCGACAGTCGAGGCTATGTGCATCACGTGCGAGTACCGCTCGACGAACATCTTGCGCGGCACCGTCACGGTGCCCGTTTTCGACACGCGGCCCGAATCGTTGCGGCTCAAATCGATCAGCATGAGGTGCTCGGCTATTTCCTTGCCGTCGGCGAGCAGGTCCTGCTCGAGCGCGAGATCTTCTTCGTCCGTCTTGCCGCGGCGGCGCGTACCCGCCAGCGGGCGCACGGTAATGTGGCCATCTTCGACGCGCGCGAGGATTTCCGGCGACGCGCTGACGATGTGGAAATCCTGCATGTCCATGAACACCATGTACGGCGACGGGTTCAATACGCGCAGCGCGCGATAAAGGTTCAGCGGCGCGCCGGCAAACGGCAGGCTCATGCGCTGTGCTAGCACCACCTGCATGACGTCGCCCGCGGCGATGTATTCCTTGATCCCGTCAACTGCCTTTTCGTAGGAAGCCTGGCCGAAGCTCGACACGAAGTCGGCTTCGCGCACTTCGCGGCCGTTCACGAGCGGCGGTGCCACCGCGGGTTGCGCGAGCCGCGCAATGAGGTCGTCGAGCCGGCGCTGGGCCTGCGCGAAGGCATCGGCCTGCGCCGGGTCCGCGTAGACGATCAGCGTCATGCGGCCGCGCAGGTTGTCGAACACGACGACGGCTTCCGACACCATCAGCACGATGTCCGGCGTGTTCACCGAGTCCGGCGGCGCCGTATCGGCGATGCGGTGTTCGACATAGCGCACGGTGTCGTAACCGAAGTAGCCGACGAGCCCGCCATTGAAGCGCGGCAGTTTCTTCAGCTCGGCACCCTCTTCGGGGATGCGGTAGCGTTGCTGGAAATGTTCGATGAAGGCGAAGGGATCCTCGGTCGTATGCGTTTCGAGGACCTTGCCCGCGTTCTCGACGGTCAGTTGCGAACCGGAAACCTTCAGGACGGTGCTGCACGGCAGCCCGATGAACGAATAGCGTCCCCACTTCTCGCCGCCCTGCATCGATTCGAGGAAGTAGCTGTACGAACCCTGTGCCAGCTTGAGGTACACACCGAGCGGCGTTTCGAGGTCCGCAAGCACTTCGCGCACGAGCGGGATGCGGTTGTAACCCTGCGCGGCAAGGCGCGCGAATTCTTCCTGCGTCATAGCATTCTCACGCCGTGGCCAGTTCCCGGCGCATCCGGTCGATCGCGCCACGATAATCGCCGGCACCGAAGATCGCCGAGCCGGCGACGAACATGTCGGCACCCGCGCGCGCGATGGACGCGATGTTGTCGCCGGTCACGCCGCCGTCAATCTCGAGGCGGATGTCGCGGCCGCTGGCATCGATCAGCTTGCGCACCTGTTCGAGCTTGCGCAGCGCCGACGGAATGAATTTCTGGCCGCCGAAGCCGGGGTTCACGGACATCAGCAGGATCAGGTCCACCTTGTCCATCACGTAGTCGAGGCAGTCGATCGGCGTGGCCGGGTTCAGCACGAGCCCCGGCTTGCAGCCGAGGTCGCGGATGAGCTGCAGTGAGCGATCGACGTGGTGCGAGGCTTCCGGGTGGAAGCTAATGTACGTAGCACCGGCCTTGGCGAAATCGTTGATCAGCGCATCTACCGGCGACACCATCAGGTGCACGTCGATCGGCGCGTTCAGGTTTTTCTTCTGCATGTGCGCGGACAGCGCCTTGCATACCATCGGGCCGATCGTCAGGTTCGGCACGTAGTGGTTGTCCATGACGTCGAAATGCACGACGTCGGCGCCTGCCGCAAGCACGGCCTCGACTTCCTCGCCGAGACGGGCGAAGTCGGCCGACAGGATAGAGGGGGCGATCAGGAATTCACGCGGAGCAGGGGACATGCGGGCATCTGGGGGCTGAAAACAGGGCGGCATTGTACCGGCTTTCATGGGCACTTTCAGCCGCGTATGCGCCCCGTTTCCGGATCGGGGCGTTCGGCTTGGGAATCCGGGGGCCGGCCGCCCCCGTCATGCCGAGGTCATTGCAACGGTGTCGGCCTGTGCGTGCGCAGCAGCCGCTCGAAGTCCGCGCACGGAATCGGCTTGCTGAAGTAATAGCCCTGGATTTCGTCGCAGGCATGGGCGCTCAGGAAACTTTGCTGCTCGGCGGTTTCGACGCCTTCGGCAACGACCGTGAGGCCGAGCGTCTTGCCCATCGTGATGATCGCCTGCGTGATCGCGCGATCTTCTTCATGCGTCTGGATTTCGCGTATGAACGAACGATCGACCTTCAGCGTGTCGACCGGGAAGCGTTTCAGCTGCGACAGCGACGAATAGCCCGTGCCGAAATCGTCTATTGCGATGCGGATGCCGAGCGCCTTGATCTCATTCAGTTTTCGCAGTGCGCGCTCCGGGTGGTGCATGACCATGCTTTCGGTGATCTCGAGTTCGAGGCGCTGCGGGGCGATGCCGGTGTCGGCGAGCGTATTCTTGATGAAGGGCACGAGTTCGGGATCAGAAAACTGCCGCGGCGACAGGTTCACTGAAACACACACCGGCGGCAGCGCCTGGCCATTCCAGTTGCGGATCTGTTCGCAGGCGCGGCGAATGACCCAGCGTCCGAGCGGAATGATGAGCCCCGTTTCCTCGGTCAGCGGAATGAACTGCGCGGGCGATACATGGCCGAGCGTCGCATTGTGCCAGCGCAGCAGTGCTTCGACGCCGCGGATCTCGCCAGTTCGGATACTGACCTTCGCCTGGTAGTGCACCTCGAATTCGTTGCGTTCCACAGCGTGGCGCAGGTGCGCCTCGAGCGCGAGCTTCTCGACGGCGTGCGTTTTCTGTGCCGCCGAGTAGAACTGGAAGTTGTTCTTGCCCTCCTCCTTGGCCTGGTACATCGCCGTGTCGGCATTCTTCATCAGCAACTGTTCGTCGTCGCCGTCGCCGGGGAACAGGCTGATGCCGATGCTGGCCGTCACGCGGCATTCCTGCCCGAGGATCTGCATGGGTTTCAGCGTCGCCGCGAGGATGTTGCGCGCGACGGACGCGACCTGCTGCTTGCCGGCCACTTCCTGCACGAGTACGACGAACTCGTCGCCGCCGAGACGCGCGACGACGTCGCTCGACCGCACGCAACCGAGCAGGCGCGACGACGTTTCCTTCAGCAACAGGTCGCCGCCCGTGTGGCCGAGCGAGTCGTTGATCTGCTTGAAGCGGTCGAGGTCGATGAACAGCAGCGCGAACGTGCGGCTGTAGCGGCGTCCCGTTTCGAAGGCGTGTTTCAGCAGCTGGTTGAACAGCGCGCGGTTCGCGAGGCCCGTCATTTCATCGTGTGTTGCGAGGTACTGCACGCGGGCCTCCGCCTCCTTTCGCGCCGAGATGTCTTCGATTATCGACACGTCGTACAGCGAATGACCATGCGCATCACGCTTCGTCGAGATCGTCAGCCCTACCCAGATCGGCGTGCCGTCCTTGCGGATGTAGCGTTTTTCGCAGTGGAATGAAGACAGTGAACCGGAGCGCAGCGCGCTGCGCGCGATGTCGGCTACATCCACATCGACCGGATGGGAAATCTGCTTGACCGTCAGCTGCTGCAGCTCGTCGCGCGAATAGCCGAGCATCTCGCACAGCTTGCGGTTGGCATGGATGAATCGTCCGCCGTCGGCCACGTGGCCGATGCCGATCGCCGCGAGTTCGAGGCTTTCCGCGTGGTCTTCCGTCTGTTTTTCGAGCGTGACGTCGCGCACGACGCCGCAGTAGCCGACGAAAGTCCCGGTGTCGTCGAAACGTGGGCGGCCCTCGATCGCGAGGTAATGGCTGCCGCGCAGTCCATCCCGGTGCCAGATCACGAAGCGGCGGATCGGTTCGCGCGCAGCGAACAGCGCACTGTAGCGCTCCCAGCTGCCGGCGACCGGATCGCCGTCCATCTCCCAGAAAGCCTTCCCGAGATAGTCTCCCGCGCTGTCATGCCCCGGCACGCGGCTCGAAAACAGCACGCACGTGAAGCGCTGCTCCGCGTCCTGTTCCCAGTAGTATTCGACGGCAAGTTCGATGACCTGCAGCAGGCGCAGGTCGCTATCGCGCATACCCTGGCGCGCGATGCGACTCTGTTCTGCGCCGTCGCGCACTCCGTGGCGGGCAAGGCGAACGTCCTCGATGTCGAGGACGTTCTGGATAAAAGCTTCGTAACCCATCAGTGATCCCAGGCTCTGGCCTGTGTCGGTACTGACTTAACGGCACGATGCGGCCAAAACCTGAGCCCGGTTTTTTCACGCCCGGCCCGTTACACTTCGCCAAACCTCCGGACCGACCCGCATGCCCGCCCTCGCCCTCGCCGCCGTACTGCTTGCCGCGCTGACGCACGCCACGTGGAACCTTGCGGCGAAACGCGCCGCGGGATCGAGGCACTTCGTGTGGATGTATTCGATGCTGTCGGTGCTGCTGTACCTGCCGGTCGTCGTTTGGATCGTGTGGACGACGCAGCCGCAGTTCACCGCGTTGCACTGGGCCGCACTCACGGCAACGGGCCTGCTGCACATGGGCTATTCGCTGATCCTGCAGGCGGGATACCGGGCATCCGACCTGTCGCTCGTGTATCCCCTCGCGCGTGGTTCGGGTCCGTTGCTGTCCTTCTTCCTCGCGGTAGTACTGCTCGGTGAAGGCACGAGCTGGGTATCGATTGCAGGCGTCGCCCTCGTCGTGGGCGGCATCGTGCTCGTGTCAGGCCTGTTTGATGCCCGGCATCGCGCACCGCGCGCCGGCGTGTTGTATGGCCTCGCGACCGGGCTCTTCATCGCGGCCTACACGGTAAACGACGGCTGGGCCGTGAAGGTGCTGCTGATCTCGCCGTTCATCGTCGATTATTCCGGCAACCTGCTGCGCGTGGTGTTCCTCGGCCACCGCGCACTCCGCGACCGGGCAGGCTTGCTCGATGAACTGCGCCGCTATGCGCGGCCGGTAGCGATCGTCGCCGTGCTGGGGCCGCTCGGCTACATCCTCGTGCTGTATGCAATGCAGCTTGCGCCGGTGAGCCATGTCGCGCCGGCGCGCGAACTGTCGACGCTGATTGGCACCTGGTTCGGCGCGCGCCTGCTGCGCGAGAAGGCGGCGCCGTCCCGCCTCGCGGGTGCCGTGTGCATCGTGGCGGGGGTTGCCAGCCTTGCGCTCGCCGGCGGCTGAGCGCCCTGCATTTCACCGGAGAACACGCACCGCCGGGCGGTTGTAATTGCGCGGTCCGACCCCATACTCACGCCAGTAGCCGCGGGCACGTACAGCCCGCTTTCCCGGAGGAAATACATGCTGCGTCTCGTGCTGTTCTTCGCCACGAACATCGCCGTCCTGGTGCTGATTTCGCTGGTGTTCAACCTGCTCGGTTTCCAGGGCCTGCTGGCGTCCAACGGGGTCGATCTCGACCTGCAGGCCTTGCTTGTCTACTCGGCCGTGATCGGCTTCGCGGGCTCGTTCATATCGCTGTTGATGTCCAAGCCGATGGCGAAGATGTCGATGGGCGTGCAGTTGATCCAGGAACCGCGTACCGAATTCGAGCGCTGGCTGCTGCGCACGGTGGAACAGCAGGCGGAACGCGCCGGCATCAGGATGCCGGAGGTCGGCGTGTTCGACCAGGCCGCGCCGAACGCATTCGCCACCGGCTGGAACAGGAACGATGCGCTCGTGGCCGTCAGCACGGGGCTCGTCAACAGCATGAACCGCGACGAAGTCGAAGCGGTGCTTGCGCATGAAGTGAGCCACGTGGCCAACGGCGACATGGTGACGCTGACGCTGATCCAGGGCGTCGTGAACACCTTCGTCGTGTTCCTGTCGCGCGTGATCGCCTTCGTCGTCGACCGCGTCGTGTTCAAGGTGGAGCGCGGGCATGGCCCGGCGTTCTGGATCGTCTCGATCGTCGCGCAGATCGCGCTCGGCATCCTCGCGTCGATGATCGT
>DASWWP010000049.1:0-6485 GCA_036405915.1 Pseudomonadales bacterium
GCACGAGGGAGTCGATGCTGAGCGCGTGCGCGCACGCATCAGCAGCGGTTACTACCGCGGCGGCGCATTCGATGGAAAGTGGTACGTGCACCGCTCCGAGCAGTCACGGCAGGACGTGCCGTGACCGGAGCGCCGTTCAGCCGTTCGCAGCAGCAGCCGGCTGGTCGCCGGGGAACTCGATCCTGAAGTTCGTGATCTGCTCGCCGCCCAGGCGATTGCGGCGGCGAATCAGCTGGTTCAGCTGGTACAGCGACACGAGCATCAGGTGGCATGGTGCGAGGAAGTCGCGAGTCTGCAGATCCTTCAGCTGTTCGGCGCTGAGCGCTTTCAGTTTCTTCTCGTCGATCGTCGCCATGCCGGTGACGCGGTTCATGTTGCCGTTCTGCAACTGCAGGACCAGTTCGAAGGGCGTGATGAGCTGGAGTTCGTTGAGCTTCTCGATGAACTGGTCGGTGAACTTGCCGGCTTCGAACATCGTGCCGAGCATCTGCTGTGCGCTGCGCAGCATGTCAGTGGGCGTGCCGTCTTCCTTGTACAGCGCGATGCCGTCGTTTTCGCTGACGGTGGGGCTGTCGACTTCGATGCAGGCCGCGAGCTGCGTGTCGTCATTCGCGCGATCGTCGTAACCGACGACGAAGGGATGGCGCTGCACGGCCATCGGTACGTAGCACGATTCCCAGAACTCGTCGCCGTAATAGATGTTCTCGCCGGTTTTCAGGCCGAGCATTGCCGTGAGCATGTAGCGATCGTCGCGCGGGTTCTTCACGAACACGACCGGGAAGTTACTCGACGTGATGCCGAGCTCCGACACGTTCACGGCGACGATGTGGCGATCTTTCGCATGCGTGAAGGCCGGGTTCGGCTTCACTTTCAACTTGCCGTGGCGGGCGAAATCGACGGTCTGGACGTTGCTTGGGTTCTTGCTGGAGTTGTTCGCGGCGTTGCTCATTGTTTCCTCTTTCTCCGGCCTGAATTCGCCGATTCGTTGCCCTATACTCGCGGCACGCAGCCAGCCGTGCGGCATGCCGCGAAGCGCGATTGATCATTTAAACGCAGCGCGACAGGCTACCGGATAACGAGATAATAACAAGGGGTTAGCCATGCTTGAGGGGTATAAACGGATTGCACTCGCCAGTGCACTCCTTACATTGCCGGGCGCGTTGCCAGTCGCACTGTCAGTCGCCCTGCCATTCGCAGCGGCGGCTGCCCATGCGGCCGAGGCCGCCGCGGAACCGGCGCCGCGAAATGCCGATGGCCGCGTACTGATCAGTTTTGCGCCCGGCCAGCCGAAGGGACTATGGGTCACCGACTACAGCACCGGTATTCCGTTCTTCAACGTCGATGACATCCAGTTCAAGCCCTGGGCGAAAGGCCTGTTCGACGCACGCCAGACGCACGACCTCGAACCGCACGCGCGCTGCAAGGTCTCCGGAGCGATCCGCCAGTTCCTGACGCCGTACGGCGTCGAGATCCTCGAAATAGCCGCCCTCAATCGCGTGATGATCTTCGACATCGGCGGGCCGCACAGCTATCGCGAAGTGTTCATGGACGGCCGCGAACATCCGGCAGATTTCGAACCGACGAACTACGGGCACAACGTCGGCTGGTGGGAAGGCGACACGCTCGTGATCGATTCCGTCGGCTACAACACCGATTTCTGGTTCGAGCGGATGGGCCTGCCGCACACCGAATCCGTCCACGTGCGCGAATACCTCACGCGCGTCGACAAGAACCGCATCGACTATCGCTTCGTGATGGAAGACCCGCTGACCTACGACGCGCCGGTCGAAGGGCAGCTGCGCCTGAACTGGCGCGAAGGCGAGGAACTGTTCGAATTCATCTGCCAGCAGGCGAACTATGCGCCGGAGCTGATGGTGAACGAGGACAAGCAGGCAATCGGCAGGCAGAGCCCGATCGTGCCGTAGCCGCCCACCCTCAGTCGATGGCGGCGGACGACATCCGGCGTTTGTGGCGAATCGACCACCACAGCGACGCGGCGATCAGCACCGCGCCGATGAGGCCCGTCAGCGTCTCGGGAATCTCGTAACGCGCCGACAGCAGCATGATCATGCCGAGCGTGATGATTGCCCAGAATGCCCCGTGCTCGAGATAGCGGTACTCCGCGAGCGTGCCCTTCTCCACCAGCATGATCGTCATCGAGCGGACGAACATCGCGCCGATGCTCAGGCCGAGCGCAATCACGACCATGTTGTTCGACAGCGCGAACGCGCCGATCACGCCGTCGAAGCTGAACGAGGCATCGAGGATATTGAGGTACAGGAAGCCCCCGAGGCCGGAGCGCACGACGGCACCCTGCATCGCGAGCATCTCCTCGCGCATCTCGAGCAGCGTGCCCATGGCCTCGACGCCGATGAATGTCACGAGGCCGAGGCAGCCCGACAGGATGAAGGCCAGCGCTTCTTCCGTGCCGAGCGAACGCGACACGAGATACAGCACGATGAGCAGCACGGCGATCTCGACAGCCTTGATGTTCGAAAAGGTTTTCAGGCGCTGTTCGATCCACACGATCCAGTGCACGTCCTTCTCACCGTCGAAGAAGAAGCTGAGGCCGACCATCGCGAGGAACGCGCCGCCGAAGCCAGCGATCGGCACGTGCGCGCCGCTGACGATTGCCTCGTAGCGTTCCGGATCGTTCAGTGACAACGTGACGGCCTCGACCGGGTTGAGCCCGGCAGCCAGGGCGACGATCACGAGCGGGAAGACGATGCGCATGCCGAATACGGCGATCAGCATGCCCCACGTCAGGAAGCGGCGCTGCCAGATCTTGTCCATGTCTTTCAGCACGGATGCGTTGACGACGGCGTTGTCGAACGACAGCGAGACTTCGAGCACGGACAGTACGAGGATGATCCACAGCAGCGAGGCGGTGCCACCGATCGTGCCCGTCTGGAACCAGCCGTAGGCGACGCCCAGCAGCAGACACACGATCGTGAATACGATTGAAACCTTGAAGAAACGCAGCAAGACGAAGCCTTCTTTATGAGGTTTGCGGAATAAGGAACAGCTGATGGACAGCTGCAAATCGACGGGTGCGAAGATTACCACGATTCGCCGGTCTATTGAGCCCTCCATCGACCACGGTCCTGCCACGAGCAGAACCATTGCACGTCCTGACCGACCTTGCGGCAGGACCCGCGCACAGGATCAAGCGGCACGCTTGCCGGGAAAGCACCGATATTCAGCTTGCATACACCTCCTGCATGCTACATCGCATATACGCCCACAATCACAGGGGATTTGCCGATGAAACCAGCCGCCGTCCTGCTTGTCGCTCTCGCCACGCCTGCCTTCGTCCATGCGCAGGCCTTCGACGTGAAGCCCGGCCTGTGGGAGCACACGATCGACATGAAAAGCGAAAGCGGCCGCCTCGAAGTCGCACTTGAACTTGCGCGCACGCAGATGGCCCTGCTACCACCTGCGCAACGCCAGTCGATCGAAGACACGCTCGCACAGCAGGGCCTGAAGGCCGACTTCGTCAATCAGACTTTCCAGAACTGCATCACTGAAGAAGAAGCAGCCAGCGGCACATTCAGCTTCGCCGAGGACGGCGGCTGCGAGCAGACCAGCGTGGAAACACGCGGCGCGACGACGCACATCAGCTTCGTATGCGCGCAGGGCCAGGGCGAGCTCGACCTGACGGGCGGCTCGACATACACCGGCACGTCGAGCATGAGCCTGAATTTCGGCGGGCTGATCGAGAATGCGACCGCGACGCACTCGGGCCGCTGGATCGGAGAAAGCTGCGCCGCGCTTCATCCCTGAGCGGCACTACGCCAGCGAGCCGCGCTGCATCCTGCGCGCGGCCTTCTGTACCCTTTTCTTACTGCGCCGGCGCCGACGCGGCCTGCTGCTGTTGCGGCTGCAGGTCGATGCGGTAGTTCAACGGATTCGGCAGCTTGCGGTTACGCAGTTGCATCATGCGGTGAATCTGGAACAGCGAGCCGTAGATCACGTAGCAGGCGGCGAGGAAATCGAGCTTGTTCAGCTCCAGAACCTGCGGATCGGGCAGCTGGCGCAACTTCACTTCGTCGAAGGTCATCAGGCCCGTGACCTTGCGCGTCGTGCCGTCGCTTTCCTGCAACAGGATTTCGAAAGGCTTCAGCAGGCCGAGTTCCTGCACCTTGCGCGTGAACTGTTCAGTGATGCGCTCGCCTTCGAAAATCTCGCGCAGCAACTCGTTGCGGTTAACGAGGAAATCCGTGCCGTTGCCATTCGCGTCGAACAGCGCGATGCCGTCGGCGTCGTCGGTGAGGTACGGGCTCGTGCTGTCGACGCACATCGTCAGTGAATTGCTGTCGGGATTCGCGTCGTCGGCGCCGATCAGGAACGGATGGCGCTGGATCAGCAGCGGTACGTACGTCGCATCCCAGCCGTCCTTCCCGTAGAAATAATTCTCGCCCGGACGCAACCCGAACATCGCCACCGGCCTCACGACCTTCGTCTCCGGATGCTGGATGAAAATCACCGGGAAGTTCGCCGTGGCGGCGCTGAGCTCGGTGATCATGACGGCGGCGAGGTTCAGCTCTTTCGCGTGCGCGAAGTCGACATTCTGTTTCACGCGCACATTGGCGTGTTTTTCCTTCGTGACGGTGACGACGTGGGCGGGATTTTTCATGGGCGTTTCCGGTTGTTCTTCTGATCGTGAAAGGGTTCGGGACGGCGCGAGGCTTTCCGGCGCGGGGCGCGAGCATTCCACAGGAGAAGGGCCAGATCAACGTTTGCAGAAAAATATCGGCCCTTGCTGTCGAATTTCGCGATGCTTGCGCGACTATGGATGCAAGCCGACAAAATCCACGACCCTTACTACAGAGGAGCCAGTCATGCCAGGAACAGTCACCCTCCACCGCGTTCTGCGTGCAAAGCCCGAACGTGTTTACCGCGCCTTTCTCGACGCGCCCGCCATGTGCAAATGGCTGCCGCCGCATGGCTTCACCGGTACCGTTCACAGCATCGATGCGCGCGTGGGCGGAACATGCCGCATGTCGTTCACGAACTTCGGCACCGGCCACAGCCACTCGTTCAGCATCGAGTACCGTGAACTGCGGCAGAATGAATTCCTGCACTACGTCGATCGTTTCGACGATCCGAACCTGCCTGGCGACATGCCCGTGCGCGTGACATTGCGCGCGCTGCCCTTCGGCACGGAACTGCACATCACGCAGGAAGGTATCCCGGACCTCATTCCGGTCGAAATGTGCTACATGGGCTGGCAGGAATCCCTCGACCAGCTGAGCGCCCTCGTCGACCCCGAAATCCCCGACGGCGCGTGAGTGGCGATATATCTCGCGGCCGGCTCTTCTTCGGCGGCGGCCTGCCGCTATAATCCGGGCGACCCTGTGAACCGACGGAGCCGACCGATGAGAACAATGACAACAAGAGCGGTAAGAAGGACCACGGCACTCGCGTGCCTGAGCGGAGCATTACTGATGACGAACACCCTTGCACGCGCCGCCGACACTTCCCCTGCCCCGGTGCGCCTCGATGCCGACAAGATGGCCGGGCTGAACCTCACGGCAATACCGCCGGATGCCTACCAGGACATCCTCGTCGGCGGAGAACTGAACATGCGCGTGGCGTCCCTGTTCGAAGGCTCGGAGCTGCGTGTGTCCATCTTCGAATCGACGCCGGCGAAAACGGACCACCGCACGCGGCCGACCGATGTCGACGAGTTCGTCTACGTGCTCAGCGGCAAACTTATCCTGACGGAGCCCAGCGGCACGCAACACGAGTTCGTGCCTGGCCAGGCCTTCGTGCTGCCCGTCGGTTACACCGGCACATGGGAGATGCAGGGAAACTACCGCGAACTCGTCGTACTGATGCAGAAGGGAGGTTGAGATGGTTCGCATCAGCAGGCTGCTGCGCGTTATCGGCATCACGACAGGCGTCGCCTTCACGCTGCAGGCCCAGGCGCAACTGATCGCCGACGTATGTCGCGGCAGTGCGACCGTGCTGTCGCAGCAGCAGACGGAAAACGGCCTCGACCTTCAGGTCGAAGTGACGATCGAAGACTGCAATGGCGTTTGCATCGGCTCGCTCGAGTACAAACTGCTGTTCACGGATGCCGACGACAACGAAATACAGTGGCACATGACCGAGAGCTGGGACTGGCGCGAACTCGACGGCCCGTTCACGCTGTCGATTCAGGAAGCAATGCCGCCAGGCGCGCAGCTGAAGGAAGTCCAGGAGATGCGCATCGGCCGCTGCAGCTGCTCGACGCGCGCGGCTCCCTGATCCTTAGCCAGACTACTTTTATCAGCCTTCTTTTTATTACCAGCCTTCGTCGAGCGGCAGCGCGGCATCGGCCTTGATGTTCAGTACGGCGCAATGGTGGTAGCTGAAATCGCCCTCGCGCACGCCCGGATGGTTTTCCATGAACTGGATCACCTGCAGGAAACAGCCTTCGCAGTCGATGTTCGGGATGCGGATGTCGGTGTCGATCGTCGCCGGCTCGCGCTTCTCGTCGC
>DASWWP010000050.1:0-29050 GCA_036405915.1 Pseudomonadales bacterium
GATCGGCACGCTGGCGAAGGTGCCGGGGCAGATCGTGGCCGTCACCGACGGCAGCAACGGTGCGTGGATCTGCGCGGATGAACGCGTGCTGTCTGCAAAGCCGCTGCCCGGGCTGCACGTCCTCGAAACCACCGGCGCCGGCGACGCCTTCTCCTCGACGCTCGCGGCCTGCCACATGCGCGGGCTCGAGCTCGGGCAGGCCCTGCACTGCGCGATGACGAATGCGGAATCCGTGCTGCAGCACAAGGGCGCAAAGGAAAAGCTGCTGGCCTGGGACGAACTGCAGGCGATCTGCGCACGCCATCCACGAGAGATCTTTACCCACGCACGCACGGAAACGGGCATTACCTGAGGGACAACACATGACGCACATCCGAAGCATCCAACTAGCCATCGGCAACGCCCTGCCGAGCGGCAACCCTGCCGAGTCCGCCAGCATCCTTGCGCTGTGGCAGGACATCCAGATGTACTTTCGCAGACGCGCATTCGCCGTGGCGCTGCCCGAGCGTTCGACGCCGCGCACCTGGCAGATCACGCTCGATGCCGGCTATTTGATCGCATTGATGGAACAGGCGCTGCACAGCGCCGGCAGCTTCGAGGCCTGGCGCCAGAAGCTCGCCAGCAAGGCCGAGAAGCCGTCGGGAGCCTCGCTGCTGATCGAGATCGGCAGCGAGAACAGCGCACCGAACGAACTCGAAGCCTACGAGATCGCAACGGTCTTCCTGCAGCAGCTCGTCATCGCGGTGAATCTCGTGCAGCCCGGCGCACTGCGCATGCTGCAGCCGGTTTTCAAGAGCGACGGCGGCCACCGCTACGAAGCGCAGACCTTCGATTCGAAGGTGTATTACGGCGCCTTCAGGAACCTGCGCGACCTCGGCTGGTGGCAACGCCACAATCCGAACTTCGACAAGGTGTGGCAATGGCTCGAACGCATCGAGAGCAGCCACAACCACGTCGCGCTCGGCAGCACCGAGAAAGTGCTGTTCACGATGCTGAAGGTGGCGGAGCAGCGCAACGAGATGAGTTCGCGCGCCGCGCTGCTCGTCGTGTACCAGCTCGAGATGCTGCTGGATTGCCGCAGTCCGCTCGACGCGCGCCACCTGCGCAACCGGCTGCGGCTCGTTCTCGGCAGCGTGCCGGAAGCAGCGGACTGCATCGGTGAGCTGTACGACGTGCGCGACGGCTTCCTGCTCGGCAGCCGGCCCGTGCAACGTCCGCCGCTGATCTGCCACGACGGCCTCACGGAATTCATGGAGCACATCGACCGGCACGAAAACCCGGTGGAACTCGGCACCGCGCTGGTGCTGGTGCTGCTGCGCGAGCTGGTCAGCCACGACGCCCAGGCTTTCGCCTTCAGCGAAAGCATGGAGTTCAGGGCTTCTCTGCCTGCGTGATGTTTTCGATCCCGCGCAGCAGTGCGTCGGGATTGAACGAGATGCTGTCGATACCCGCTTCGACGAGCAGGCGCGCGAACACCGGGCGGTCGCTCGGCGCCTGTCCGCACAATCCGATCTTCACGCCCGCCTGCTTCGCCGCGTGTATCACAGACGTCAGCATCTGCGTGACCGCCGGATTGCTTTCGTCGAACAGGTCGCTGACGATGGCCGAGTCGCGATCGATGCCTAGCACGAGCTGCGTAAGGTCGTTCGAGCCGATCGAGAAGCCGTCGAACATCTTCGCGAATTCCGCGGCCAGGATCACGTTGCTGGGAATTTCGGCCATCACGTATACCTCGAGACCGTTGCGCCCGCGTGGGAGCCCGTAACTCGCCATCGTTTCGAGCACCTTGCGGCCTTCGTCCAGCGTGCGGCAGAACGGGATCATGACCTTCACGTTCGTTAGCCCCATCGCGTCGCGCACGCGGCGCACCGCCATGCACTCGAGGCCGAAGCCCTCGCGGTAACGTTCGTCGTAATAACGCGATGCCCCGCGGAAGCCGAGCATGGGGTTCTCTTCCTTCGGTTCGAACAGGCTGCCGCCGAGCAGCTGCGCGTATTCGTTCGTCTTGAAGTCGCTCATGCGTACGATCACGTCGCGCGGATGGAAGGCGGCCGCCACGGTGGCCAGCGCCTCGGCCAGCTTCTCGATGAAGTACTGGCGCTTGTCGGTGTAGTGCGAGGTAAGCGCTTCGATCGCCATTCTGTCCTTGCCGTCGGGCAGCGTATCGAAGTGCACGAGTGCCATCGGGTGGATGCGAATCGAATTCGCGATGACGAATTCCATGCGCATCAGGCCCACGCCGTCGCTGGGATACTGCGCGAGCGCGAAGGCGCGGTCCGGATCGGCGAGTATCAGCATGCGCCGGGTGCGCGTACGCGCCAGGCTGGCGAAATCGAGCACAGTTTCCTCCCACTGCAACTTGTCCGCATACACCACGCCGGCATCGCCCTCGGCGCAGGACACGGTAACGACCTGCCCGTCGTGCAGGACCTCGGTGGCATTCCCGGTACCGACGACGGCATGAATGCCGAGCTCGCGTGCGACGATGGACGCATGGCTCGTGCGCCCGCCCTTGTTCGTGACGATGCATACGGCCTTGCGCAACAGCGCGTTCCAGTCGGGGTTCGTGATGTCGGCCACGATGATGTCGCCCTTCTGCACTTTCGAGGCATCGGCCAGCGTTTGCACGATGCAGACGCGGCCGCTCGCGATCGCGTTGCCGACGGCCTTTCCCTTGCACAGCACCTTGCCTTTCCCCAGCAGCCTGTACTCGCGCGCCTGCGGCGCATGGCGGGCGCCGTGTACGGTTTCCGGCCGCGCCTGCACGATGAACAGATCGCCGCTGTGGCCGTCCTTCGCCCACTCGATATCCATCGGCATGCCGTAGTGCTGCTCGATGAGCGTGCACCACTGCGCCAGCACGAGAACGTCCTCGTCGGAGATCGAAAAGCGGTTCCGTTCCGCCGCCGTCGTCATCACGTTGACCGTGGTCTTAGCTCCCTCGGTCGCGTACTGCATGCGGTGTTCCTTCGCGCCGAGATTGCGCCGCACGATCGCGAGCTTGCGGGCGACAAGCGCCTGCTTGAACACGTAGAACTCATCGGGATTCACGGCGCCCTGCACGACGTTTTCGCCGAGGCCCCACGCCGATGTCAGGTACACGACCTTGTCGGAACCGCTTTCCGGATCGAGCGTGAAGGCGACCCCCGCGCTGCCGAGATCGGAGCGCACCATGGCTTGCACGCCGACCGACAGCGCCACCTGCATGTGCGGGAAACCGTTGTCGACGCGGTACTTGATCGCGCGGTCGTTGAACAGCGAGACGTAGCAGGCCTTCACGGCGGCGAGCATGTGTTCCGCGCCGCTGACGTTCAGGAAACTGTCGTGCTGGCCGGCGAAGCTGGCCGCGGGGAGGTCCTCGGCCGTGGCGCTGCTGCGCACGGCCACGGACATCGCGCCGTTGCCCTGCAGTTCGCCGAACGCGCGGCGGATGTCGTCGATCACGTCCGGCGGCAGCTTGCCCGAGGCGACGAGTCCGCGGCACCGCGCGCCGATTTCGGGCAGGTTCGCCAGCGTGGCGTTGTCGAGGCTCCGCAGTGTGGCATCGAGCTCGCCGCCGATTTCATTCGCTTCGACGAAGCGGCGCCAGGCCTCGGCGGTGACCGCGAAGCCGTCCGGAACACTCACGCCCAGCGGTGCCAGCGTGGCTATCATCTCGCCGAGCGATGCGTTCTTGCCGCCGACGCTGGCGACGTCGGTATTGCGGATCGCGCTGAAAGGTATGCAGTAAGACATGGCGACATCCTGTTGCAGTGAGGGGTTTGCGCAGGATTTGACCAAACGCACGGCGCAGCGGGTTTGCGCTGCATCAAGCCCCCTGTGTACCTGTCTTGATGGCCACCTTCAGCACGCCGTCACGCTGGTGCGCGAACAGGTCGTACGCAGCCACGATGTCGCCGAGGGGAAACTGATGCGTGACGAGCACGCCGAGGTCGACCCGCTGCGACGCGACGACGTTCATCAGCCGCCGCATCCGCTCCTTGCCGCCCGGACACAGGCCCGTGACGATGCGGTGGTCGCCGAGACCCGCCGCGAAGGCCGCCAGCGGAATTTTCAGGTCCTCCGAATAAACGCCGAGGCTCGACAGCGTGCCGCCGGGTTTCAGCACGCGCAGTGCGGACTCGAAGGTTTGCTGCGTGCCGAGCGCCTCGATCGCGGCATCGACACCGCGCCCATTGGTAAGCTTCATGACTTCGTCGACGACGTCGCAGTTGCGGAAGTCGAGCGTCACGTCGGCCCCCATCCTGCGCGCAATGCCGAGACGATGCTCGTTGCCGTCGATGGCGACGATCGTCGTCGCGCCCATCAGCCGCGCACCGGCCGTCGCGCAGAGACCGATCGGGCCCTGCGCGAAAATCGCCACGGTGTCGCCTATGCGGATCTTCGCGTTTTCGGCGCCGAGAAAGCCGGTGGACATTATGTCCGGGCACATCAGCACCTGTTCGTCGCTGAGCCCCTCCGGTATCGGCGCAAGGTTCGCCTGCGCATCGGGCACCAGCACGTAATCGGCCTGCGTGCCGTCGATCAGGTTGCCGAAGCGCCAGCCCGCCGTTGCCCTGTAGCCGTGGTGTCCGCACTTGCCTGCGGGAATCAGGTAGCTGCCGTCCTGCGCGGGATAACCGTCCTGGCTCGCATACGACGTGAACGTGGGACAGATCGCGCCGGCGATCACGCGCTGCCCTTCGCGGTAACCCTGCACCGAGCTGCCGAGCTTCTCGATGACGCCGACGGGTTCGTGGCCCACCGTGAGTCCGCGCGCAACCGGATATTCGCCTTTCAGGATGTGCACGTCGGTGCCGCAGATCGTCGTCGTCGTGATGCGCACGAGGGCATCGTTGGGGCCTACGTCCGGGATCGGTTTGTCGGCGAGTTCGATACGGCCGGGCTCGACGAATACGGCTGCTTTCATCATGGCTGGCATGGCGGCTTCCTCGTTGCGATGAGTGAGGGGCCAACTTATGCAAATGACGACACAGTAGCCATGCGCGATGGCTTCGAAGTGCGGTTACGAAGGCAATGCTTGATGCGCATCAAGCGAGCGGCTCCGCATGCGGGCGCGAGCGCTGCCGGGGCCCGCTTTTGCCGGGCTGATCCGTTACAGTCGCGGCAGACGACACAGGAGCCCGCATGAACAAGGTGAACGGCCGCATCCAGGAACTAGCCGCGCAGATCAGGGCGCTCGAAACCGAACTCGCTGAGGAAATCCAGCGCATCCGCATCCGCACGTACGAGATTCGCGACAGGACCATCCTGTTCAGCGACGAGATGCGGCGAAAGCACCGCGCGCAGGCCGTGCACGTTCTCGCCTACCTGCGCCATGCCCAGCTGAAGCACGTCGTCACCGCGCCGGTGGTCTGGTGCTGCCTGTTTCCGGCCGTGTTGCTCGACCTGTGCGTGACGCGCAGGCCTGATTGGTATAGTCGCGCTGTCGCAGCGGAGGTCGCGTGAAGGCAAGTCAGCAGGACCGGCAGGCGGTGGCCGACGAAGCACGCATCATCGAAGACTGGCATGCGGCGAGCGCCGAATCCGTGCTTGGGACCTTGCAGTCGGCGCCCGGCGGGCTTGCCGAGGATGACGCGCTGGCACGCCTGCAGCGGCACGGCTACAACCGCCTGCCCGAAGCGCCGCGCCCGGGCGTGTTCGCGCGCTTCCTCGCGCAGTTCCACAACATCCTGATCTATGTGCTGCTCGCGTGCGCCGGCGTCACCGCGCTGCTGCAGCACTGGGTCGACACGATCGTGATCCTCGCCGTCGTGTTCGCGAATGCGATGATCGGCTTCATCCAGGAAGGCAAGGCCGAGTCGGCGATGGATGCCATCCGCCGCATCCTCGCGCCGCAGGCGTCGGTATATCGCGATGGGCAGCGTCGCAGCATCGCAGCCGACGGACTCGTGCCGGGCGACGTCGTGTTCGTCGAGGCCGGCGACAAGGTGCCTGCCGACCTGCGCCTGCTGCAGGCACACGGCCTCTCCGCGCAGGAAGCGATCCTCACCGGCGAGTCGGTGCCGGTCAGCAAGCGCAGCGACGCGGTGGCCGGCATGCCGCCGCTGGGCGACAGGACCAGCATGGCCTTTGCCGGAACGCTGGTCACGGCCGGCCAGGGCCGCGGCGTGGTCGTCGCCACCGGTGCGCACACGGAACTCGGGCGCATCAGCGGCATGCTGGCGCAGGTCGAGGAACTGACGACGCCGCTCGTGCGGCAGATGCAGGGCTTCGCAAGATGGCTGACCTTCCTGATCCTCGCGCTGTCGGTCGTGCTGCTCGCGTACGGCTACTTCGTGGTCGGGCAGGACTTTGCCGAGCTGTTCATGGCGGTGGTCAGCCTCGCGGTGTCGGCAATTCCGGAAGGGTTGCCGGCGGTGCTGTCGATCACGCTCGCTCTCGGCGCGCAGGCGATGGCGCGCCGCAATGCGATCGTGCGCCGCTTGCCTGCGATCGAGACGATCGGCTCCGTGTCGGTGATCTGCACCGACAAGACCGGCACGCTGACGCGCAACGAAATGATGGTGGTATCCGTGCTCGGCGCGCGCGGCCTGTATGCCGTCGAAGGCACCGGCTACGAACCCGCCGGCGCGGTGCGACTCGACACGGCGCAGGTCGAGCCCGGCGAACACGCGGTGCTCGACGAACTCGCGCGCGCCTTCGCGCTGTGCAACGACGCCACGTTGCAGCAGCACGACGATGCCTGGACCGTGGCCGGCGATCCGATGGAAGGCGCTCTGCTCGCATGCGCCGCGAAGCTCGGCACGAACGCGCACGACATGCGCACCGAGTGGACGCGCACCGATGCGATTCCATTCGACGCGCGCCACGCCTACATGGCCACGCTGAACCACGACCACGAACACCGCGCCTTCATCCTCGTGAAGGGCGCGCCGGAACGCATCCTCGCGATGTGTATGCATCAACGCGCGGCCGACGGCGGCGACGAACCGGTCGCGCCTTCGCACTGGCAGCGCGAGATCGATGCAGTTGCCGCGCAGGGACAGCGCGTGCTGGCCTTTGCGCAGCGCGCCGTGGAACCCGGGCAGACGGTGCTCGAACATTCCGACCTCGCCAGGCTCACGCTGCTCGGCATGGTCGGCATGATCGATCCGCCGCGCGTCGAGGCGACTCAGGCCGTCGCGGAGTGCCGCACCGCCGGCATCCGCGTGAAGATGATCACCGGCGACCATGCGAAAACCGCCGCCGCGATCGGCCGCCAGGTCGGCCTCGTGAACGCGAACACCGTGCTGACGGGCAGTGACCTCGATGCGCTCGGCGACGCTGCGCTCGCTGCGGCCGTCAATGATTGCGACGTGTTCGCGCGCACGAGCCCGACGCACAAGCTGCGCCTCGTCACCGCGCTGCAGGCGCAGGGCAAGACGGTGGCGATGACCGGCGACGGCGTGAACGATGCGCCGGCGCTGAAGCGCGCCGATATCGGCATCGCGATGGGCCGGAAGGGCAGCGAGGCCGCTCGCGAGGCGTCGGACCTCGTGCTTGCCGACGACAACTTCGCGTCGATCGTCGCTGCCGTGCGCGAAGGCCGCACCGTGTACAACAACATCCGCAAGGTCATCAGCTGGATGCTGCCGACGAACGCCGGCGAAGCGTTGATCATCAGCCTCGCGCTGATGGCCGGCTTCGCGTTGCCGGTGATCCCGATCCAGATACTGTGGATCAACCTCGTGACCGAAGCCACGCTGGGCCTCGCGCTCGCCTTCGAACCCGCGGACGCCGCGACGATGCGGCAGGCCCCACGCCCGCGCCACGCGGCGATACTCAGCGGCGCGCTCGTGTGGCATATCGCGCTGGTGTCGCTGCTGTTCCTCGGCTTCACGTACGGCGTCTACCTGTATGCGATCGGGCGCGGCTATCCGCTCGAACTCGCGCGCACACTGGCGTTGAACACGATCGTCGTGCTCGAACTGTTCCACCTGTTCTTCATCCGCAACATCGACAGTCCCCGCCTCGGCTGGCACGCGCTGAAAGCGACGCCGGCCGTGTGGCTCACGACCGGCATCCTCGTCGTCGCACAGCTCGCGGTGACGTACGTGCCGGCTCTGCAGGCCGTCTTCGGCACTGCCGCCGTCCCGATGGCCGATGCGCTGCTGGTCGTCGGCACCGGTGTTCTGCTGTTCGCCATCGTCGAAACCGAAAAGCAGCTGCGGCTGCGCCTGCGGAGCCGGCACGCCTGAATGGACGCACTTGTGCTGTTCGGCGCCGGCCTGGCGCTACTGATCCTCGCCGCGGAATTGATCGTGCGCCACGGCTCGTCGCTCGCGCTCGCGTTCGGCGTGAGCCCGCTGATTCTCGGCCTGACGATCGTCGCCGTGGGCACGAGCGCGCCGGAGCTGGCGATCGGCATCACGGCCAGCTATGGCGGCAGCGGCGCGCTGGCCGTCGGCAACATCGCCGGGACGAACCTCGTTAACGTGCTGCTGATCCTGGGCCTCAGCGCGCTGATGCGGCCGCTACCGCTGCATTCGCGCACGATAGGCATGGACCTGCCGATGATGGCGGTTTCCGCCGTGCTGATGACCGCACTCGCGTGGGACGGACTGCTGTCGCGGACCGACGGCATCGTCATGCTCGTGATCGCGGTGGCGTACACGGTCGTGCTGGTCCGGCAAAGCCGCATCGAGTCCCGCACCGTGAAGAACGAGTACAAGGACATGTACGGCGCGGAAGGTGCGCGCACGCCGGGAACCGTGGAGGCGCGCGTGGGCCTGAACTCGGCGATGCTCGTCGCAGGCCTCGCACTGTCGGTGCTCGGCGCGAAGTGGCTCGTGGACGGCGCCGTCGACATCGCGCGCTCGCTGGGCCTCGGCGAGGCGATCATCGGCCTGACGATCGTCGCGATCGGCACGTCGGCGCCGGAACTCGTGACGACGATCGTCGGTACGCTGCGTAACGAGCGTGACGTTGCCGTGGGCAACCTGCTCGGCAGCAGTATCTACAACATCCTCGTGATTCTCGGGATTCCGTGCTTGCTCGCGCCCGGCGGCATCCCGGTGGAGCGGCAGCTGCTGCTGTTCGACATCCCGCTGATGACGGCCGTGGCCTTCCTGTGCATCCCGGTATTCGTCAGCGGTCGCGCGGTATCGCGCGTGGAGGGTGGCGTGTTCGTCACGCTGTACGCGAGTTACCTGGCGTACCTGCTGATCCTGCGCTGAGGAGGATCAGCGCGGACTCACGCACAGCGGATGCAGCGGTCGGTCCACGGCAGCGCGGCGAGCCGCTTCGCGCCGATGTCGCGTCCGCACTTGGTGCAGGCCTGGTAGTCGCCGCTGTCGATGCGGCGCAGCGCACGGTCGATGCGTTCGAGGTCGTCCTGCGCGTCGGCGTCGAGCGCGTGCACGACGGCATCGTTGGCAGTCTCAACGGCCTGTTCGTGGAAGTTCGCGCTCAGCTCTTCGTTGCGGTGCATGTGCTTGCGCGTGCGCACGAGCCGCGCTTCGAGTTCTTCGCGGGCGGTCAGCAGGCGCTGCCGGGCATGTTGCAGACTCATCGGATTCTCCGGATGGAAACGATGCGCCAGTAAATCGCGGCTGCCAGGCCGCGGCCTTGATGCCGGTCAAGCGGGCCGGGACTACAGCTGCGTGCCGATCAGCCCCGCCATTTTCTCGATGAGTTTTTCCTGCAACGGACGCTTGCGCCATGCCGCGTACGTCATCTTCTTCGCGTGCGCGAGGTCGTTTTCGAAGATCGCCGTCTGCAGCGCCGCGAAATCGCGGTCGACGACGTTCAGCGTCGCCTCGTCGTTCAGGCGGAAGGAGCGGTTGTCGAAGTTGGTCGAGCCGACCGAGACGAGCAGGCCGTCGACGATCATGACCTTGCAGTGGTACATCGTCGGCTGGTATTCGGCGATCACGGCGCCGGCTTCGAGCAGCGGGCCCCACATCGCGCGCGACGCGCGCCGTACCGACTTCGCGTCGATCCGCGCGCCCGGCACGACGATGCGCAGCTTCACGCCGCGTTCCATCGCCGCCATCAAGGCATCGCGCGTGAGCGAGTCGGGCACGAAGTATGCCGCGGACAGGTCGATGCTGTGCGAGGCCGCCGTCACGGCCATCAGGTACATCAGCTGCATGCTTTCGCTGCCACCGGTCGGCGAGCTGCTGAACATCTGCGCGAGCGAGGAGCTGACGGGTTCGAGTGTCGGGAAGTAATCCGGCCCGAGCAGCACGCCGCCGGTGACCTTGACCCAGTTGTCGATGAACACGGACTGCATCTGCGCGACGACCGGCCCTTCCACCTGGTAATGCGAATCGCGCCAGTGCTGCGGATCCTGTGCATGGCCGGTCCATTCCGGCGCGATGCCGACGCCACCGGTGAAGCCGATGCGTCCGTCGACGATCAGCAGCTTGCGATGCGTGCGGTTGTTCATGCGTCCGAGTTTCGACCAGCTCGGCGGATGGAACTTGACGACTTTCACGCCGGCATCAGTCATCAACGTGAGCAGCGTGCTGTCCATCTTCGCACTGCCGACCCAGTCGAGCAGCACATGCACCTTGACGCCGGCCCGGGCGCGCTCGGCGAGCGACTCGGCAAAGTCGCGCCCGATGTCGCCGGCCCAGTAGATGTAGGTCTCGAAGGTGATCGACGTGTGCGCGCCGCGGATCGCGGCCAGCATCGCCGGGAATATCTCGTCGCCGTTCAGCAGCGTGCGGATACGATTGCCCTGCACGAACGGCGGCCCGAGCAGCAGGCCGAGTTCGTCGAGGAAGCGAACTTCTTCGAGTCCGTAGTGCCGGCGGATGTCGCGCGTGATCTTCTTTTCGCCGCCGACGAAGTTCGCCAGCAGCAGGCCTGCGAAGGCGACTACGATGGCGATGATCAGGGCCAGTCCCCAGCTCACGTGTTGCTTCCTTATATTCCCGGGAGCGGGCCTCTCGTGCCGGCACGCCCAGTGATGGTGCGCCGGCCGAGGCCTGCCAATGAAGGCAATATGCCTTCGTCGGGTACGAAGGTAAGTCCCGTATTACACGGACCCGGCCTTTCCATACCCCGCAGCGGGCAAGGCCATGCTCGCAGCAGGCCTCTCCGTCGTTGCCACGCACCTTTCTCATGCCCGGGCGGACCTTTTTATGCTCGCCGCGGCGCTCGCGGCGATTTGTGCTGGCGAGCCCCCGGGGGTTTTGGCGTAAAATGCCGGCCCCCACACCAGGAATCAGTCTGCCTCGGCCCGGCTTCAGCGCTGCGGGCCGCCGGCCGTATTGCAAGTAGGCGGCGACAGGCCCCACTGCGGAGTAGCGGCTTCGGCCGCATTACGAGTAGCGGCGACAGGCCGCATTACGAGAAAAGGAACCATGCGAAATTCCATCCACCCAGCCACGGCCCTGTGGCTCAGCCTCTGCCTCTGTGCGTGTTCCGGCGAAGCCGTTGACGGCGCCGCCGAACAGGCGCCGGCCGGCGCACCGCCGGAAGTCGAAGTCGTCACGCTGCGTCCGCGCGACGTCATGCTCGACCTCGAATACTCCGGCCGCGCCACCGGCTCGCAGGAGGTCGAAGTGCGCGCACGCGTCGGCGGCATCCTGCTGCGCCGCCACTACCAGGAAGGCGCGGCGGTGGAAGAAGGCGCCGTGCTGTTCGAAATCGATCCGCAGCCTTTCGAAGTCGCACTCGAGCGCGCGAAGGCGGGCGTGCAGCTCGCGCAGGCGCAGCTCGATGCCGCCGAACGCGACTGGGACCGCGCGCAGGCCGTATTCGAAAAAGGCGCGATCAGCGCGAGCGACAACGACCGCATCCGCTCCGCATTCGAACTCGCCGAGGCCCAGATGGCCGTCGCGCGCGCCGAACAGGAAGCGGCGGCGATCAATCTCGGCTATACGAAAGTCACCGCGCCGATCAGCGGCATCACGAGCCGCGAGGCGGTGTCGGAAGGCAGCCTCGTCGGTCCGGCCGAAGGCCAGAGCCTGCTGACGCGCATCGTGAAAACCGATCCGCTCTATGTCCTCTTCTCGATTCCGGAAAGCGAATACGCGAGCCTGCGCAACTTCACGTCCACGGATGCCGGCGAGCTCAGCGCGGAACTGCTGTCGACCGAAGGCGCCGCGATGGGCATCCCGGGCACCGTCGACTTCACGGCCAGCACGATCGACACGACGACCGGCACCGTGCAGGCGCGCGCGACCTTCACGAATCCCGACACGAGCATCCTGCCCGGCCAGTTCGTCCGCGTGAAACTCACGGACCTCAGCGTCGGTGATGCGCTGCTCGTGCCGCAGGCGGCCGTGCTGCAGAGCCCGCAGGGCACGTTCGTCTACACGGTGGATCCGCAGAACACGGTGCAGTTCACGCCGATCGAGACCGGACTTGCCGTCGGCACCGAATGGCTCGTCACGTCGGGCCTCACGAGCGGACAGAAAGTGCTGAGCAACGGCGTGCTGAAAGTGGCCCCGGGCATGCCCGTGACGCCAGTCGAACGGCAGGCGACGGCCGCGGCCGCGCAATAAGGAACATTTCTACAAGGGCTTAGCCATGCTTTCCGGCTTTTTCATCCGGCGCCCGATATTCGCGAGCGTCATCTCCGTCATCATCGTGCTCGCCGGCTTGCTGAGCCTGCGCAACCTGCCGGTCGAGCAGTATCCCGACATCGTGCCGCCGGAGATCCTGATCACGGCGACGTATCCGGGCGCCAGCTCCGAAGTACTGGCCGAAACCGTGGCCGCGCCGATCGAGCAGAGCGTGAACGGCCTCGACGACATGATCTACATGCGTTCGACGAGCACCTCCAGCGGCGTCGTGTCGATCACCGTCAGCTTCGACCTCGGCACCGATCCCGACCAGGCCGCGATCAACGTGCGCAACCAGGTCACCGCCGCCGAATCGCGCCTGCCCGAAGAAGTGCGGCGCCTCGGCATCAGCGTCGCGAAGCAGAGCACGGCGATCCTGCAGGTCGTGTCGCTGACGTCCGACAATCCCGAGTTCGACGACGTGTACATCAGCAACTACGCGCTGATCAACGTCATCGACGAGCTGAAGCGCGTGCCCGGCGTCGGCCAGGCCTCGCTGTTCAGCCAGAAGGACTACTCGATGCGCGTGTGGCTGAACCCCGAGAAACTCGCGCAGTACAACCTCACGGCACCCGACGTCGCCGGCGTGATCCGCGAACAGAACTCGCAGTTCGCCGCCGGCAAGTTCGGCGCCGAGCCGACGCCGGCCGACCAGGTGTACACGTACAGCGTGTCGACGCAGGGCCGCCTGACCACGGCCGAGGAATTCGGCGAGATCATCCTGCGTTCGAATCCGAACGGCGCGAGCCTGCGCCTGAAGGACGTCGCGCGCATCGAACTCGGCGCGCAGGACTACAGCTTCACGGCGCTCGAAGGCACGCGTCCGTCGGTGCCGATCGGCATCTACCTGCAGCCGGGCGCGAACGCGCTGGCCGTGGCCGACCTCGTCGAGCAGCGCATGGCCGAGCTCGCGATGAACTTCCCCGACGGCCTGTTCCACGAGATCCCATTCGACACGACGCAGTTCGTCCGCGTATCGATCGAGGAAGTCGTCATCACCTTCTTCGAGGCGATGCTGCTCGTCGTGCTCGTCGTGTACGTCTTCCTGCAGAACTGGCGCGCGACGCTGATTCCACTGCTTGCCGTGCCGGTCGCGATCATCGGCACCTTCGCCGGCATGATGCTGCTGGGCTTCTCGATCAACCTGCTGACGCTGTTCGGCATGGTGCTGGCGATCGGCATCGTCGTCGACGACGCGATCATCGTCATAGAGAACGTCGAGCGCATCATGACGAACGAACACAAGAGCCCGATGGATGCCACGCTGCAGGCGATGCGTGAAGTCACCGGCGCGCTCGTCGCGATCGTGCTCGTGCTGTCAGCCGTATTCCTGCCGGTGGCCTTCCTCGGCGGGCTCACGGGCGTGATGTACCGCCAGTTCGCCGTGACGATCTCGGTGTCGGTGATCATCTCCGGCTTCGTCGCGCTGACGCTGACACCGGCGCTGTGCGCGATGCTGCTGAAGCCCGAACACGGCGAGCCGATCCGCCCACTGGTCTGGTTCAACAGGTTCTTCACGCGCGCGACGAACGGCTACCTGCACGGCGTCACGTTCCTGCTGCGCCGCGCATTCGTCGGCCTGCTGCTCGTCGCCGGCATCCTCGCCACCACGTGGACGCTGTTCGCGCGCGTGCCGACCGCCCTCGTGCCGGCAGAAGACCAGGGCTACCTGCTCGTGGCGATCGTCATGCCGCCGGCCACCGCGCTCGGCCGCACCGCCGACGTGGCGTACACGATGTCCGAACGCCTCGACCAGCATCCTGCCGTGTTGTCCGCGCTTACCTTCGCCGGCTTCGACATCCTGACGAACGCGACTACGCCGAGCGGCGGCGTTGCCTTCGTCATCCTCAACGACTGGGAAGAACGCAAGGAACCCGAGCTCGAAGCGCCGAACCTCGCGTTCACGTTCATGGGCATGGGCGCCGACATCAAGGAAGGCCTCGTGCTTGCGTTCAACCCGCCGCCGATCATCGGCATGAGCATGACGGGCGGCGTCGAAGGCTACATCCAGAACCGCAGCGGCGCCGGCATCGACGAGCTGATGGCGAAGACGAACGAATTCGTCGCGGCGGCCGCCCAACGGCCGGAGTTCGCGAGCGTGCAGACGACGCTGTCGACGAGCACGCCGCAGTACAGGCTCGAAGTCGATCGCGAGAAAGTCAGCGCGCTCGACATTCCGCTGTCCGACATCTTCACGACGATGCAGGCGACCTTCGGCAGCTTCTACGTGAACGACTTCACGCTGCTCGGCCGCAACTTCCGCGTGAACCTGCAGTCGGAAGCCGAATACCGCAGCGGGCCGGAGGACCTCGGCAAGGTCTTCGTGCGCGCGAGGAACGGTGCGCTGATTCCGCTGAACTCGCTCGTGAAGGTCGAGCGCACGATCGGTCCCGACAACGTGCAGCGCTTCAACGGCTTCCCGGCCGCGAACATCCTTGCGGACCCGGCGCCGGGCTACAGCTCGGGCCAGGTGATCGCGGCGCTCGAGGAAACGGCGAATGAACTGTTCGGCGCCGATTACGCGCTCGGCTGGATCGGTTCCGCATACCAGGAAGTCAGCGTGGCCGACACCGGCGCGCAGCCCTTCATCTTCGGCTTCATCATGATCTTCCTGATCCTCGCCGCGCAGTACGAACGCTGGTCGATTCCGCTGGCCGTCATCACGGCGGTGCCTTTCGCCGTGTTCGGCGCGCTGCTCGCCACGTGGGCGCGCGGACTGAACAACGACATCTACTTCCAGATCGGGCTCGTGACGCTGATCGGACTGTCGGCGAAGAACGCGATCCTGATCGTCGAGTTCGCGATGATCCGCGTGCGCGAAGGCATGGACCTGATTCCGGCGGCGCAGGAAGCCGCGCGTCTGCGTTTCCGCCCGATCGTGATGACCTCGCTTGCCTTCACGATGGGTTGCATCCCGCTCGCGATCAGCAGCGGCGCCGGCTCCGCGAGCCGCATCGCGCTCGGCACGGGCGTCATCGGCGGCATGATGGCGGCGACCTTCATCGCAACCTTCTTCGTGCCGCTGTTCTTCAAGCTCATCGCAGGCATCACCGAGCGCAAGTCCAGGGCCCGGTGACAGAAGGCGGCACGTTTGCGCGTGCCGCCTGCCCCCGCTCCGTCCCTCTGACGTCCCCGCTTCATCCGCTCGTCACCGACCTCTCCAACGCAGTCCGACCCGCGCAGTTCGGCGCTTCGGCCGTCGAATGCGTATTTCGGATAAAAAGGGTGGACTGGCCCCTTCTCGCCCGGTACTTTTCGAAAACTGAATAATTTTTCGGCAACCGAATCGCGGTTCCGAAGATCGCCCAACCATTTCCAGCCAATCTGCGCGAGCAAATCGAAGGAGGTACGTAGCGAAACAAACCGGACGACGAACTCGGGATGCGGATCGGTGTGCTTGTTGCACTTCCGGGAACGCGCCACGCAGTCGGGTTCTTATGCACACAACAACAATCACCCGTAGAAAAATTTCAAAAATATGGAGGGGTTAATGTCGAAAACGACATGTGCAAAAAAATCCATGAACGACACCAGGCGCAAGAAGGCCCTGGTCATTTCACTGGCGGCCATCAGTGCCGCAATCGCCTGCAGTTCGAGCGCCATCGCGCAATCCCAGCCGGATCCCGAGCTGGAAGAGATCCAGGTCACGGGCTCGCGCATCCGCATGACGGATGGCATGGCGGAACCGACGCCTGTTACGGTCGTCACTACCTCGGAACTCAACAGCTTCGATCCTGGCGGCACCATTGCTGAACAGCTCGACGCGCTGCCGCAGTTCTTCAACAACGTCACCGCGCAGCGCAGCTTCGGTTCGCTTGCGTTCACGGTCGGCAGCTTCCTGAACATGCGCAGTCTCGGTACGAACCGCACGCTGGTCCTGCTCGACGGCGCACGCATGGCGCCGGGCGACAAACGCGGGCCGGTCAACGTCGACACATTCCCCACCGCGCTCGTCCGCACCGTCGACGTCGTTACCGGAGGCGCGTCGGCCGCTTATGGCGCGGACGCACTCGGCGGCGTGACGAACTTCATCATCGACCGCCAGTTCCAGGGCCTGAAGATGAGCGCGGGCACCGGCATCTCGGAATTCGGCGACGGCTTCCGCGCGAATGCGAGCATCGCCGGTGGCTTCCAGTTCGGCGACCGCCTGAACGTCATCGGCTCGCTCGAGGCGCGCCAGATCGACCAGATCATCCGCGACCCCGAAGACCTCGATTCCAGCTGGTACCGGCGCTGGGGCTGGGTCACGAATCCCGCGTGGCGGCCCGGCGCCCCTCCCGGCACGCCGCAGCGCCTGACGCTGCCCGATGTCGCGCAAACGGACCGTCATCCCTACGGCATGATCACCGGCACCGGCACCGTGCTCGACGGCATGGTGTTCAACCGTGAAGGCACGGCCGTCGTGCCGTTCCGCGATGGAACGATCACGTCACGAGCCGGCACCGGCACGACGCGCACGACCTCCGGCGGACCGGAGGCCGAACTCGCGCACAAGGCCAACCTGGGTCCCGGCCAGGGTTCGGAAGTCGTCGGCCGCTCGCTGTTCCTCGCGGCGCAATACCAGTTCACGGACAGCCTGTCCGCGTACGCGCAGGTCGTCGCCGGCCGCTCGGAATCCAATGCGGAAAACGATCGCGGCAGCGTGACCGGCATCACGATGACCTCGATCTGGGCGCCGCGCATCGCCGTCGACAACGCCTACGTGCCGCAATACGTCAGGGACGTGTTGACTGCAGCCGGACGCAGCGAGTTCATCCTGAGCCGCGAGGGCGCGTTCAAGGACGTACCGGACATCGGCATCGATTCGCGCGACCAGAACACCTTCAACACGCAGACCTATACCGTCGGTTTCGACTACGAACTCGGCGGCACCTGGGATCTCACCGGCAGCTTCTCCACCGGCGAAACGGAGCGCCTGACGCACACGTACGACATGAACCGCATCGACCGCATGGCGCTCGGCATGGACGCGGTCGTGCATCCCGTCACCGGCGCGATCGTCTGCCGCGTGAACCTGCCGCAGTACTCGCCGACGGAAGCCCAGCTCCGGGCCGCGATGCAGGGCACGCGTTTGACCAATTCGCGTACTGACAACGACCCGGTGCCACAGCCGCTCGAGGCGCCGATCGGCCTCGACGACACCGTCGAGGGTTGCGTGCCCTATAACGTGATGGGCTACGGCAACATCAGCGCCGATGCGATCGAATACGTCGGCACGCTGAAGAAGTCCGTCGGCATAGTCGAACAGGATTTCGCCGAAGTCGTCGCGACGGGTGAACTGTACGAGGGCTGGGGTTATGGCCCGATCTCGATGGCCGCCGGCCTCACGTGGCGCGAGTCGGGCTTCTCCGACGAAGCCTTCCCGGTGGAGGTCGACGCGCTCGGGCCGCCGCAGAACGTGCCGTCGCTCGGCATACGCGGTATTGCGCCGGGCTACACCGGCGGCAGCCCGAACCTGCACAAGTTCTCGACCGTGCCGAAGATCAGCGGTGAATACAACGTGTGGGAATGGTTCACCGAGGTGCAGGCACCGTTCTGGGAATCGGAATCGGGGTTGCAGCGCATCGGCGGCTCGGCAGCCTACCGACGTTCCGACTACAACCTCAGCGGCGCCGTCGAAGCCTGGAAGCTCGGTATCGAACTACAGGTGCTCGAAGGCCTCCGCTTCCGCGCGACGAAGTCGCAGGACGTCAGGGAAGCCACGTTCTCCGAACGCTTCGATGCGCAGGGAGGCGGCGGCAACGTGCTCGACCGGCAACGCAACGACGAGAACGTGTCGATCACGATCGTCGCGTCGGGCAATCCAAACCTGGCGCCCGAAACGGCCGACACCACCGTGCTCGGCGTCGTGTTCGAACCGCAGTGGGACTGGTCGCAGGGCCTGTCGCTGTCAGGCGACTGGTACGAGGTGGACATCGCCGATGCCATCTCGCAGATCACGCAGCAGGACGTCGTCGATCGCTGCTTCGCCGGCGACACCGACCAATGCGCCAACATCGAGCGCAATCCGGCTACGGGCGAAATCACGCGCGTGTTCCGGCGCTTCTTCAACCAGGACCGGGCCATCGTCGAAGGCATCGACTTCGAAGTGACGTATCGCGGCGATCTCGACTTCATCGACGACCAGACGGAGACCTTCAGCCTGCGCCTGCTCGGCGGCAAACTGCTGACGCGCGAAGACATCGCCGCGAACGGCACGGTGTCGAACCAGCTCGACCAGTACACCCTGCCGGAGTTGAACGGCACGGTGACCGGCACGTATTCGATCGGGCCGTGGTCGATGCAGCTGCAGGGCCGGTTCGTGTCTGGCGACAAGCTGAACCGCAACTGGACCGAGGGCGTGGAAGTGGACGACAACTACGTCGCGTCGTCGACATGGTGGAACGGCACGCTGACGTATTCGAGCGAGCTGAGTTCCGGCGGCACGTGGAATATCGGCTTCAACGTGCTGAACCTGTTCGACACGGCGCCTCCGATCGTTGCGAGCGCATCGGGCACGCAGTTCGTCAACAACCAGTACGACGTGTACGGCCGCCGCTACAACCTCACGCTCAACATGAACTTCTGAGGGCATGCAGCCGGCGCGCCTGTGCTACGCAGGCGCGCCGGCGACTGGCGCACTACTTCGCCAGCGACCTGTCGCCCCACAGGTACCAGAGATGCAGCACCGAATACGCGCGCCAGGGCCGCCAGGCCTGTGACGCCGCTTCCGTTTCGCGCTCGCTCAGGCGCCGCTCGCCGCCGAGAATCTGCTGCAGCACGACGTCGCCCGACGGAAACGCATCGGGGTGCCGCAATGCGCGCATCGCGATGTAGTTGGCCGTCCACGGGCCGAAGCCGCGCAGCCGCGTCAGGTTCGCGACGAATTCCTGCAGGTTCTGCCCGGGACTGAAATCGACGTCGCCGGCCCGCATGGCGCGCGCCAGCGTGCGCAGCGTTTCGGCACGGGCTTTCGGCAGGCCGATGTCGTCGAGTGCTGCCTCGGCGAGGAGCTCCGGATCGGGAAATACGCGATCGAGGCCTGCCGGCGCTCCGCTGCGCAGCGGGCCGTGAGAGTCGACGAGCCGGCGCGTGACCGTCGTCGCGCTCGCCACGCTGACCTGCTGGCCGATAACGGCGCGCACCGCGAGTTCGAATCCGTCCCAGCAGCCCGGCACGCGCAGGCCCGGGCGACGCGCGAGGCCCGTCTGCAGCAATGGCGAGGTCGCGAACAGGGCATGCACCGGGCGCAGGTCGGCATCGAGGTCGAAGATCCGCCGCACGCGTAACACGACTTCCGGGATGTCCTTCGGATCGGCGCTGACGATGTCGAGCACGAGTTCCGGCCGCGCGGGATCGGCACTGACGCACAGCCACGCCGGCTTCGTGGACGGGCCGAACACGCGCTCGTACGTCGTCGCCGTCACGCGCTCGATGCCGGGAATTGCACGCTTCGCGAGGAAACCGAGCATCAGCGTGAAGTCGAACGGCGGCTCGTACGGCAGTCGCAGCGTGTGGGTGCCGGCGGTTTCCCGGCTGGAAGAAACGTCAACGTTCATGCGCGCATGATAGCGCGCGGCGCACCTCGTTCGGCGACGCGTGCATGGATTGCCGCGGGTATCTTGCGGGAAAGCGCGGGCTAACGCGGCTGTTACTTTCGCGCTAGCATCGGCGCCGAACACCCATTAGCGGCAAGGAATCACGATGGAACAGGAACATCTCGAATTATTCCAGCGGCTCGGCGTCGCACTCGCCGTGGGCCTGCTCGTGGGCCTCGAACGTGGCTGGCGCGCGCGCGACGAAGCCGACGGCGATCGCGCGGCCGGCCTTCGCACGTTCGGGCTTACTGGCCTGCTCGGCGGCATTTCCGCTGCACTTGCCGATCTTACGCATCCGCTCGTACTCGCTACCGCGTTGCTCGCCTACACGGCGGCCGTCGGCACATTCCTGTACTGGGAAGCGCGCGAAGAACGCAACTTCAGCGCGACTGCGCTCGTCGCCGCGATGCTGACCTTCGCGATCGGCGCGTACGCCGTCATCGGCATGCCGACGGTTGCGATTGCCACTGCCGTGGCGATGACGATCGTGCTCGCGTTGCGCGAGCAGCTGCACGGCATGGTCCGCAACGTCACATGGCTCGAGCTGCGCGCGGTGCTCACGCTGATGGCGATGACCTTCCTGCTGCTGCCGGTGCTGCCGAACCGCACGATCGATCCATGGGATTCGTTCAATCCGTACGACACGTGGCTCATGGCCATATTGATCGCGGCAGTGTCCTTCGTCGGTTATGTGCTCGTGCGCGTCACCGGCGATTCCGTCGGCGTCGGCCTCGCATCGCTGACCGGCGGACTCACGTCGTCGACGGCGACGACACTCGCGCTCGCGCGCATGCAGCGCGAAAGTAGCGGCGGCGCGCGCGTGCTTGCCGGCGGCGTGCTGATGGCGGGGTCCATCATGATGTTCCGCGTCGTCGTGATCGTGTTCCTGCTGCTGCCGGCACTCGCGGGCCGCATTGCGCCAGGCGTTGCCGGCGCCGGCCTCCTCTGCCTCGTGGCCGGTGCGCTGATGACTTTCCGCGGCAACGGGCGCGATGGCGAACATCCGGACTTCGGCCTGAAAAACCCCTTCGAACTGAAGACGGCGCTGAAACTCGCCGCGTTGATCGCCGTCATCGGGCTCATCGCGAACGTCGTCGTCATGCAGATAGGGAACAGCGGCGTGTTCTTCGTGGCGGCATTGTCCGGCCTCGCCGACGTCGATGCCGTCACGCTGTCGTTCGCGCGCATGGCCGGCGGGCAACTCGATGCCGATGCGGCCGGACTCGGCATCGTGATCGCCGTCGCCTCCAACACGATCGCAAAAAGCGGCATGGCCGCCTGGCTCGGCGACCGCAGCTTCGGCGCACTCGTGGGCATCGTGAATGCAGTCGCGATCGCGGCGATGCTCGCGATTTACTGGTTCGTGCCGTCGGCTGCCGGTCTTTTCGGCGACTTCGCGGCACAGCAGCAGTAATTATGCGCGCTCGCCCGATACGGTCGCGCTCGGGCTGCGTGGAATGTCGCAGTCAGGGACCTGAAAGGTTGGCCATCCGGCTGGCTTCGCTATAATCCCCTTACTTCCGCACCGCGAATTCCCGATACTTTTTTCTGATGTTCCGCCGTCTCAAGTCCCTCATGCACACGAACCCCGGCGCCGAGGCCCGGGCGTTGTTGCGTGCGCTGCCGTTCGCCGCGTGCGCATTCCTCGCCGGATGCCTGTCGTTCAACGATCCGTCTGAACCGACCGCGCGTACGGTCGAGCTGTTCTACGCGACGACGCGCGCCACCGAAAACCGGGGCGAGTTCGGCCGCGAGCGCGGCGACCTGAGCACCGGCATCGCCGACATCGCGATTCCGCCGAACCACGTGATCGGCCGCAACGAACAGCCGTCGATGTTCCGCTTCGAATGGTCGGAGAACGAACGCAAGCACATCGCATATCGCGGCACGCGCCCGCTGACGAACGATGGTTTCATGCAGCAGCTGAACACGGCAATCGAACAGTCGCCCGCCAAACGCCTGATGGTCTTCGTGCACGGCTACAACGTCGATTTCCCCGAAGCCGCGCGCGGCCTCGCGCAGTTTTCGACGGACCTGAAATTCGACGGCCCCGTGCTGCTGTTCAGCTGGCCGTCGCGCAATTCGCTGATGGGTTACGCAGCCGACGCGACGAACGCCGACTGGTCGCAAACGCATCTCGCGCGCGTGCTGACCGACGTGCTCGATCGCACCGACGCCGAGCAGATCTTCCTCGTCGCGCACAGCATGGGCAGCCTGACGCTGACGCGCGCGTACGCGAGCGTGATTCGCGACCGCCCGCTCGACATCTACCGCATCCAGCACCTGGTGCTCGTCGCGCCCGACATGGATGCCGATGTGTTCCGCCACGAAATCGCACCGCGCCTCGAAGCGGCGCATACACCGGTAACGCTGTACGCATCGTCAGGCGACCGTGCACTGATGGCGTCGAAAACCTTCAATGGTTACCCGCGCGCGGGCGATTCGGGCGCGGGCCTCGTCATCGTGCCCGGCGTCGAAACCGTCGACGCCTCCGACGCCTCGCGCGGCTTCCTCGGCCACTCGTACTTCATGGAAGATCGCCGCATCATGGAAGACATCTTCGCCCTGCTGACCACCGGCCTACCGTCCGACCAGCGCTTCGGGCTCGAAGCGATCGACACGCCGGAAGGGCGGTACTGGACGTTCAGGCGTTAGCCACTCAGGCCCTTTCGCTGCGGCCTGTTCTATATGCTTCGCCCTGCTTTGTTGCAGTTCCGCGGGTTCAACCGCACGCCGTAGTTTCCACGCATTAGCGCTGTCTAATCGTTGTATCCATGTCGATCACTAATGCATCCGCTCGATCTCCCACTTGCACCTCCCTCGCTCGAAGCCACACAGACATGCGAACTCTGGAAGTACATGACGCCAACGCAGATGTACGAGGTTCGGGAACGGGCATGCTGCGGTGGGACGTTGAGCGCCAGGGATGGCGCGAGAGACAGCACATGGATGTGCGCGCTCTCCCCGTTCCCGAACCTTTCACTGTACCGAGCATTTACGCGACGTGTCGGCGCACGGTGGCCAATGAGTCACCTCAACCCTTCACGCACAACACCTGCTTCAGCGTATG
Organism: Pseudomonadales bacterium; assembly: GCA_036405915.1. Lineage (GTDB taxonomy): Bacteria > Pseudomonadota > Gammaproteobacteria > Pseudomonadales > Pseudohongiellaceae > CAILUG01. Next base: position 23,148 of record DASWWP010000050.1, read on the forward strand.
CACGATCTCGACGAGGTCCGATTGCGCTTCCATCACCTTGTCGATCGGCTTGTACGCGGACGGCGTTTCATCGATCACGCCGGCGTCCTTGCGGCATTCGACGCCGTGTGTCGCTTCGACGTGCTCGGCGAGCGACACGCGCCGTTTCGCTTCCGCGCGCGACATCACGCGGCCCGCGCCATGGCTGCAGCTGCAGAAACTTTCCGCGTTGCCGAGCCCGCGCACGATGAACGAACGCGCGCCCATGCTGCCCGGGATGATACCCATCTCGCCCTCGCGTGCACTGACGGCGCCCTTGCGCGTGACCCACACATCCTTGCCGTAATGATGTTCGCGGCTGATGTAGTTGTGGTGGCAGTTGACGGCTTCGACACGTGCATCGAACGGTACCGGCACTATCCTGCGCAGCGCCTGCAGTGCGCGCGCCATCATCACTTCCCGGTTCACGCGCGCGAAATCCTGCGCCCACGCCACGGCCGCCACGTAATCGCTGAAGTGTTCGCTGCCTTCGGGGAGGTATGCGAGGTCACGGTCTGGCAGGCGGATGTGCCAGCGTTCCATGTCCTTGCGCGCCTGCTCGATGAAGTGCGTGCCGATGCGATTGCCGACTCCCCGCGAACCGCTGTGCACCATGACCCACACGCCGCCCTGCTCGTCGAGGCAGACTTCGAGGAAGTGGTTGCCGCTGCCGAGCGTGCCGAGCTGGTTCAGGTTGTTCGTGTTCTTCAGGAACGGATGTTTCGCGCACAACTGCGTGAAGCGCTCGCCGAGCGCCTGCCAGGCCGTCATGACGTCATCGGGAATCTTGCCCCAGCTGCCGGTGTCGCGGCCGCCGCGAAATTGCCGGGTCATGCCGTGCGGCACCTGCTTTTCGATTTCGCTGCGCAGTTGCGCCAGCGAATCGGGCAGCTGTTCGGCGCGCAGGCTCGTCTTCACCGCCATCATGCCGCAGCCGAGGTCGACGCCGACCGCTGCCGGGATCACCGCGTCGATCGTCGGGATCACGCTGCCGATCGTCGCGCCCTTGCCGAGATGCACGTCGGGCATCACGGCGATCCATTTGTGAATGAACGGCAGTTGCGCGATGTTCGCTACCTGCTTGCGCGCGTTGTCGTCGAAGGCGACGCCCTTCGTCCAGGCCTTGACCGGCACGTGGCCGTCGCGCTGTATGACTTCGTACTTGCTCATGTCTCTCCGATGTCTGGTGCGTCGCTTTTCGACGCACATTGCGATGTGGGGGACATGCCCCGTATTACAAGCAGGGCCGTGCTGGACCGGTCCCTGAGGTCGCACGTTACAATCGGCCCGCTCGCCCATACAACGACAACAACGAGCCCGGAGGGGTAATCCATGAGAACCTGCCATCGCCTGTTCGCCGGCGCGCTGCTCGGAGCAGCCGCACTGGCATTTTTCCCGAGCGCCACTGCGCAGACGGCATCGCCCGAATCCGTCGGCATGTCGTCCGAACGGCTCACGCGCATCGAGGCACTGATGCAGCGCCACATCGAAGCGAAGGGTTTTGCCGGCGCCGTGACGCTCGTCGCGCGCGACAACGAGATCGTCTGGCACCAGGCACAGGGTGTCATGGACGTCGACAGCGGACGGCCGATGCAGAAGGACGCCGTATTCCGCATCATGTCGATGACGAAGCCCCTCGTGGCGTTCTCCGTGATGATGATGGTCGAGGAAGGCAAGGTCGGGCTCAACGATCCGGTCGCGAAGTACATTCCCGAACTCGGCAACCTGCGCGTGGCCTCCCCCGGCAATCCGCAGGGCATCGCGGCCGAACGGCAAATCACCGTGAAGGACATCCTGACGCATTCGTCCGGCCTGATGAGCGGCGAGGCGAGCAACGCGTCGGTCGCGATCGAGTTCACGCCGGGCGCGACGCTCGCGAGCATCCTGCCGCAGCTCGGGGCGAGCCAGCTTGAATTCCAGCCCGGCACACGCTGGGCGTACAGCGCGATGTACGGGCTCGACGTCGCCGCGCGCATCGTCGAAATCACGTCGGGCGTGGATTTCGGCACCTTTACGCGCGAGAAGATCTTCGGGCCGCTCGGCATGGACGACACCTTCTTCTACCGCGACACGCCGCACCCGGACCTCGCGACGCTATACCGCGTCGAGAACGGCAATTTCGTGCCGATGCCGGAAATGTTCTTCGCAAACGGCAGCTACTTCTCCGGCGGCGGCGGACTGTACAGCACGGCCGAAGACTACCTGCAGTTCGCGCTGGTGATGATGAACGACGGCGAACTGGACGACACGCGGCTGCTCGGCACGCGCACGTTGGAGATCATGCGCGCGGCACACCTGCCTGACACGTTGCCGGGCCGCAATCCGGGCGAAGGTTACGGCCTCGGCGTGCGCGTGATAACCGATCCAGTGGCGGAGCCCACGTGGCTTTCGGAAGGCAGCTTTGGCTGGAGCGGACTGTACAACACGCACTTCTTCGTCGATCCGCAGGAGCGCGTCGTCGGCATCTACATGACGCAGGTGGCCGGCTTCCCGGGTGCGTTCACGTTGATGGACGAATTCGAAACGGCGGTAATGCAGGCGCTGGTCGAAACACCTGGCGGGAAGCAGTGATCGGACAGTTCCGGTTTTCCGCACGGCACGTGCGTCATTACTGCGGTGGCGCGCGTGCCGCGAGGCAGTCGTCACCGCCCATCGCGAATTCCCGGCAAATCAGCGGGCGCTGCTCGTAAATACTGCATAGCATCGTCTTGCGGTCGAGCGCAGCGCACCAGCCATCGGCCAGGCGCTGCATCATCGCCGCACCCCATTCGTCGTACGCAATGTAGTTTTCCGGAACACCGGTGTCGGTAATAAGCATCACTTCCAGGCTGCAGCAACACGCGCTGCAGGTTCGGCACGTGATTTCCGGGCCAGAAAGCTCTCTAACTGCGATCTTCACTACAAATACTCCAGCGGAACCGTAAACGGCGGTTGCTTGCTACCCGTGGCGAAGTCAGAATCCTGCCCAGCCACTACGCTCGCGCTTCGCCGGGCCGCGCAATGCCGATCCAGCAGGATAATGACTAAAGTACTGATTGTAGACGACCAGCCCGATAGTCTCCGCTTACTCGAAACAACCCTCACGAAACACGGCTTTTCGGTCGTTTCCGCCCGTAACGGCATGGAGGCGCTCGCGCAGGCTCGCATCGGCATGCCAGACCTCGTGGTCTCCGACCTGCTGATGCCGGTGATGGACGGATACACGCTGCTGAAACACTGGAAAAGCGATGTTGTTTGCGCGCACGTGCCCTTCGTCATCTATACCGCAACGTTCACGGACGTCGACGACATGCAATTCGGCGAAAACCTCGGGGCTGACGCATTCATCCTGAAGCCCGCCCGGATGGCCGACCTCATCGGCGAATTACGGCGCGTGCTCGCGAAAAACGCCGTCCGTATCCCCGCAGCTGCGGCGACGGCGCTCCCGGTCGATGCGGATGACGTCACGCTCAAATATTACAGCGAGCGGCTGATCCGCAAGCTCGAGGAAAAAACCGTGCAGCTCGAACGCGCCAACCAGGCGCTGCAGCGCGAGATCTCCGAGCACCAGCAGGCGAACGAGCAGATCCAGTTCAACCACGCCATCCTGAAGACGCAGCAGGAAGCATCGCTCGACGGCATCCTGGTCGTAAGCACTGACGGCAGGGTGCTGTCGTACAACAGGCGTTTTCTGGAGCTTTGGGGAATCGGCCCGGAGTTGATGGAGGAATGTCGTACTACGCCGCTGGCGCAATCGACCCAGGTAATAGCCGAAATCGGAAGACGACTCGCGGATCCGGCCGCGTACCTCGCCAAGGTAAGGCATCTGCACGCCCATCGCGACGAAACGAGCTTCGCGGAAGTCCGGACCGTGCACGGCACGACCCTCGACGTGTATTCCGCGCCGGCCGTCGGCGCGGAGGGCCGACATTACGGGCGCATCTGGTACTACCGCGACGTAACAGAATACAGGCTGCTGCTCGACTCGATTCACGAGAAAGCCGTGCAGCTGTCGAACGCCCAGCGTATCGGGCGCATGGGTTCGTGGAGTTCGGATGCGCGCAGCGGACGTGTTACGTGGGCAGACTCGACCTGCGAGCTGTTCGGCATCCGCCACGACGAATTCCACGGAACCTTCGAGCATTTCCGCAGCTTCATTGTGCCGGAAGACAGGGCGGCGTTCGACGCGGCCTATGCGAACGTCTCGGCGGAAAACCCGATGATGGAAATGGAATACCGCATCCGCCGCCCCGACGGCGAAGTGCGCTGGATCTATGCACGTGGCAACGTGGAGTTCGGCGCGGACGGCGCGCCGTTGTCACGTGCCGGCATGGTGATGGACATTACCGAACAGCGCCTCGTGCACGAGCAGCTCGCACGCAACGACACACTGCTGCGCATGGCTGGCAGGTTGTCGCGAATGGGCGGATGGTCGATCGACACGCATGCCGGCAGCGTGTTCTGGTCGGAAGAAACCTGCCGGCTGCACGAGGTTCCGGTCGGTCATACCCCGTCGGTGGATGAACTACTGGAGTTCTATCCGCCAGAATCCCGCGAAACATTCATGCATGCCTACACGCATTGCCGTGACGGCGGCTATCCGTTTGACCTCGAACTGCAGCTGATAACGGCTCGCGGCAACACGCTCTGGGTCCGCGTCACTGGCGAGGCATGGGACAACGAAGCCAACCATACGCGCCTCGTGCAGGGCGCGATCCAGGACATCTCCGCGCAGAAGGCGGCGGAAGAAGAGATACACGGGCTGGGCAACCGTCTCGTCGAGACCTTCGAAAGCATCACCGGCGGTTTCTACACGCTCGACACCGACTGGAACTTCACCTATGTGAACCGCCGCGCCGAAGGCCTGCTGCGGCGCGACAGGGCCGGCTTGCTGGGCCGCAACATCTGGGCGGAGTTCCCGGCTCTGGACGCCTCCATCGAACCCAATTACCGCAGGGTCGCGGCCGAACGCCAGTCGCTGACCTTCGAGGAGTACTACGCTCCGCTGAAAACCTGGTTCGAGATCAACGTATATCCGTCGCACACCGGCCTCGCGGTTTATTTCCACGACATCACGCACCGCAAGGAAACGGAAGCGCAACTGGCCTACCTGCATCGCGTGCGCGCGGTGCTGAGCGGCATCAATGCGCTGATCGTGCGCGTAAATGACCGCGCGGAGTTGTTCAGCGAAGCCTGCCGTATCGCGTACGAATCGGGCGAGTTCAACATGGCGATGCTGTGTGTCGTCGACCCGCGCACCGGCACGATCGAGCCCGTCGCATCCGAAGGGAAGGACGAGACGCTGATGGGCCTTGTGCGGGCAACACTGGCGTCCCCGGCTACCGCAGCCACGACGATGATCTCGCGTGCTATCGCCACGGCCAGGCCCGTCGTGTCAAATGACGTAGCCGCCGACGACAGCCCGCTGCATGGCGAACGATACCTCGAACGGGGCGTGCGCTCGATCGCGGTACTGCCGCTGAACGTGCGTGACAAGGCAATTGGCGTGCTCGTCCTGTACGCGAAGGAACTGGGCTTCTTCCAGGACGACGAAATGAGCCTGCTGACGGAAATGGCGGATGACGTCGCATTCGCCGCCGACCACATCGAGAAGAAGGAGCGACTCGACTACCTCGCCAACTTCGACACGTTGACCGGCCTCGCAAACCGGGCCCTGTTCCTCGAACGTTTGCGCGAGCATATGAAACTCGCATCGCAGAACGACACGCGGCTCTGCATCGCGCTGGTGGATCTCGCCCGGTTCAAGAACATCAACGACACGCTGGGCCGCGGCAGCGGCGATGAGCTGCTGCGGCTCGTTGCCGAATGGATGATTCGCAATACCGGCAGTCCGGACCAGGTTGCGCGTATCGGAGCGGACCAGTTCATCGTGCTTTTCGTCATCA